>JBEHYF010000069.1:0-27430 GCA_048498315.1 Actinomycetota bacterium
CCATTTGCTATAATTTCCTCATGAAAAAGATATTTTAGTGATGCCGAGCAGCTCCAGGCCCTTGCCCAGGGTGCGCAGCGTGAGCGCGCACAGCGCCAGCCGGGACGCCTTCGTGGCCTCGTCGCCGGCGCGCAGCACCGGGCAGTTCTCATAGAAGGTGGTGTACGCCGAGGCGAGGTCGAACAGGTACGCGCACAGCCGGTGCGGCTCGGCGGCCGCGCCGGCTTGCCGGACCGCGGCGCCGAAGCCCAGCAGGTGCAGGGCGAGCGCCCGCTCGGCCTCGTGCCCGATCACGATCGGCCCGGTCGCCTCCTCCGGGACGAGCCCGCCCTTCCGGAAGATCGACCGGATCCGGGCCGTGGCGTACTGCAGGTACGGCCCGGTGTTGCCCCGGAAGGAGATCATCCGGTCGAAGTCGAAGACGTACTCGCTGTCGCGCGCCGTCGACAGATCGGCGTACTTGACCGCGCCGATGCCGACCGCCTCGACGATGCGCCGCCGGGTCTCCTCGTCGAACGCCTCGTCGTGCGGTACCTCATCGAACGCCGCGCCGGCCCGCTCGACCGCCTCGTCGAGCAGCTCGGTCAGCTTGATCGACCGGCCGCTCCGGGTGCGGAAGATCTTGCCGTCGGGGCCGAGCACGTTGCCGATCCGGGCGTGCTCGGTACTGACGTGCTCGGGCAGCCAGCCGGCCATCCGCGCCACCGCGAACACCATCTGGAAGTGCAGCGCCTGCTGCGCCCCGACCACGTAGATCATCCGATCGACGTTCAGCTTGTCGACCCGGTACCGGATCGTGGCCAGGTCAGAGGTGGAGTAGTTGTAGCCGCCGTCGCTCTTGCGGATGATCACCGGCAGCGGCTCGCCGTCGCGGCCCTTGAACCCGGGCGGGAACACGCACAGCGCGCCCTCGCTGACCGTCGCCAGGCCCCTGTCCCGCAGTTCGTCGGCGGTCTGGCCGAGCATGTCGTCGTAGAAGCTCTCGCCCCGGATGTCATCGTCGGTGAGCGTGACGCCGAGCCGCCGGTAGATCATGTTCAGGTAGATCTTCGACAGCTCGACCAGCCGCTGCCAGTGCCGCATCGTCTCCGGGTCGCCGCTTTGCAGCTTGACGACCCGCTCCCGGGACCGCAGCGCGAAGTCGTGGTCGCTCTCGAACCGCTGCCGTGCCATCTGGTAGAAGGCGTTCGGGTCGGTCTCGAGGAGTCCGGCCTCCTCGGAGCCCTCGCCGACGTCGAGCAGCAGCTCGATCAGCATGCCGTACGGCGTGCCCCAGTCGCCGACGTGGTTGTCGCGGATCACGTGGTGGCCGAGGAAGTCGAGCATCCGCGCGATCGCGTCGCCGACGATCGTCGTGCGCAGGTGTCCGACGTGCATCTCCTTGGCGATGTTCGGCGAGGAGTACTCCACGATCGTCGTGCGCGGCCGCTCGATCGGCTCGACCGCGAGCCGCTCGTCGCCGTGCATCGCCTGGGCCTGCCCGGCGATCCAGGCGGGGCTCAGCGTGAGGTTGATGAAGCCGGGCCCGCTGATCTCCACCTTCTCGCACACGCCGGAGACGTCGAGGTGCGCCACGATCTCGGCGGCGACGTCGCGCGGCTTGCGGCCCAGCCGCTTGGCCAGCGGCAGCGCGACGTTCGCCTGGTAGTCGGCGAACTGCGACGGACGGATCACCGGATCGGCGTCGGGTGCTCCGAACGCGGCGCCGAGGGCGGCCTGGACGCGAGTCGTCAGAACGTGCTGCGGGTCGGACATGCGGATCCTCGTGAGTACGGCTCATGCGGCCTTCGGGCCGCGGCGTCTTTTCAGCCTATCGACGCGTGGCCGCGACGCGGCCGGATATCCCGTGGCATGGCGGTGGGCGCGGCCGGCCCGCCGTGCGCGCACCCGCCCGTGCGCGGGAGGTTCCCCGCGGCGCGTCAGCCGGTGGAGCCGACCAGGGTGAACGCGATGCCGGCGCGCTGCAGGCGCGCGAGCAGCGCGTCGCCCATGGCCTGGGCCGTGGTGATCTGGCCGGCCGTCTCCGGCAGGTCGTCGAAGGCCAGGCACATCGCCGCCTCGGCGATCATCTTGGCGGTCTCGTCGTAGCCGGGATCGCCGCCGGAGACCTTGGTCACGACCTTTCGGCCGCCGCCCTCGCCGCCGAAGTGCACGCTGAACCAGCTCCGCGCCCGCTTGTCCGCCGACGGCCCCTGACCCGGCGTGAACCGGCGCAGCAGCAGGTCGCGTACGGGCGGCACGTGGGCGGCCGCCAGCAGGCCGGCCGCCCCGGCCGCCAGCCCGGCGGCCATCGACAGGTGCTTGACCGCGAAGTAGTGCCCGTAGGAGAAGTCGGGGCCGTACGCGTCGAGGGCGGTGGCGGAGCGGCGGACGACGTCAGGGTCGAGGGTGGGCATCGGCAGCGCCCAGACGCCCAGGCCGGGGTTTCGGTGCGGGCGCCCGCCACCGGCGCGGATCCGCCGGCCGCGCGGTGCCGGCGGCTCGGCCGCCAGGCGTTCCCGGTGCGCGCGCAGGGTCTCCCGGCCGCGCGCGGCGACCGTGAGCGCCGAGTGCACGGTGCCTGCGGAGAACGCGGCGTTCGCCTGGACGTATCCGCGCACCTTCAGCGGCACGCCGGCGGGCAGGTGCTTCACCGTGTAGTAGACGCCGAGGTCGTGCGGGACCGAGTCGAACCCGCAGGCGTGCACGAGCCGCGCGCCGGTTTCAACGGCCTGGGCGTGATGCCTCAGGTACATCAGGTCGACGAACTCCGGCTCGCCGGTGAGGTCGACGTAGTCGGTGCCGGCCTCGGCGCACGCGGCGACCAGCGGCTCGCCGTACCTCGTGTACGGGCCGACGGTGCTGATCACCACCCGGGCGGCGCAGGCCAGCTCGCGCAGCGACGCCGCGTCGCCCGCGTCGGCGTGCAGCAGCGGCAGGTCGCTGAGGCCGAGCCGCTCGCGCACCGCCGCGAGCCGGGCCTGGTCGCGCCCGGCCAGCGCCCAGGCGCCGGGGGCGTGCTTCGCCAGGTACCCGGCGGTGAGACCGCCGGTGAAGCCGGTGGCACCGAAGAGCACGATGTCGTACTGCCGGTTCACGACGAACCTCCGTCCCTTCGCTGTCGGTACCTGCTTACCGCCCGTGACCGGCCGCCGGAAGGCTCCGCGCCGCAGTGTGGGCAGTCCCACGTCCGGACCGAATGGAGCGAGCGTGCTTGCCGCGCTGCGCGCGATCCGGTACCCCGTGCGTCCGGCCCCGGGCGCGGCACGGCGCGGCCGGTACGGAACGCGGCACGGTGCGGTCGGCGCGGGGCCGGCGCGGCGTGATCGGCGCGGGGCCGACGGGGCAGGGTGCGGCCGGTGCGGGGCAGGCGCGGGCGCCAGGCACGCCATCCGAGGGGCGGCGGCGACCCGACCGTGCGGCCCGGCCGGCCGCTCGCCGCAGCGCCCGGCCTGAATGTCCGGGATGGGGGCCGTGGGCGCGGTCACCCGCGCTGCCGGGCCGGGACACTGCGCCCGGCCCGCGCTTCTTCAGGACGGTTCGGCGGCGTCGGCGTCGCCGTGCGGGCGGCGGGGGAAGCGGTGCGGGCGCAAGGCGGCGATGCCCTCGCCGATCCGCTCGACGATCCGTCCGGCGGCCAGGTCGCGGCCGAGCACGCAGGCCGCCGCGACGGCGGGCGCCCGCGCGGCGCCGTGCGCGATCACGACCGTGCCGTTCAGCCCGAGCAGCACGCCGCCGCCGTGCGTCTCCGGATCCAGGCGGTCGCGCAGCCGGCGGAGCTGCCGCCGCTGGAGCAGCGTGCCGGCCCGCGCCGTGCGGCTGGCGGTGACCGCGGCGTGAGTCTCGGCCACCGCCATGCGGACCGCCCCTTCGAGCGTCTTGAGCGCGACGTTGCCGGTGAACCCGTCGGTGACGACGACGTCGACAGTGCCGGCGAGCAGGTCGCCGCCCTCCACGTTGCCGCAGAACTCGATGCCCGGCGGGTCACCGGCGAGCAGCTCGTGCGCCCGCCGGGTGAGCTTGTTGCCCTTGCCGGCCTCCTCGCCGATCGTCAGCAGCCCGACGCGCGGCGACTCGACGCCCAGCCTGATCCGCGCGTACGCGGTGCCGAGCGTGGCGAACTGCACCAGCATCTCCGGTTTCGGGTCGGCGGTGGCCCCGGCGTCCAGCAGCACCGTCGGACGGGGCCGGGTCGGCAGCACGACGGCCAGCGCGGGCCGCATCACGCCGGGCTGGCCGCGCAGCCGCAGCCGGGAGGTGGCGACCACGCCGCCGGTGGACCCGGCCGACACCAGCGCGGCCGCGTGGCCGCGGCGGATCAGGTGGCAGGCGACCGCGACGGACGAGCGGGGCCGCCGCCAGACGGCCAGCGCGCCCTCGTCCATGGCGAGGGCGTCCTCGGCGTGCACGACGGGGATCTCGCCGAGCGCGTCGTGCGCGCGCAGGATCTCGCGGACCCGCGGCGCCTGCCCGACGAGCACCAGCCGTACGCCGTTCTCGCGCGCGGCCAGCAGGGCGCCGGTCACGATCTCCTCCGGCCCGTGGTCGCCGCCCATCGCGTCGACGGCGATCCGCACGCCGGGCGTCGCGCCCGTGCGGCTCACGAGCGGTCCCTGCCGCGCGAAACCGCTGGCGAGCTCACTGTCACTCCTCCGGATCCCCCGCTTGTGGTCTCAGGATAGGTACGCCGGTGCCGACCGCCAGGGAGTACCCGCGTCCGCCGGGGGCAACCGGAGCCGAAGATCAGGATCCGCCGAGGATCGCGGCGAAGCCGCCGGCCTTCTCGTCGAGCCCGCTGCAGGTGTCGTCGAGCACGCTGGTGTCGGCGGCGCACGGCGCGTCGCGGGTCAGCGACCACATCGACAGGCCGCCCAGGCCGGTCTCGGCGGCCCAGTCCCGCAGGCCGCGGGCGCCGGCGGGCCGCAGGCCGGCACCGCTCGCGCCCACGCCGATCACGGGTGCGATGGACATGCGCCGCCAGACGGACGGCGCGTTCTGCCGGTAGAGGCGCTGGAGCTGGGAGTTCGCGGCGGTCGCCGAGGCGATCACGGCGGACGCGGTACCGGCGGGCGGGGCGAGGTCGACGGTCGAGACCTCCAGGCCGGCGTCGGCGGCCGACGACAGGGCCGACAGGGCGTCCGCCGACAGGCCGGACCGGCGGACCGGGAGCGTGAAGGAGATCCGCAGACCGGGGTGGTCGTGCTGGAGCTGCGCGAGCGCCTGGGTGCGGCGGGCGGTCGCGGCGCCGTCGGCGAGTTCGGTCTCCGTCAGGTAGAAGTCGAACCGGTCGGCGTGGGTCGCCGCCAGCACCGCGGCGTACCGGGCGGCGAGCTCTCCGGTGCGGCACCGTTCGGCCGGCTCGACGCCGTGCGGGCCGCCGAAGGAGACGGTGAGCGTTCCGGGAACCTGCTGGATGAGGTGGCGGACGACGGCGTCGTCCAGCGCGGTCATGCCGCCCCAGGCGGCCGTGCAGCCGGTGCCCGCCGCGACGAAGCCGAGCGTGTAGTCCTTCACGTGGGTGCGCGCGGCGGTCTTCGCCAGGTCGAGGGGCGGCCAGGTGAGCACATCGGCGTACGGCGAGAAGGCGACCGGCGGCAGGGCCGCCGCCGATCGGGTGGTCGCGGGTGCGGGGCGGGCAGCCGCCGGCGTGCCGGACGCGGACGGCCTGGTGGCGGCCTTCGGGCGCGCGGCCGCCGGTGCGTGGACGGGCGCGGTCGGGTGCTCGGCACTGCGGTGCACGCCCGCGGACGGCGCGGCGCGTTCTTCGAGGCGAGTGGAGGCGGCCAGCACGGCCGCTCCGCCGGCGCAGGGGAGCAGCACGCCGATGGTGAGCAACGCGACCCTGCGGCCGGCCCGATGCCGCGCGCGGACCCTGCGGTGCGGGGACGGGCCCGGTCGGCGCCGCGGCCGGCGTTGCTTGCGGTGTCTGCCCACGATCTCTCCTCGTGGGGTGGCGGGGATCAGCGTGACCGAGGTGGCTGTTGTCATCTGACGGGACTTCTCGGACAGTATGTCGCAACAGTGGGAAAAGTTGGTGTTCGTAGGGTTGTGTCGTTGCTGAACTCTCGGGGGCCGTCGATCGTTGATCGTTCAGCGGACCGCTCCGCCGCGTATCGATAACCGTCCCGGTGGGTATCAAATTCGTAAGAAACGTGACTTAGCGGTTCAATAGGGATGGGGAGCGTGGCCCGCCGCGGCGCGCGGGCGCCGGGGCCGACATGAGAAGAGAGGGATTGCGGAGAAGGGCGCCCGCCCGGCGGCGAGGCCGGAAGCGGGCGCTGAGCGCACGTTTCCCGACGATTCGGAGGAGTAACGTCAACGTGACCCTGGTCAACGACGCGGCACCGGCCGCAGTGCGCACCACCGGCCGGAGGTTCCGCGCCTTCACGGCGAAGCACCTGGGGGATCTCACCGCCCGGGCCGGCCTCACCCCGGAACAGCGCCTGGCGATCCAGGCCGTCGCCACGGTGCTGCCCTTCCGCACGAACAGCTACGTGGTCGACGAGCTGATCGACTGGTCGGCGGCCCCCGATGATCCGATCTACCGCCTCACGTTCCCGCAGGAGGACATGCTCCCGCCGGACGACGTCGCCCGCATCGCCGACCTGTTGCGCAGCGGCGCGCCCAAGCGGGAGATCGATGCCGTCGCGCACCAGGTCCGGATGAAGCTCAATCCGCACCCCGCCGGCCAGCTGCAGCTGAACGTCCCGACGCTCAAGGACGAGCCGATGCCGGGAGTCCAGCACAAGTACCCCGAGACGGTGCTGTTCTTCCCCAAGCAGGGCCAGACCTGCCACGCCTACTGCACCTACTGCTTCCGCTGGGCGCAGTTCGTCGGCGAGCCCGACCTGAAGATGGCCGGCGACGACGTCGACCGGCTCAAGCGTTACCTGGCCGCCCACCCCGAGGTCACCGGCGTGCTGTTCACCGGCGGCGACCCGATGATCATGGGGGAGCCGGTGCTGCGCCGCTACGTCGAGCCGCTGCTGGAGCTCGACCAGCTCGAATCGATCCGGATCGGCACCAAGGCCCTCGCGTACTGGCCCCAGCGCTGGGTCACCGACCCGGACGCCGACGACACCCTCCGGCTGTTCGAGGACGTCGTGGCGGCCGGCAAGAACCTCGCCTTCATGGCGCATTTCACCCATCCGCGCGAGCTCGAGACGCCGATGGTGGCCGAGGCGGTCCGGCGGATCCGGCAGACCGGCGCGGTCATCCGCACCCAGGCGCCGCTGATCCGCACCATCAACGACGCGCCCGACACCTGGGAGACCTTGTGGCGACGGCAGGTCGCCATGGGCATGGTGCCGTACTACATGTTCGTGGAACGTGACACCGGTCCGCAGGACTACTTCGCCGTTCCCCTCGCCCGCGCATACGAGATCTTCCGCGACGCGTACAAGAACGTCTCCGGCCTGTGCCGGACCGTGCGCGGCCCCTCCATGTCGGCGACGCCGGGCAAGGTCTGCGTCGACGGGGTCGTGGAGATCGGTGGCGAGAAGCTGTTCGCGCTGCACTTCATCCAGTGCCGCGACCCGGAGTTCGTGGGCCGCCCCTTCTTCGCCAGGTACGATCCGGCGGCGGTCTGGCTGACCGACCTGCGGCCCGCGTTCGGCGACCGGTTCCCGTTCGAGGGCCGCGTGGCCGGCGGCGACATCACCGCGCACGACGTCGTGGCGGTCGGCCCGGCGTTCTGACCGCACCCCGCCCGCACGGCCGCGGGCGGCGCGGCGAGTGCCGCCCGGCGGGCGCCGGTACCGGGGTCCGTACCACACGTTCCGCGCGCCGGGGGAGACGACGCCGGGGCCGTACCCCTGGGTACGGCCCCGGGAACTCGCGGGGCGCGGTCGTCACGGCCGCGCCGGCACACTGCTCAGTGGCCGTACTCCGGCACGATCTGGGCGCGGGCCAGCGTGTGGCCGGTGATGTTGAAGCCGACGACCGCGGGAGAGGCGTCGTCGGGCACGCCGAGCCGGTCGACGTCGAGGGCGTGCACCGTGAAGACGTAGCGGTGTGGCGCTCCGGGCGGCGGCGCGGCGCCGCCGAACGCCTTCTGCCCGTAGTCGTTGCGGGCGTGTTTGGCGCCCTCGGGCAGGCCCTTGAAGTCGCCGCTGCCGGCGCCCGCCGGCAGTTCGGTCACCGTGGCCGGGATGTCGTACAGCACCCAGTGCCAAAAGCCGCTACCGGTCGGGGCGTCGGGGTCGTAGCAGGTGACCGCGAAGCTCTTCGTCTCCGCCGGGAAGCCCTCCCAGCGCAGGTGCGGCGAGACGTTGCCGCCGCTGAACCCCCAATCGTCGAAGACCTGGGCGTCGGACATCCGCTCCCCGTGCGTGACGTCGTCGCTGGTCACCGTGAACGACGGCACCTCGGGCAGGAATTCGTGCGGAAGTGGCGGACGGCCTGCCATGGCAACCTCCATCGAAGGATCGGGTTCGTGTGGCCGGATGCATTCAAGTCCTATCAGCACCGCCCGCCAAGACCACGACGAACCGGTCCGTGTTCACCTTCACCGTCACGGCGAACGGAGGTCCCCGGGACCAGCGGGATCGCAGAGGGAGAAGAGGAAGAAGCGGTGCCGGGGCAGGGGCACTGCTCGGCGTGAGGCCTTCCTCGCGGTGAGCGTCTCCCCTGAAGGTGGATCGGCGTTGACGGTAGATCGGCCTTGAGCCCGCCCCCAGCGGCACTTGCCCCGTGCACTCCCATTGCGGGGCTTTTCTTTGGTTACCCGTGTGTCGATTGTGAGTATGACGCTACAGTGCGTGATCGGAAATCTGCCGAGATAAGCCACGTGTGCCGCAAGGGCACGGATGAGAGGTGATCGACATGCGGGGGGTCGCGATCGCCGCGGTGAGCGCCGCTGCCCTGGGGAGCACGACGCCGGCCCTGGCGGCCGGGCGGGCCGGGCCGCCGCCCGCTGCGCCTTCCGTGGGACGCGCCCTCCCGGCGCGTCCGCCGGCCGCGCGGTGGACGCCCGCAGGGCCGGGGACGCCGGCGCGGGCCGGACGTGCGGTCCCGGGGATGCCGCTGGCCGCGCCCGCGCCGGCCGGCGCCGTACCCCCGCCGGTCCGCGCCGTGTCCGCGCCGGAGGCGGCGCGGCCGCCGGGGCGACGACCGCTGGGGCGTGCGGTGTTCAACATCCCGTCGGGGACCCGGCGCGAGCAGAATGCGATCGCTCACTACCTGAACCGGCTGGTGGCGGGCGCGCCGAGGGGAGCGCTCGTCCGCGTCGCGGTCTACATGCTCACCTCGTCGTCGTTCGCGCGGACACTGATCCGGGCCAAGCGGCGGGGCGTCCGCGTCGAGCTCGTCATCGACGCGAGCACCCGCGGCAACGACGCCTACCGGAGCCTCGAACGTGCGCTCGGTACGAACCGGCGCCGGTCGTCATGGGTGGTGGCCTGCGTGAAGGGCTGCATCGGCGACGGGATCATGCACAATAAGTTCTTCTTGTTCTCGCGTACCGGCCGGGCCTCCGACGTCGTCGTGCAGTCGTCCGCCAACCTCACCACGCGCAACCGGGTGAACGCCTGGAACAACGCCTTCTCGACCAGCGACCCCCGGCTGTACCGCGCGTACGGCCGCTACTTCACCGCGCTGGCCGCCCGCCACCACGCCAAGGACCACTACGTCGTCACCCGCAGCGGCCGCATGACGTTCTACACGTTCCCGCGCGCCGGGTCGTCGCCGCGCACCGACACGCTGTACCGGCTGCTCGGGCACGTCGGCTGCGCGGCGCACACGTCGGTGCTGGTCGCGACGTTCAACCTGACCCGCACGGACGTCGCCGAACGGCTGTGGTCGCTCGCCCACCAGGGCTGCGACGTGCGGATCGCCTACACGAACCTCGGCCGGCGCGCCGCCGGCATCCTCGCCCGCGACGGCGGCCCGAAGATGCTCCCCGGCCACTACGAGTACGTCGACCCGGAGACCGGCGACGATGTCGACGCGTGGGTGCACTCGAAGTACGTGCTGATCGACGGCACGTACGCCGGCCGCCCCCGCAAGATCGTGATCACCGGCAGCCCGAACGACACCGTCCCGGGGCTGCGGCACAACGACGAGGCGATGCTGACCACCGAGGACGCGGCCACGTACGCCGCCTACCGGCGCAACTTCGTCCGCCTCTGGTCGACGGTCGAGTCGCACGGCTCGCTCGACGGTGCGGTTCCCGACTCCGGGTGACCCGGCTCCGGCCGCCGGCCGTCCGGCGTCCCGCCCGGAGCCTCGCCCGCAGAGCCGTTTCGCGGGACCGTCACACCGAGCCGCCGCCGCGCGCGCCCGGCATGCCGCCGAGTCCGCGGATGGAGGTCACGGCCTCCGGTCGCGGGTGAGCGCCGGCCTGCCGGTCACCCGCGACCGCGGCTCACTTGGTGGCCTCGATGTAGGCGTCGACGACCTCGTCGGGGTCGCCGTCCATGACCAGGCGGCCCTCGTCGACCCACAGCACCCGGTTGCACATCTCGCGGATGGAGTCGAGCTGGTGGGCGACGAGGAACACCGCGCCGGCCTGCTCGCGCAGCTCGTCGATCTTGGCCGCGCTCTTGCGCCGGAACTTCGCGTCGCCGGTGGCCAGCGCCTCGTCGATCAGCAGCACGTCGTGCGTCTTGGCCGCGGCGATGGCGAACCGCAGCCGCGAGCCCATGCCCGAGGAGTAGGCCCGCATCGGGAGGTGGATGAAGCCCTCCTTCAGGCCCGCGAACTTGACGATCTCGTCGTACTTCTTCTTGACCTCGTCCGGCGTCATGCCCATGGCCAGGCAGCCGAGCACGATGTTGCGCTCGCCGGTCAGGTCGTTCATCAGGGCGGCGTTCACGCCGAGCAGCGACGGCTGGCCGTCGGTGTAGACCCCGCCCTTGTGCGGGGGCAGCAGCCCGGCGATCGCCTTGAGCAGCGTCGACTTGCCCGACCCGTTGGTGCCGATGACGCCGACCGCGTCGCCCTTGTAGGCGACGAACGACATCCCGCGGATCGCGTGGACCTCGCGCATCGACGGCCGGCTCTCACGGCGGAGGATGCGGCGCAGGGCGCTCGTGGCGTTGCCCTTCTCGCCGCCGCCGTACACGCGGTAGACGATGTGCAGGTCGTCCACGACCACGATGGGCATGCGGTTCGGGTCGATCACCACGGGCGGCGCCGACCGCTCTGGCGTCTCGGACCCGACCCTCTCCTTGACGGCGTCACCCACGGCCGTACCTTTCCTCGGCGCGGTAGAAGTAGAGGAAACCGACGACGAACGCGACCACGGCCCAGCCGATCGCGTACCACCAGATCATGTGGTTGGTGGAGGCCAGCTCGGCGTGCTGCTTGCACGCGTTGGCGGCCTTCGTGATCGTCTTCGGTGTCGTCCCCGGAGTGTTGCACTGCTTCCAGAACTTCGCCTGCATGCGCGCGAGGTCCGCGCGGTAGGACCCCATGAGCGACCGGCGGGCCAGCTCGACGTACACCGATCCGGGGTTGGCCTCCATCAGGCGCATCCCCCAGCGCGGCAGCTTCGACGTCAGCGCGTACGTCGAGAACATGATGCCGGAGAAGTACAGCCAGGTGCGCAGGATGAACGGCAGAAGCTGGCTGAGGTCGGGCACGAAAGCGCCGATGCGTGCCACGATGAGGCTGATGCCGATGTTGAACAGCAGCTGCAGCAGCAGCACCGGGATGATCAGGAGCCAGTGCAGGCCGGGCCACTCGCGGAAGCCCAGCATGATCACGAACAGGACGGTCAGGGCCGCGAAGAGCTGCTGCAGCTCGACGACCGTGTACGCGAACGGCAGCGTGGCACGCGGGAAGTGCAAGGCGCGGATCAGCGACATGTTCGTCTGCACCGACTTGGCGCCCTGCGTCACCGATCGCTGGGTGAAGTAGAAGAAGAAGATGCCGATCACCAGGAACGGGATGTAGTGCGTCACATCTCCGCTCCGGCCCAGCAGCAGACCGAAGATCAGGTAGTAGACGAGCGCGTTCAGGAGCGGCGTCAGTACCTGCCAGAGCTGGCCGAGCCGCGACTCGGTGTACATCGAGACGCTCTTGGCCGAGGCGAAAGCCCAGATGAAGTGGCGGCGCTCCCAGACCTGGCGGATGTACCGGCGGAGGGGGGGACGAGCGGCGCTCTGCTTGAGCCCATGACCCGTGGCGAACTCGGCCAGCGAGTGGTTCCCGTTCAGCACGAGGGGCTCCGCGAAAGCGCTGACCTGCCCGCCACCCGAGGTTCCGAGCCGTTCCGGGTGACTCATGGCGAGCAGCCTATTGCAGTCCATGGCCCTGGAACGACCAACCCCGAGATGGAGTGCCGAGAATGTGATCTATCGCGTGATTCCCGCGGCAAGGGGGATACGGCGGTTCATGCCCCACGTGGACCGAGCGAGCCGGCCGGACCGGCGGCCCTTCGGCGCGGTCGCCGCGGGACCGCGCCGCGGCCGTGCCGTGCCGCGGCTGAACCACTTCGCCCGCGAGACGGGCATCGAGCCGCGCTCGCGGTCTTCGTTCCCGCGGAGCCCGGGGACGCTCCCGGAAGGTGACTCTCCGTCGACCTCGCGGCCGTCCGCGCCGACGTCGCCCGCTCGGCACGAACCGGGCGTTCCGCCATCGCGACCTGCCGATTCGTGGCCGTTCAGGGTTCGTGGGCCCTCGCGTCGGGTAGGGCCGCTGGAGAGAGGATGGTCACCCTGCGCGACCGTCTGCTTCGAACCGAGGGATCTCGGGCGTTCCCCTGCGAGGGAGGTCGAACCGGAACGTCGGCGTGCCGGGGGTGCGCCCGTGGGGGCTATCCGAAAGGTGAGGTCTACATGCAGCGCGAGAGCGACAAGCAGGGCGGGGCCCGTTCCGATCGCCTCCGTGAGGAGACGAAGGATCTGGTCGCGGGCAGAGATCCGGTGCGCGTGGAGGGCGGCGGCGACCGGCCCGAGGGGCCGGCACGGTGGTCGGTGCGCGGGGTGTCGCCCATCGATGTCGCCCGGCGCGCCGAGCTGACCCGGCACCTCCCCCCGAGCGAGTTCCCCGCCGACCGGCGGCGCCTGCTCTCCCGTCTGCGGAGCAAGAAGGCGCCCCGATCGGTGATCGAGGCGGTTTCGGGGCTGCCGGACGACCGGGAGTTCCGCACCATCGGGGAGATCGTCCGTGCCATCGGTCTGCGCACGGGCCCCGCGACGAGTCCGGCCGGAGGCGCCCGTCCGGGTGCCTCCCCGCCCCGCACCGGCTCTCCTCGGGGCGACATGGCCTGAAAGCATGAGGGAGATCACAGGTACGCGCGTGCTGGGGCCGGACACGGGGCGGCTTCTGGTCAGGACCGGCCGCAGCGGGCTGGGCCGCAAGGCGGGGCACGACCTGACGATCAATGTCACCCGCTGGTCCGGCGAGGCGGTGATCGACACGTCCGACACCGCACGGTGCGCCGTCACCCTGGAGGCCGAGGTCGGCTCGTTCGAGGTCCGCGAGGGCGTCGGCGGGGTCAGGCCGCTCACCGACGCGGACCGCGCGGAGATCAAGAAGGTGCTGCGGGAGAAGATCCTGCGGGCCGGCGAGTATCCGATGATCATGTTCCGGTCGACCGCCGTCACGGGCGCGCCGGAGTCGTTCACGATCGACGGCGAGCTGACGATCATGGGCGAGACGCGGCCGGTCACCGTGCGCGGGCGCATTGCCGACGGCCGCGCGTCGGGCTCGGCCACGGTGGTGCAGTCCCACTGGGGGATCAAGCCCTATTCGGCGTTCTTCGGCGCGCTGAAGCTCGCCGACGAGGTCGGCGTCGAGTTCGACGTGGAGCTGCCGGGCGCCGCCTGACCGATCAGAGGATGTTCCAGCGCGAGGGCGGCCACACGATCACGAAGGCGCGCCCGATGACGCTGTCGACCGGGATGGTGCCCTGGTGGCCGTCGTCCATGTGGAACCGCGAGTCGGCCGAGTCGGACCGGTGGTCGCCCATCACCCACAGCCGGCCCTTGGGCACGGTGACCGGCCCGAACTGCCGGTGGTCGTCCTGGTAGACGTACGGCTCGTTGATGCCATGGCCGTCGACCATCACCCGGCCCTGGGCGTCGCAGCACTGCACGGTCTGGCCGCCCACCGCGATGACCCGCTTGACGAAGTCGTTCTCGTTCGCCTGGGGCAGGCCGAACAGCCCGCCCACCCAGCTCAGCGCGTGGCGCACCGGGTTGTGGGAGGTGGGGATCCGCGTCTCGGGCTCCCACGACGACGGCGCGCGGAACACGACGATGTCGCCGGGGTTCGGGCCGTGGAACCAGTAGCCGGGCTTGAAGACGAGGATGCGGTCACCCGTGCAGCCGGCGCAGCCGTGCAGGGTGCGTTCCATCGACTCGGAGGGGATGAAGAACGCCTGTACCAGGAAGGTCTTGATCAGCAGCGACAGCACGAGCGCCATGGCGATCAGGCCGAGGGTCTCCCGCAGGAGCGATCGCTTCTTCTCCGGCTTGGTCTTCTTCTGTTCCGCCTCCGGCGGCGACACGTCGGGCACGTTCGTACGGTAGACGAACGCCGGTGTGCCGCGCGTAAAGGGGCGTTCCGGTTGCGGGTCGAGTCTGCCGGAGCGCCGCGCGCACGTTCCCGGGCCGGTACCCTCGGCAGCGTGAGTCGGGAAGGTGTCACTCCGCAGTCCGAAGACTTCTCCGCCTGGTACAACGAGATCGTCATCCAGGCCGAGCTGGTCGACCGCGGCCCAGTGCGCGGCACGATGGTCATCCGGCCGTACGGCTACCGCATGTGGGAGCTGCTACAGGCCGATCTGGACGCCCGCATCAAGGAGGCCGGGCACGACAACGCCTGCTTCCCCATGTTCATCCCGGAGTCCTATTTCCGGCGCGAGGCCGAGCACGTCGAGGGGTTCTCGCCGGAGCTGGCCGTGGTGACCGTGGCGGGCGGCAAGGAGCTGGAGGAGCCGCTGGTCGTGCGGCCCACCTCCGAGACGGTCATCGGCGAGTACATGGCCAAGTGGATCGACTCGCACCGCGATCTGCCGCTGCTGCTGAACCAGTGGGCCAATGTCGTGCGCTGGGAGCTGCGCCCGCGCATGTTCCTGCGCACCACCGAGTTCCTCTGGCAGGAAGGCCACACCGCGCACACGAGCGCGGACGACGCGATGCGCGAGACGATGTGGGCGCTCGACGCGTACACGGGCGTGGCGCGCGAACTGGCCGCGATGCCGGTGATCCCGGGGGAGAAGACGCCGAGCGAGCGGTTCGCCGGCGCCGAGCGCACCTTCACGATCGAGGGTATGATGCGCGACGGCCGCGCCCTGCAGGCCGGCACGTCACACTACCTTGGGACGAACTTCGCCAAGGTCTTCGACATCCAGTACCAGGATGAAGAGGGCAAGCTGGTCTATGCCCACACCACGTCCTGGGGCATGAGCACTCGCATGCTCGGCGGCGTGATCATGACGCACGGCGACGACAAGGGCCTCGTGCTGCCGCCGCGCATCGCGCCGTACCAGGTCGTGATCGTGCCGATCGGCCGGGGCGACGCCGCGGAGCGCACGATCCCGGCCGCGCGGGAGCTCGCGGCGAAGCTGAAGAAGGCCGGCATCCGGGTGCACGTCGACGACAACCGGCCGCAACTTTCGCCCGGGTTCAAGTACAACGACTGGGAGATGCGCGGCGTGCCGGTCCGGCTGGAGCTCGGTCCGCGCGACCTCGACGGCGGCGTCGTCACGCTGGCCCGCCGCCTGGGCGACCAGGGCAAGGAGCAGATCCCGCTCGACCGCGTCACCGAGGTGCTGCCCGGCATCCTGGACGACTTCCAGGCGTTCCTGTACGAGCGGGCGGAGCGTTACCGCGAGGAGCACACCGCCGACATCGACTCGTGGGACCCGTTCCCGGCGCAGATGAACGGCGGCTGGGCGCGGGTGTTCCACTGTGGCCGCACCGAGTGCGAGGATGAGATCAAGGCCGACACCGCCGCGACTCCCCGGTGCATCCCGCTCGACGCGCCCGAGGAGACCGGCATCTGCTTCCGCTGCGGGCAGCCCTCGGCGTACGGCCGGCGGATCCTGTTCGGCCGGTCCTACTGAGGCGTACCCGGACCCGGCCCGCATCGACGCCCGCCCGTCGGCGCCGGCCTGTCATCGGCGCGGGGGCCGTTCCGCCGGTCCTCCGCGGAGGTCACGGCCGAGGTCACGGCCCCGGCGAGGTCAGACCTCATCGAGCAGCTCGTCTTCGTCGGCGCCGGCGCCCGCGGACATGGGCTCCGGCACGGACAGCAGCGCCTCGTACACCTTCATGGTCTCGTTCGCGACCCGCTCCCAGGAGTAGCGGGAACGGACCCGGTCGACGGCGCCGATACCCAGCGCGGCGCGGTGCGTCGGGTCGGCGAGCAGGGCGCGGATCCGCCGTGCCATCTCGACCGGACGGTTCGGCGGGACGTGGATACCGGTCACGTTCTCGATGACCGAGTCGAGGTGCCCGCTCACCGGCGAGGCCACGACCGGCGTCCCGCACGCCATCGACTCCAGCGGCACCACCCCGAACGCCTCGTCCGCGGGGACGCTGATGGTCAGGTCCGCCGAGCGCAGCAGCTTGGGGGCGTCCCCGGCCGAGACGCGGCCGATGAAGGTGACCCGGTCGGCTACGCCGGCCTCCTTGGCCTTCAGCCGCAGCTGGTGGACGTACTCGTCGGCCTCCAGCTCGTCGCGCGGCGGTCCGCCGGCCACGACGAGTTCGGCGTCCGGGATGCGGGCCAGCGCCTGGATGACGATGGTGACGCCCTGCCGCTCGGCCATCCGCCACAGAGTGACCAGGCGCGGCGCGTCACCGCGCGGCAGCGCCGGGCCCTGCGGCGTGAACCGGTCGATGTCGACGCCCGAGGGCACCAGCCTGATCCGCGTCCGGGGCACGCCGAGCCGGACCAGCTCGGTGTACTCGCTCCCGGTGGTGGCGACCACCTTGTGGATGCTGCGGCCGATGGCCTTCTCCAGCCGCAGCCGGGTGGATGAGCAGGGCCGGCCAGCCCGGCGCCGGGTGACACCGAGGGTGTGGAAGCTCTGGACGACCGGGATGTCGAAGCCGTTCGCGCCGGACACGGCGGCCAGGCCGCTGACCCAGTGGTGCGCGTGGACGACGTCCGGCGGCTTGTTCCGCCAGTGCCGCGCCAGCTCGGCGCCGAAGTCGGCGAGGTAGGGCAGCAGGTCGTCCTCGCCGAGGGGGTGGGCCGGACCCGCGGCCACTTGTGCCACCGTCACGCCGGGTGCGAACCGCACCCGGTCGCGGGTCTCCCGCCCGTCCCGGCGCGTGTACACGGTGACCTTGTGGCCCTGCCGGCCGAATTCACGGGCGAGCCCGGCCACATGGATGCTCAGGCCGTCCTCAAGGCCCTTGATCGTTCCGAGGGGGTTGTCGAGCACGGAGACCATGGCGATGTTCATCGGGCAACCTCCAGGAGGAGCGGGCGGCCGGTCAGGACCGTGCGCGTTGTACACGCCCGCGGGCGGTCCGGCGTCAGGCTGCGGGCAGGTACGGCACGGCAGCCGGGAAAGAAGGCGGAAGCGCGGATGCGCCGGCTGCCTGGGCGGATTCCTGGCCCGGCAGAAACGTCAAAAGAAGAGAAAGCCGATGTCGGGCCGGTAGTGACGTCAAAGCCTGAGTCGCGCATGCACACCCTCCCGTTGCCAGGGCGGATGGTCCGCCCTCCGGTGGTGTGCCTGCGCCTTAGGCACCGGTTCCTTAATCAGGCATTACCTGAAGGCTCATGTCCTAAACCGCCGAGCCTGAAGTGATTCGCCGGGGTATGTCGTTCCTGTCGCCGGTGACCCGCAGCGCCGGCATCGACCAGGGCGGGCTTGCGGGCCAGGCGCTCGACGAGGCCGAGGTCCATCAGATCGAACGGGCCCTGCTCGCCCGTGACGGTGCGGGTGAGGGGCACCGAGGCAGCGTACGCCGTCGTCCAGCGGCACGCAGATCAGCGACGACGCCTCGATCAGCCCGCACACCGGCAGCCCGCCCGGAGGCGTGCCGAGCGTCTCCAGGTCGTCGATGTGCACCTGGAGCACCGACTGCCCGTTCTCGAACACCGACACCGGCAGCGATCCAGGGCCCGGGTGGACCTACGCCGGCGATGCCCGGAGGGACGCTGCCGGTGTCGCCGGCGTCGCCGGCGTCCATCCCGCCGGTGTCCGTTTCGCCGGTGCCCGCGCGGGCCGTGTCCGCGCCGGCGACGTCGCGGATGGAGACGATCCCCACCGCCTCGCCGTTCTCCACGACGGGCAGCCGCCGCACGCCCTGCTCCCGCATGAGCCGCACCGCCGTGTCGGCCTCGTCGTCCGGCCCGATCGTCACGACGCCGGCGCTGCAGACCTCGCCGAGACGGGTACCCCGAAGATCGCGCCCCTCGGCGACGGCCCGCACGACGATGTCGCGGTCGGTGATGAGGCCGCACAGGCGGCCGCCCCGCGTGACCAGGACCCCGCCGATTCCCTGGTCACGCATCAGCCGGGCGGCCTCGGTCAGCGGCGCATCGAGCGGAGGGGCGATCGGCTCGGGCGATATCACGTCGCGCACCTTCCGCGCCATCTCGCACACTCCCTTCGCCCATCATGCGCCGACTACCCAAGGGCGGGGTTCTCATGCGGGACACGCGCCGAATCGTGTCTCAGAAATCGAAAATGGCCCCCGTCTGGCCGCGCATCACGCAGGTGTTCGGGAAACGCGCCGTGAACTGGACGTCTTCGCCCCGCCAGCGGCCCTCTGCGCTCACCGTCACCGGCGAGTAGATCATGAAGCAGGCCCGGGGCCTGCGCTTGCCGGACTGGACCTTGAAGTCGCCGTGGCTGCGGGCGAGATCGGCGCACGCCTGCACGGCCTTGGGGTGGGTGCCCCCGGGCGGGTCGCACAGCAGGGTGACGGTGCGTGGCGCGGCCGATCCCATCGTGGTCCGGAGGAGCAGGCGGGTCGCGGCTTGGCGGTACGCCTGCTCGCGCGCGTGGCTCCGCCCGTGTTCGGGAGCGGGACCGGCCGCGCCGCCCGGCTCGGTCGCCGGGCTTGCCGAGCGCGCGGAGGCCGTACGGCCGTCCGAGGCGGCCGGCGCGGCAGAGGAGGCTGGAGTGATCGGCGCGACGGGTGCCGGGGAGCCCAGCGGCAGGAGCCGGATCTGGGGACGCGCGCCGAACCGGCGCCCCGCGGTGCGGTCGTGGGCGGCCGTTGGGGCGCCCACGGTGGCGGGCGCGCCGACGAGCCCGGCCCTCTGCCGGTGGTGGTCGGTCCACAGTCTGTGGACGAGTCGGTGGTGTGCCCGTACGGACGGCGGAACGGGCCGGGACTGGGCTCCGGCGGCGACGGCTGGAAGCGTCGCTGGAACGGCTGCGGCCACGGAGATGACCAGTATTCGTCGCATTTGTCTTCCCCCCGAAACATCCGCCCGATCAGCGGATCTCGATCGCTCACTGTAGCGCATCGATCTCAGAACGTGACAGAAGCGCCTGGTTGTTCGGGGAGGCTGCAAGGGGCGTGCGCCGATAGGATCGGATCAGTTTCCATGCCCATACGTCCGGCGTAACGCCGAGAGGAGACCGGTGTCCGAGCAGGACTGGCAGGCCACCGTGCTCGCGGAGCTCGGTCTCCCGTCGTCCGGGCTCGTGGCCCCCGGCGCGGCCGCCCCGCCGGCCGCACCCGCACGCATCGCCGAGGCGGCGTCCGGTGCGCCGGCGGCTGCGGCGCCGGGCACCCCTGCCCCGCCCCCCGCGTACGACGTCGCGCCCGGCGAGGAGCTGTACCTGCCGCCGGGACGGGAGGCCGACCCCGCCACGGTGTCCGCCCGGCCGGGCGAACCCGCACCGGCCGAGCCGCTGATCTTCGTGCCGCCCACGGAACCGGCCGCATCCGACCCTGGCCCGTCCGGGTCGTACGGCCGTTCCACGACGTCGGCCGGGCCGGTCGAAGCGGTCGCGTGGACTGCGGGCGAACAGACGCCGGAGGCGTCCGCGGGGCCTTCGCAGGCCGACCCGGTCTCCTGGACGGCGGCTCCCCAGGATGAGCCGGCGCAGGGCGGGCCGGCGCAGGAAGCCGCCGCGCCGCCGCGGCCTCAGGAGGAGCAGGCCGCGCGGCCGTGGGCGCGGCCGCCGGAGGCGCCGGAAGACCGGGGCGGCCCGCCCCAGGCGCCGGGTGAGCCGGCACAGGACCCCTGGCGGCAGCCGCCCGCGGACCCGGCGGCGCAGGCATGGAACGTCCCGCCTCAGGCGCCGGAAGGCGAGGCCGCGGCATGGGCCCGCCCGCCCCAGGACCAGCCGCCGGACGCCGCCTGGCCGCAGCAGGTCCCGGGCGACCCCGGGCGGGAGGACTGGCGGCCTCAGGCCCCGGGTGATCCGGCACCGGAGGGCCGGCGGCAGCGGGTCCCAGGCGAGCGGTCCGAGACCGGCCCGCCGCCCCAGGCACAGGGCGGGCCGGGGCAGGACGCCTGGCGTCAGCCGCCGCAGGACGACGCCGCGCAGGCGTCCTGGGACCTGGCGGCGCGGTCCCAGTGGGCACCGGCGGAGCCGTCCGCTCCATCCGCTCCATCCGGGCCGGAGCGGACCGGCCCGTCCGCCGGGCAGGCGCAGGGCTGGGACGCACCGCAGCCGCCGGCCCAGGGGACCGGGCCGCATCCGTACCCGCCCGGCGTGCCGCCGGCCCCGGGGCAGCGGGCACTGCCCGGGCCGATGGCGGCCCGCGACCTCGTACGCCGGGCCGCGCACGGCGATCCGCTGGTCCGCCGGATGTCGCGGAGCGTACGGCGGGCCGTGGGCGTGTCCGCCGCGAAGGAGGTGCGCAAGGCCGCGGACGTGGAGGCCGTGCTGAACCGGCCCGTACCGTCCTGGCGGCAGATCGCGGTGACCAGCATCCGCGGCGGCGCCGGCAAGACCACGGTCGCCGGGCTCACCGCCACGGTGATCTCCCAGTACCGGCAGGACCGGGTGCTCGCGGTCGACGCCGACTCGGGGCTCGGGTCGCTGCCGCTGCGGATGGGCGTCGCCCCTGAGCGGTCCCTGCACGACCTGGCGCGGGCGCGGCCGCAGAGCTTCGAGGAGGTCACGCGCTTCCTCGCGCGGACCGCCGACGGCCTGTGGGTGCTGTCCGGCACCGCGGGCGGCCGAATCGCCGGGGAGCTGGAACTGTCCGTCTTCCGGGCCGCGGTGGGGACGATGAGCCGTTACTTCGCCGCCGCCGTCGTCGACTGCGGCGCGGGCCTGCTGCCGGAGCTGCAGCGCGGCATCCTGTCCGACTCGCACGCCCAGGTCATGGTGACGCCGGGCACGGTCGACGGCGCGCTCAGCGCGCAGGGTGCCCTGGAATGGCAGGCCCGCAACGGCTACGAGTACCTCCTCGGCCGTACCGTCATTGCGTTCGTCACGCACACGCCGCACGTCGACTCCGACCTCGGCCGCGCGGCGCGGATGCTCAGCGCCGACGGCCTGCCGGTGGTGCACATTCCCTATGACCGGCACCTGGCCGTCGGAACGGCGGTAGAGTCCGCGCGGATCGGCCAGGAGACCCGGGCGGCGATGATCCGTATCGCGGTCGAGGTCTTCGCCCGCGCGGCGAGCGTCTGAGAGCGACCCCCGACAGGAGGTGACCGGCTTTGACCAGCGACATCGTGGCGTTGGTGCGCCACGAGCCCGACATTCCCACGGTGGTGGAGGGCATGATCGCATTCGGCGAGTCGCTGGAGCTGCGCGACGCGGGCGGCGGTGCCTTCCACCTGTACGACGACGCGGGACGGCTGGCCGTCCGCATCGAGTCGCCGCTGCTCGTGCACGTCCCGGGCGAGGCGGAGCGGCTGCTGGGCCCGGAGATGGCCGACCGGGTGCGCCCGCCGGTCTGGTGGGTTGAGGTACGCGCGGCGGCGGGCGTCCCGGACGCCCGGCGGGTCGCGCACAAGTTCGCGGACGACATGGTGCACTGGCAGGGCGGCGCGGTCTGGGCCGGCCCGCCGGGCGAGGAGACATCGTGATCGGGCTGTACGGGGGAGCCGCGCGGACCGTCCGCCGTCGACGCACGCCAGGCGCGCCGGACGGAACCGCGCACGGGGCGGCCGCCATGCCGGCGCGCGAGCCTGCGACGCGTCGGCCGGCGAACCGCCGATCGGTGAGCCGGGGGCCGGTGAACCGCGGGCAGGCGGCGGACGGGCGGCGCCGGCGGATCGGGACCGATCGCGCCGGGCGATCGCGCACATCGGCGGGGGGCGCTGCCGGGCGTACCCGCCGGGCGGCGTGCGGGCGGACGGCGCCGTGAGCGGTCCGGCGGCCGACGCGCTGACCGCGAAGGCGATGGTGATCCTGCAGGACCGGCCAGTGGTGTCGTTCACCGCGTGGCTGGCGGACTGCCTGCGGCTGTGCGGCGAGACGCGGCGCGGGCTGCAGATCGTCACGGGCCTCGGCTCGCGGATCACCGTGCCGCTGCGCCTGGTCCTGTCCGCACCGAACAGCCACTGGGTGGTCCGGGCCGACGGCGGCTACTACGACGGGCTGACGGGAATCCCGCTCCGCTGGGACGGCGCGACGTTCGGCCCGGACCCGCAGGCGCGGGCGTACGCGCCAGCGTACACCGTACCGCCCGCCGGACCGATCGAGGCGCAGCTCACCGTCACGTTCCGGGTACGGCACGCGGCGGACGCGCTGATCGGCGCGGCCGCCGAGCAGCTGTGCGCGGCGCTCACGGGCGAACCGCCCGGCGGATGGGGGATCGCCGAGCCGGCGACCGCCCGGTGGCGGCGCGAGGACCTGGGCGACCTGTTCTACTCGCGGGGCGGCGCGGCGACGTGGCTGACGGTCGTCGGGAGCGGCGGGCGGCCCGCCGCGGGCAGCCTGCTGATCTCCCAGGTCGGCGACGCGGTGGAGGAGGCGGTCACGCTCGTGGCCGGGTACGCCGATCCCCGCGAGGTGCCCATCGCGTCGCTGCCGTCGCTGGCGGCGCGGCTGGCCGAGGGCCGCCGGCTGATCACGCTGTTCGCTCAGCTCAACCCGGGACGGGCCGACCTGACCGCCGTGCCGCGCTGGCTCGGCCCGCCCGGTCCGATCGGCATGGCGGTCGGCGGGACCCCGCCCGCGCTCGCCGGGGTGCCGGCGCAGCCGATCGGCGACGCGAACTCCCCGGCGGTGTGGTACCCGCTCGGCGACGGCCGGCAGCAGGAGGGCTGGCAGCGGTACGAGCAGCTCAGCCGCCACCTTCAGGCCCTGGCCACCTGACCGGGGCCCCGCGCTCAAGGGACGATGGGTCTTCCGCGCGGGCGCACGGCCGGTTCCTGGTGGTCGGCCGCTGGCGGTCGGCCCCTGGCGGCAGGCCGCTCGGCGCGTCCTGGCTGCATGTGACGCCCGCCATCCCATCGGCGGCGGGCCATTCCCATCCGATCCGGGCAGGACCTGCCCGGTCGGATTCCGCGAAGGCGACCACCGCCGACGTCCGCACGGTCGTCAGCGGCTAAGGCGGGACGGCCGGCTCGAGGCGGGACAGGCGGACCCGAGGCGGTCGGCGGCCGCCAGGCACTGAGTCCGCCGGCGGCCGGCCCGGCGGCTCTTATCAGGCGGCGCGAACGACGGCCACGCGCGGCGCGAGGTGCTTGAGCTGCTCCCGTAGCTGCCGACGGCCCCGGTGCAGCCGGGACATCACCGTGCCGATGGGCGTGCCCATCATGTCGGCGATCTCCTTGTAGGGATATCCCTCGACGTCGGCCAGGTAGACGGCGGTACGGAACTCGGCGGGCAGCCCCCGGAGCGCCTTGATCACGTCGGAGTCGGGCAGGTGGTCGAGCGCCTCGTGCTCGGCCGAGCGCAGGCCGGTGGAGCTGTGCGACTCCGCGCGGGCGAGCTGCCAGTCCTCGATCTCCTCGGTCACGGCGCGCTGCGGTTCGCGCTGCTTCTTGCGGTAGGTGTTGATGAAGTTGTTCGTGAGGATACGGTGCATCCACGCCTTGAGGTTCGTGCCTTCCTGGAACTGGTGGAAGTTCACGTACGCCTTCGCCAAGGTCTCCTGGACCAGGTCCTCGGCGTCGGCGGTGTTACGCGTCATTCGCACCGCGCTGGCGTACAGCGGGTCGATGAGCGGCCTGACGTCGCGCTCATACCGCTCGACGTCCAGGCGGCGTGCATCACGCGCCACAGTCGTCATCTTTTCTCCGTAGGGATGGTGACCTGCGCGACCTGCGCCAGGTCGGGAGGTCCCGCGGGTGCGGGTCCGGTCATCGCGCCGTCACGAAAGGATCTTCGCGCGGTCGTCGGGTTCGTCGCCCACCATGAGCCGGGCGGACAGATGCACTACCTGTCGCCGGGCTAAGAAACCGGCCGGATCGGCGGTCTCTTCGTCGACGCACCGCCGGGAGGTGCCTACCGGATACATAAGCATACCGCAAGAGCGACACGCCAGATAGATGGTGTTCATCACAGTATGCCCCCTTACATGCGGTTTGCGTGAGACGCCTGGTCTGAGCATCTCATTCCAATATCGGCTGAATAGGGTGGGTACCCGATATGCGGAAGGGACAACGTGGGCGGTACGCGGCTGGCACGACTGATGTGGACGGGCGACGAACTCCGGCTCGATCTCCGCGGCTCGGCGGGCGCGGAGATCCGGCTGTGCGACGGCGAGACCGGAGCGAGCCCGCCGCCGGGCCCGCTCGTCCTGATCGTGCGCCATCGGGACCCGGGCGAGCTGCGCGAGCGCCTGCACCACCGCCCCGAGCCCCGGTGACACTGGTCAGCCCAGCGATCAGCGTGCGCGTTCGCCGGCGGCGGCATCGCCCGCTGTCCGGGTCTCGGACGATCGCCCGGGGCTCGGACGGCCGCTTCGTTCGCGCTGAGCGAACGCGATCCCGATATCGGATGCAATCCCACTAAACCTCGGCAGGTCCGCCCTCGGCGATGTAACGTCGGTCACACTGCGGACTCGGGGGACCGCGCTTGACATCACCTTGAGGGGGTCGCCGGTGGTCACTCGTCAACGCCCGGCCGTGCGGGTCGCGGCGCCGGGCACCCCGCGCCTGCTGGACGAACGCCTGCTCGGCGTCGCCTCGATGGCCGTGGTCACGATGGACGACCCCGGCCGTGTCGTCCACTGGAACCAGGTGGCGCGCGACATGTTCGGGTTCGGTGCCGCGCGCGGATCGGTCGCCGGCCGGCCGCTGCGCACGCTGCTGCGCTTACCGCAGGAGCACCGCCCGGCGTTCGAGTTCGGCGGGCCGCACGTCCGGCACGTGTGGACCGGGGTGTGCCTCGTCCCGCGCGTCGACGACGGTCGGCTGTGCGAGGTCGCCTGGTGGGTCTACCCGCTCGCCGGCCATGACGCCGTACGCGGCGTGGCGATCGCCCTCGACGCCAACCGGCTCCGCGAGGAGGGGCCGGGCCTCGCGCTCGGCGACATGTTGATCGTGGCGCCGCCCGACAAGCCGCTGACCAGCGCGAGCGGCGCCCGCATCCTCCGCGTCGAACCCACGCTGCTGCCCGCACCCAGCGCGGACGCGACCCTGCTCGGCCGGCGGCTCGTCGAGATGCTGCCGCCGGAGGCCGATGCCGACCGGATCGTGCCGCAGATCCTCGACCGCGGCTATCCCGCCGTCAACGTGAGCTTCACCGTGCGGCTGCCCTTCGCGACGACGCGCAAGACCCCGCCGCGCGTGAAACGCGTGCGGGCCGAGGCGCGCCTGCCCGACGAGCCGCCGGCGCCCGACCCGCTGCGGCAGGCCGCCGCCCAAGAGCGGCTCGACTTCCTCAACGACGCGGGCATGCGCATCGTCGCCACCCTCGACCCGTACGAGACCGCGGCCGTCCTCTGCGACGCGCTGGTGCCGCGGTTCGCCGACTACGCCGACGTCCAGCTCCTGGAGTCGATCACCTCCGAGCAGGAGCTGCCGCCGGTACGCCCGGGGGAGTCGCCGGGCACGGTGCGCGTCGCCGTCCGCTACGACGAGGAGCAGGGACGCTGGGACCACCTCGTCCCGATCGGCAAGGTCCTGCGCGTTCCCGTGGGCGGCTCGTTCACCGCCGACCTCACCGCCGGGCGCAGCGTGAACCTCCCGCGCGTCGGCGAACGCCGCAGCCGCCAGGTCTGCGCCGCGTTCGGCGACCGCGACCTCAAACCCCTGATCGCCGGCCGGGCCCTGCTGGTCACCCCGCTGATCGCGCGTGGCAAGCTGCTCGGCAACATGGTCCTGCTGCGCAGCCGCGACCGCCCGCCGTTCGGCGAACCCGACGTCACGATGATCGAGGAGCTGGCGCGGCGGGCCGCGGTCTGCATCGACAACGGCCGCCTCTACCGCCGGCAGGCCCGCGTCGCCGCCGAGCTGCAGCACAGCATGCTGCCCGACGCCCCGCCCGACGTCGCCGGCGCGCAGGTCTGCTACCGCTACGTCCCGGCGAACGAGGCCGTCCGCGTCGGCGGCGACTGGTTCGACGCGATCCCGCTGCCCGGCAGCCGGCTCGCGCTCGTCGTCGGCGACGTCATGGGCCACGGCCTGACCTCTGCCGCGATCATGGGCCAGCTGCGCACCGCCGTCCGTACGCTCGCCGCCCAGGACCCGCCGCCCGACCACCTGCTCCGACAGCTCGACGACCTGGCCCGCCGCCTCGGCGACGACTGCCTCGCCACCTGCCTGTACGCGGTGTACGACCCGGTGGCGCGGCGGTGTGAGGCGGCCAGCGCCGGGCACCTGCCGCCCGTCCTCGTCTCCCCGGACGGCGAGGCCCTCTTACTGGAGGTGCCGCCGGGCGCCCCGATCGGCGTCGGCGGCGTCGCGTTCGAGACCGTCTCCTTCGATGTCGAGGACGGCAGCCAGTTCGTGCTGTGCACCGACGGCCTGGTCGAACGCCGCGGGGAGCCGATCGACGTGGGGCTCACCGCGCTCCGGCGGTTCCTCGACGGGCCGCAGCGGTCGCTGGAGAACGTGTGCGACCTGCTCATCGAAGGCCTGCGCATCCCCGGCCGGCACGACGACGACATCGCGCTGCTCGCCGTCCGCTGCACCGGCATCCCCAAGGAGGACGTCTTCTCCTGGACGCTGGAGGCCGACCCGGCGACGGTCCGCCACACCCGGATGCTCGCCCGCCAGGCGCTCGGCACCTGGGGCCTCGACGCCCTCGCGCCCAACGTCGAGCTGCTCGTCAGCGAGCTGGTCACCAACGCGCTCCTGCACGGCGCCGGCGACATCGGGCTGCGCATCATCCGCGCCAACTCGCTGCTGTGCGAGGTACGCGACGACGGACACGACCTGCCGCACCTGCGCCGCACCGAGGCCACCGACGAGAACGGCCGCGGCCTGCAGCTCGTCAGCGCCCTGGCCGAGCGCTGGGGCACCCAGCGCACCCCCACCGGAAAGGTCGTCTGGTTCGAGCACCCGCTGTGACCGGCCGCCGCCCCGCGTCGCACGGACGGCGGGGTACCGGCGGTGGCGCGTAGCGGCGGCCGTGGCGGCGGGGACGCGGCGCAGACCGGCGCGGCCCGCGGGCGTGGTGATGGCGCGGACAGCGGCTTGGCGCCGTGTGGCGGTGGCGCGA
>JBEHYF010000070.1:0-27044 GCA_048498315.1 Actinomycetota bacterium
TTCCGGCTCGGCCTGGCCCGTTCCGGCTTGGCCTGGCCCGTTCCGGCTCGGCCCGGCTCCGGCCCAAGTCCGCTGCGGTTCGGGCTTGGGCCGGCCTGAGCCAGGTCCCCGGTTTCGGGTACGGATCGCGCCGAGCCCGTTCCGGTCCCGCGCCGGGTGGACAGGTCAGGATCCGCGGATGGCGCGCAACGACTCCTTGAGCGAGCCGACCGTGGCCATGACGGCCGTGGGCTCGTAGCCGCAGTGCGCCATGCAGTTGGCGCAGCGCGGGTCGCGCCCGCGCCCGTAGGACTCCCAGTCGGTCTCCTCGAGCAGCTCCTTGTACGTCTGGGCGTACCCGTCGGACATCAGGTAGCACGGCTTCTGCCAGCCGAACAGCGAGTACGACGGGATCGCCCACGCCGTGCACGGGAAGTCGACCTTGCCCTCCAGGAAGTCCAGGAACAGCGGGGAGTGGTTGAGCCGCCAGCGCTTGCGGTTGCCGCCCGCAAAGGCCTTGCGGAACAGCTCCCGCGTCTCCTGCACGCCGAGGAAGTGTTCCTGGTCCGGCGCCTTCTGGTACGCGTACCCCGGGGAGATCTGCATCATGTCGACGCCGACCTCGTCGTTGAGGTGGTTGAGCACGTCGATGACGGTCTGCGGGGTGTCGGTGTTGAAGAACGTCGTGTTGGTCGCCACGCGGAACCCGCGCCGCCGGCACTCCTTGATCGCGGCGATGGCCTCGTCGAACACGCCCTCCTTGCACACCGACTCGTCGTGCCGCTCGCGCAGCCCGTCGATGTGCACGACCCACGTGAAGTACGGGGACGGCTTGAACTTGTCCAGCTTCCTCGGGATGAGCAGCGCGTTCGTGCACAGGAACACGTAGCGCCTCATCTTGATGAGCTTGTCGACCATCGTGTCGATCTGCGGGTGCATGAGCGGCTCGCCGCCGGCGATCGAGACCATCGGGGCGCCGCATTCGCGTATGGCCGCCACGGCCTGCTCGACCGGCATCCGGCGCTTCAGCACGTCGGCCGGATGCTGGATCTTGCCGCAGCCGGCGCACGACAGGTTGCAGGCGAACAGCGGCTCCAGCTCGACCAGCAGCGGGAACTTCTCCCGCCCCCGGAGCTTGTTGCGCATGATGTAGCCGCCGATGCGCAGGCTCTGGCGAAGTGGCATGGCCATTAGGGCAGGACCTCCTTGGATATGTCTTCAGTGACGCTCGTACCCACAGATGCGGGCCACCGCCACAACAACGGTCCGCATCTGCGCAGCGCGCGCAGCGCGCGCAGACCGCCGGTGAGCGTCGCTGGGTGGAGCAGCGGCCGGTCCGGGGTGTCCACGATGGCCCGGACGACCGCGAAGGGGCGCCGCCCGGCCGCCTCGGCGAGCACGCCGGACTCCATGTCCACGGCGAGCGCGCCGGTGGCGGCGAGCGCCCTTCGTTCCGCGCCGGTCACGAGGTGACCGGGGGCGGCGAGCGGGCCGCGGCGGACGGTCAGCCCGGCCGCGCGCAGCAGGCCGGCGAGCGCGTCCGCGCCGTGGCACGGGTGACGGCGGTCGCCGGCGCGGACCTCCGTTGCCACGAACAGGTCGCCGGGGAGCAGGTCGCGGGTGAGAGCGCCGCCGAATCCGGCGACCGCGAGCGCGTCGAAGTCCGGCAGCCGCCCGGCGGCGGCCCGCGCCCGTGCCGGTCCGACCCCGGTACGGACGACGGTGCCACCGCCGAGGGCGTGTGCCTCGAGCGCCAGCGCCGCGCAGACCACGAGACGGGTCACGCCGACGCCCGGGACACGCCGAGGTACCGCCCGAGCGCGCTGACCGGGAACGCCAGGCGGTACAGGTGATAGTTGATGTAGAAGTCGCCGGGGAATCCGGTGCCGGTGAAGTGGTCTTCGTCCCACGTGCCGTCCGGCCGCTGGTTGGCGACGAGCCACCGGACGCCGTCGTCCACCGCCTTCGTACGCTCCCCGGCGGCGAGCAGGGCGATGAGCGCCCACGCCGTCTGGGAGGCGGTCGACACGCCGCGGCCGACCCAGGCCGGGTCGTCGTAGGAGCGCAGGTCCTCGCCCCAGCCGCCGTCGGCGTTCTGGTGTTCCTCCAGCCAGGCCACGGCCCGCCGGATGACCGGCTTGGAGCGCGGCACGCCGGCGGCGACCAGCGCGGGCACGACGCAGCCGGTGCCGTAGATGTGGTTGGCGCCCCACCGCCCGAACCAGGAGCCGTCCTCCTCCTGCGCCTTGAGCAGCCACACCACCGCCCGCCGGACGACCTGGGAACCGCCGTATCCGGCCTCGCACAGCGCCTCGACGACGTGCCCGGTGACGTCGGCGGACGGCGGGTCGATGACGGCGCCGAAGTCGCAGAACGGCAGCTTCTCGCACAGGCGGCGGGTGTTGTCGGCGTCGAAGGCGCCGAAGCCGCCGTCGCGGGAGGCCATGCCGGTCAGCCAGCGGACGCCGCGGCGTACGGCCGCCTTGGCCCGCGGGTCGGTGAACCGGCGCAGCGCGAGGATCGCCTCGGCGGTGTCGTCGGTGTCGGGGTAGCCGTCGTTGTGGAACTCGAAGGCCCAGCCGCCGGGCGCCAGGCCGGGGCGGCGCACGGACCAGTCGCCGGGGCCGCGGATCTCCTCGCCGAGGACCCAGTCCGCGGCACGGGCCAGGGCCGAGTGGTCGGGTGTCAGGCCCGCGTCGAACAGCGCGGTCATCGACAGGACGGTGTCCCAGACCGGCGACTGGCAGGCCTCCAGCCTGCGGCCCTTCTCGTCCCGGATGACGAACCCTTCGAGACCCTCGATGCCGCGCCGCATCACCGGGTGGTCCAGGCCGTATCCGAGCAGGTGCAGCGCGATGAGGGAGTACACCCACGGCGGCTGGATGCCGCCCCAGCACCCGTCGGCCTCCTGCCGGGCGATGATCCACTCGGCGGCGCGCCGCATCGCGGCGGTGCGCAGCCGGCGGACCGGCGCCTTCTCGTACACGTGCAGCGCGCGGTCGAGACCGTTGAACACCGCGCCCCAGCCGGAGGCGCGCCCCGCCGGCCGGATGCCGGTGCGCAGTTCCGTAAGGTCGAACGGCAGCGGCCGGACCGGCCGGATCGAGCCGACGATCGTCAGCGGCACGATGGTCTGCCGGGCCCAGCACGCCCAGTCGTAGACGTTGAGCGGGAACCAGGCCGGCAGGTAGATCATCTCCGGCGGCATGATCGGAAGCTCGTCCCACGGCCACTGGCCGAACATCGCGAGCCAGATGCGGGTGAAGACGCGGCTGGCCTCGATCCCGCCGGAGCGGATCACGAAGTCGGCGGCGCGGCGCATGTGCGGGGCGTTCGGCCGGTCGCCGGCGAGCCGCAGCGCCACGTACGCCTCGATGGTGGTGGACAGGTCGGGCGGCCCGTCGTGGAAGTTGCCCCACGTGCCGTCGGCGCGCTGCTGGGAGCGGATCCACGTCGCCGCCCCCTCCGTCTCCTCGGCCGTTCGGATGCCGAGGAACTCCCGGAGGAGGAGGTCCTCGGCGTCCATGGTGACGTTGGTCTCCAGCTCGCCCTTCCACCAGCCCTCGGGGGACTGCAGGGAGAGCAGGTGGTCCCGGGCGGCTTCGAGGGCGGCGGCGACCCGATCCGCGGGCGCGGAGGTCTCGAGTGTCGTCATCAGTGGTCCCTGGTGGTGATGTAGGCGGCGAGGTCGAGCAGCTCGGCGCGGACGTCGGCGGGCATGTCGGCCTCGTCGAGGTGCTTTTGGGCGGCGGTCACCCGTGCCTCGGTCTCGGTCTCGGCCCACTCCCGGCCACCGGCGCTCTCGACGAGCCGCGCCGCCTCCTGCAGCTCGGCCTCGGTCAGCTCGCCGGGCCGGCGCAGCAGCTCCGCGAGCCGTTCCGAGTCCCCGGTGCCGGCGGCCAGCGCCGCGGTGACCGGCAGTGACTTCTTGCGCGACCGCAGGTCGTTCAGCACGGGCTTGCCGGTGCGCTCCGGGGAGCCCCAGATGCCCAGCAGGTCGTCGGTGAGTTGGAAGGCGACGCCGAGTTCGGAGCCGAAGCCGGCGAGCGCGCCGACCAGCGTGGAAGGCGCCTCGCACAGCATCGCGCCGAGCGAGCAGGCGCACGCGAGCAGCGCGGCGGTCTTGTCCGCCGACATGCGTACGCACTCGTCCAGCGAGACCCGGTCGCGCTGCTCGAACTCCAGGTCGGCGGCCTGGCCGGCGATGAGCCGGCCGGTGGCCGCGTTGAGCGCCCGCGCCGCCCAGTGTCCGCCCCGGGTGCCGGTCTCCAGCAGCACGTCGGAGGCGAGGACCAGCAGGGCGTCGCCGGCCAGGATGGCGGCGGGGGTGCCGAACACGGTCCAGGCAGCCGGGCGATGCCGCCGCGTACGGTCGCCGTCCATGACGTCGTCGTGCAGCAGCGAGAAGGAGTGGACGAGCTCGACGGCCACGGCGCCGGGCAGGCCCAGGCGCGGGTCGCCGCCGGCGGCGCGGGTGGACAGCATCACCAGGCCGGGCCGCAGCGCCTTCCCCGTCGCCGACGCGGGTGACCCGTCGGCGTCGATCCAGCCGAAGTGGTACTGGGCGATGCGGCGGGTCCGCTCGTCCAGCCGGTCCACGGCCGCCCGCAGCGCCGAGTCGATGAGCTCTCTGCCGGCGAAGACCGCGGGCGGAATCTGGGTGGTCATCTGCTCGTCACCTCCACTGATCGGCGCTGGAGGTGCCGTCGGACCGAACGGGCGGCGGCGAGGCCGCTCCGGACGGCTCCCTCCATGGTGTCGGGCCAGCCCGTGTCGGTCCACGCGCCGGCCAGATGGATTCCGGGCAGCCGGGTGGCCGCCGGGGGACGCAGTGCCGCGGAGCCGGGCCGCTGCCGGAAGGTCGCATAGCGGTCCCGGGTCACGAAGAAGTCCCGGACGCGGGCCTGCCGCGCGCGGGGGAAGAGGCGTTCGAGCTCGGGTACGAACACTCTCCTGATCTCGGCGGTGGGCATCTCGATCCAGCGATCGGCCGCCGAGACCGAGACCGCGAGGTACTGGCCGGTGCGCAGGCCGGCGATCGCCGTCCGGTCGAAGATCCATTGTGCCGGAGAGCCGACCGTCGCGACGAACGGCAGGTCGGTGACCGTCCGGTCGTAGCGGACGTGGACGTTCACGATCGGGCTGTGCCCGAGCCCCGACCAGGACGCGCGGTCCGGGCAGGCCGCCTCGGGCACGAGCATGGCCGCGACCCGGTGCGGGACCGCGACGACGACCGCGTCGGCCGGGACGAGCGTCCCGTCGACGGCGAGCCCCCGCCCCGGCTCGATCGCCGTCACCTTGGTCTTCAGCCGGACCCGCCCGCCGGCGGCCTCGATCGCCGCGTGCGCGGCCCTCCCGTGCAGGTCGCCCAGTGGCACGGCGGGCACGCCGATGTCGGCCGCGTCGGACCGGCCGAGGAGGGCGGTCTGGAGCACCATCGCGGCGGTGGCGAGCGACGCCTCATCGGGCTCGGCGTTGAGGGACGCGGTGATGAACAGGCCCCACAGGGCCGCGAGGGCGGGCTCGCGCTGGCCGTGCTCGGCCAGCCAGCGTCCGACGCTGATGGCGTCGAGGGCGGGGTCGCGGGGATCGAGGGTGCGGAGGGCGAGGGAGGCACGGCCCGCGCGCAGCCGGTCGGCGAGTGGCAGCAGGCCGTAGCCGGCGAGCGCGGGCGCGAGATGCAGGGGCCCCGGCAGGGGCATTCGTCTCAGCCTCCCGCGCCGGCCGTCCGGCGCCAGCACGGTCACGTCGAAGCGGCCCTGCATACGGGTACGGTGCGCCGTCCCGAGCCGCCGCAGCAGCCCCTGGTAGGCCGTGCAGCAGCGCAGGAAGACGTGCTGGCCGTTGTCGATCCACAGGCCGTCGCGTTCGAACGAGTACGTGGCGCCGCCGAGCCTGGCCCGCGCCTCGTACAGCGTCACCTCGATTCCCGCCTCCTGCAGCGCCAGCGCGGCGCTGATTCCCGCGAGCCCGCCGCCGATGACGGCGACGTTCACCGCCTCACCCCCGCGAGGGCGCGCGCCGCGACCGCCGCCTTCTGCCACGCGGGCAGGGAGGTGCGGGCCTGCAGCGCCATCACCGGGTCGGCCTCGATGCGCACGAGCAGGCGGCGGTAGATGCCGGCCATGGTGCCCACGCAGGCCGCGCTGCGCCGGTCCAGGAGCGGGAGGAGCCGCATGCCGCGCGCGTACCATTCGTGCGCGCGTGCGGCCTCCTCGCGGACGAGCGCCGCGAGCCGGCCGGGCGGGTCGACGAATCGTCCCGTGGCGTCGAGCCGGAGGGTGCACCCGTGCGCGTCCAGGTCCTCGGCCGGCAGGTACGTCCGGCCGTTCTGGGCGTCCTCGCGGATGTCCCGCAGGATGTTGGTGAGCTGCAGCGCCACGCCGAGGGCGTCCGCGAGCGGTGCGGTGGTGGCGGGGTCGTCGCTGCCGAACGCGCCGAGGCACAGCCGTCCGATCGAGCCGGCGACGCACCGGCAGTAGTGGAGGAGGTCGTCGAAGGTCTTGTAGTCGGTGCCGCGGACGTCCGCCTCGCATCCGTCGATCAGCTCGCCGAACGCCTCCACCGGGATGGGGTAACGGCGGGTCGCGTCGGCGAGCGCGACCAGGACCGGGTCGCCGGTCTGCTCGGGCAGGTCGGCCAGGTGGGCCCGCGCCTCCCCGAGGGCGGCCAGGCGTTGCTCGGCGGGGCCGTCGCCGTCGCCGATGTCGTCGATCCGCCGGGCGAAGGCGTAGATCGCGTTGAGCGCTCGCCGTTTCGGTGGGGGCAGCAGCCTGATGCCGTAGGCGAAGTTGCGTGCCCGTTCACGGACGATGCGCTCGCACTCCAGGTACCCGATGGACGGATCCATGTGCGACTCTCCTTTCCAGCGCGCGCGGAGCGCCGGTGACCGCGCCCGGCGCGCCGGGGAGGAGCGCCGAAGGCGGTGGGGCCACCACGAATGGGGGTGCCGGACTCGGCTATCCGGACAGGGGTCGGATGAACACCGCGTCAGGGTGGGGGCGGGCCGACCGGGTCGGCCGCCCGCCGCGGAGCGGGTGGCGCGGGGGAGGACGGACCCGTGGTGGGTCACGAGGGCCGGAGCGCGCGCCCGCGGGTGCGGTCCGGGACGGCATCCGGAGACGTGCGGCCCGCCGCCGGCCGGAGCGACCGTCGGCCTGCGGGGCCTGGCGCGTCGAGAGGCGACCGGCTCTGGTCACCGCCGCGCGCTCGGCGCAGCTGACGGCGGGGGTTTCGGATCCTCGCGCGCCGGCGCGGATCCGCGGTCGCCGGAAATGCTCATTACGGTCATCCCGTCCCTCGTGATCAGCGTTCGCCGACTCTCCTTAGACCTTCGGGCGATCGCCTCGGCTCCGATAAATGATCAGTAGCGGAGGGCACCGGTGCCGTGCCATGGAGTGCCGATGCCCGGCCCATGTGCACCGTCAGGATGCGGTGAGCTGGCCCGATTCGGAAGACCGTAGGCCAATGTAAACTGCTTTTGATCGATATCCTTTTGCCTATGGGGCGACCTCGGTGGCATACGGGTATGGCTGCGATGCACGTCCGCGAACGCCGTGAGCCGAGCGTCCATCAGTTAAGGCTGTTCCTGGCGTTGGCGGAAGAACGCCATTTCGGTCGCGCCGCGGCGCGATTGTTCATGACGCAGCCCGCCTTCAGCCAGCAGATCCGCGCTCTGGAGGACCGGCTCGGCGTCCGGCTCGTCGACCGCACCAGCCGCACGGTCGAGCTCACCCCGGCCGGCTGCCATCTGCTCCCGGAGATCCGGGCCGCCGTCCGGTCGATGGACCGCATCCGCCGGCTCGCCGACGCCAGCGCCCGCGAGGTGTCCGGGCACCTGGTCATCGGCGCGATCGGCGCCGATGAGGCGATGCCGTGGGCGCGCGCCATCCTGGAGGAGCTGCAGGTGCGCCACCCGCAGGTGACCGTCGAGATGCGCGGCCTGAACTTCGTCGGGCAGATGACCGCGCTGCTGCGGGACGAGGTCGACGCGGCCTTCCTGCGCCCGCCGGTGCCCGCCGGGATCCAGATCCAGCATCTGGCCACCGAGCCGCGCGTGGCCGCGCTGTGCGCCGACGACCCGCTGGCGGCCCGCACCCGCCTGACGCTCGCCGAGCTGTCCGGCCGCACCATCGTCGACGTCCCGCGCGAGGCACCGCGGATCTGGTGGGACTTCTGGGCCGTCGACCCCCGGCCGGACGGCAGCCCGGTCCGGTACGGCCCGGTCGTCCCGGACATGGAGGCGCTGTTGCACGCCGTCGCCACCGGCCAGGCGATGGCGTTCCTGCCCGCCACCGCGCGCGACTTCTTCCCCCGGCCGGGGGTCGCCTACGTCGACGTGACCGACCTGCCGCCGTGCACGTCCGCGCTGGCATGGCTGGTCAAGAACCGCTCCCGGCCCACGGTCAGCGCGCTGCGGCGGATCGCCCAGAGCGTTACGGCGGCCGGCTGACGGTCCCCCGCCGTGGCCGCTCACGGCCACCCTAACCACCCGACAAGATCATCATCGGCGTGGTGACGGTCAACGGCTCGGGCTGCCCGGCCGGCACGGCCGCGGTGGCCGTCTCGCCCGACAACACGGACTTCACGGTCACCGACGGCTCCTTCCTGGCGCAGGTCGCACTCACACCCTCTCGGGCCCGTACGACGACGACTGGCAGAACACCGACATCAACGACGTCGCCCAGCTCGTCTGACTGCCCTGCGGCGAGACCCGCAACGTCGACATCAACACCGAGCTGCGGATGAGTGCCGGCACCCCCGACATGGGGAGCACACCGCCGCCCGATCCCGACCGGATCGGGCGGTGCCGCGCCGCGCCGGCTCACGTCATCGATGGGACGGCGCGGTGGGGGACGAGGAGATCCAGGTCGGTGCGGGTGACGCCGGCCAGGTCGGCGACCTGGTCGCGGCCGGTGCCCGAGCGGGCCAGGAGTTCCACCGCCCCGGTGAGCATGGTGGGGCGTTCGAGCGGCCGGGCCGGCCCGGGCTCCCGGCGCCGCCAGCCGCGCGCGCTCATGACGCTCATCGCGTTGCGATACGTGCTCTCCCGCATGATCTTCAGCGTGCGAGCGCGGTAGAGCAGCGCCGCCATGCTCACGCCCCAGGTCGCCCTCAGCTCGGCGAGCCGCGTCCAGTCGGCGGTGCTGGGGAGCTGGTCGGTGATGTCCGCCTCGGGCATGAGGAACTCGGCGGCGAACCGGTGCGCCTGATCCTCGGTGATCCTGCTGCCGGGCTCGGCGTCGGCGTGCATGACGAGGTGGCCGAGCTCGTGCGCGCCGTCGAACCGGTTGCGCCAGTAGTCGCCCTTCGCCGGGTTGAACAGCACCAGCGGGCGTGGATGGGCGCCGATGCTGAATGCGTCGACCCGCTCGGTGCTCGGCGGCAGCACCAGCGCAATCACGCCGTGCTTCTCCAGCAGGCGGACGACGTGCGGGATCGGTCCGGGCTCCGGGGCCATCGCCGCGCGCGCCAGGCGGGCCGCCTCGACCGGCCCGGTGCCCGCGATCTCCTCCGGCGACACGGGCCGCTCGGGCAGTTCCACCGGAGGCAGCTCGACGAGCTCTTCCAGGGCGGCGACGATGTCGGCGGCGATCCGCCCGTACGCGAGCGCCTGGTCGCGTTCGATCTGCGTGGTGGACCGCAGCGACCGGAAGTGCGCGGTGTCCGGCGCAGCCGTGCCGCGCCCGGCGTGGAAGAACTCCAACGGCACGCCGAGCGCGATGGCCAGGCGGGAGAGCGTCTTCTCCGACGGCCGGTGCACGCCGGCCTCGTACTGGCCGATGGCGGTCGGGGTGGTGCCCACCGCCTGCGCGAGCTGGTTCTTGCGCATGCCGCGCAGCCGCCGGGCCAGCGTCAGCCGGCCCGCGTCGAACAGCAGCCGCGCCTCGGCCAGCCGCTTCGCCGCGTGCTCGGCACGGTCGTGCCAGGCGTGGTCGTTCACGTCGTTCACGATGCCGCGTCGGCGCCCGTGTCGTTCCCGGACGCGCGCCTGCGGTGCAGGCGCATCGGCACGTCTGCCTCGTCGTCGGACCACAGCGGCAGGGCGGGCTGGACCGGCGTACGGCGCGGGTCGGCGCCGAGCGTCTCGTCGGTCAGCGGCCTGACCCAGTGCCAGGCCGGGCCGCCGTCGGCGTTGAGCCGCGGCCTGCCCAGGAACAGCTCCATCTCCAGCGGCTCCTCGCTCGCGCTGTGCGCGAGCACCAGCGTCACCACCGAGGACGTGTCGGGGGGCAGGTCGATGCCGAGGTCGAGGGCGAGCTGCGGGTCGCCGGCCAAGCCCTGGCGGGCGACGGCCTGCTTGGTCGGGCTGTCGCGGTCCCAGCGGATGGCGTGCACGGCGCCGAACTCGTGCCGCTTGAGCAGCACGCGGTAGCGGCCGTACCGCCAGCCGGGCGAGCCGTTCAGGTCGTCGCGCACCACCGGGCGGGGCAACGGGGGGTGCGCGTCGCCGCCGGGATCGGCGGGCTCGCCGATGCCGAACACCCGGTCGAGCTGGGATTCAAGCACGTCGAACGCGGTGTAGCCGAACGAGCGCTCCTTGAACCCCGCCGCACGGCTCAGCGCGCCGAACACGCTGAGCGTCGCCTCGGTGTGCGCCTCGCGCAGCGCGTGCAGGAAGCCCGCCGCGAGCAGCTCGTCCCACGCGTCCCGATCCTCCGGCATGCGAAGGACTATAGATGTTCCCCGCGCTCCGCGTGCGAAAGTGAAGTGCCCGGGCGCGTCGCGCGCCCGTCCCGACCCCGGCCGTGTGCGGCGCTTGTGCGACCTTGTGCGACCGACCGCCGCCGGCGGCAGCGGGATCTTCGGGTGCGCTGCCCGGAAATCGCAGCTTGGCTGCTGTAAGCGGCAGGTATAACCGTCTGCGGAATCGTGTCGTCACGCCCAGAACGCACGAGAGGTGAGAGCGAGACCATGGTGGACGGTTGGGTCCAGGAGTCCGAACCGCTGACGCTGGGGTCGGGCGCGGTGACCCTCGTGGAGGGTTCTTCGTTCTGCGTCTGCACGCCGTCCGGCGACATCGCGCCCGGCGGCGCCCACGGGGTCTTCTTCGCCGACACCCGGGTGCTGTCCCGGTGGGAGCTGCGCGTCGACGACGAGCCGGTGGAGCCGCTCGCCGTCGTGCCGCACGAGCCGTTCCGCGCGATGTTCGTGGGCCGTGCCCGCCCGCGGCCGGGACGGGCCGACAGCACGCTGCTCGTGCAGCGCGAGCGGTACGTGGGGGTCGGCCTGCGCGAGGACGTCCAGCTGGAGAACCTCAGCGGCGAGCCGGTCGGCTGCCGGGTCGAGCTGGCCGCCGAGGCCGACTTCGCCGACCTGTTCGAGGTCAAGGCCGACCAGATCCGCCGGCGCGCGACCGTGGAGACGACGGCGGACGGCGGCGGGCTGCGCATCACCGGCCGGTTCGCCGACGGGCACACCCGCGGAGTGCGCGTGACCGCCGACGCCGAGGCGGTCGCCGGGCCGGGCGCGCTCGTCTTCCGCGTGGTCGTGCCCCCGCGCTCGTCGTGGCGGGTGACCGTCCAGGTGCGCCCGAACGTGGACGACGACGAGCCGCCGGCGCGGTACCCGACGCACCGGCCGGTGGAACAGGCCGTGCCGGTACGGCGGCTGCGCGACTGGGAACGCGAGTCGCCCGAGGTCGCGACCGACGACCCGGCGCTGGAGAGCGCGCTGCGGCGCAGCAGGCTCGACCTCGGCGCGCTGCGGCTGTTCGACCCGGACGCGCCGGACGAGCCGGCGGCGGTGGCGGCGGGCGCGCCGTGGTTCATGACGCTGTTCGGCCGCGACTCGCTGATCGCCTCGTACATGGCGCTGCCGCTCGACCAGAGCCTGGCGATCGGCACGTTGCGCGCGCTGGCCAAGCGGCAGGGCACGAAGGTCGACCCGCTGACCGAGGAGGAGCCCGGCAAGATCATGCACGAGCTCCGGGCGGGAGCCGACAGCGCCGGCCTGCTCGGGGCCGCCCAGACCTATTACGGCACGGTCGACGCCACGCCGCTGTTCGTCATGCTCCTCGGCGAGCTGCGCCGCTGGGGCCTGCACCGCGACGAGGTCGACCGCCTGCTGCCGTACGCCGACCGGGCGCTCGCCTGGATCGAGGAGTACGGGGACGCCGATGGCGACCTGTTCGTGGAGTACCGCCGCAAGACCGACCGCGGCCTGGTGAACCAGGGCTGGAAGGACTCCTTCGACGGGATCAACTTCGCCGACGGCCGGATCGCCGCGCCGCCCATCGCCCTGGCCGAGGTGCAGGGCTACGTCTACGCCGCGTACGTGGCGCGCGCCCATATGGCCCGCGAGGCCGGCGACCAGGACACCTTCCACCGCTGCCGCGACCGGGCGCTGCGCCTGCGCCGGGAGTTCAACGAGCGGTTCTGGCTGCCGGACCGGGGCTGGTTCGCGATCGGGCTCGACCGCGACAAGCGGCCGATCGACGCGCTGGCCTCGAACATGGGCCACTGCCTGTGGACCGGCATCGTCGACCCGGACAAGGCGCGCGCCGTGGCCCGCCGCCTGCTGTCGCCGGAGATGTTCACCGGCTGGGGCGTGCGCACCCTGGCCGCGAACATGGGCGCGTACAACCCGATGAGCTACCACAACGGCTCGGTGTGGCCGCACGACTCCGCGCTGGTCGCGACCGGGCTGATGCGGTACGGGTTCGCGGACGAGGCGCGGCGGATCGTGCGCGGGCTGCTGGACGCCGCCGCGGCCTTCGGCGGCCGGCTGCCCGAGCTGTTCTGCGGGTTCGACCGGGAGCGCTACGACGTGCCGGTCCCGTACCCCACGTCGTGCTCGCCGCAGGCGTGGGCGGCGGCCACGCCGGTGCAGCTCCTCCGGGTGATGCTGCGCCTGGACCCGGCGGTCCCGCAGGGCCGGGTGTGGTGCGCGCCGGCGCTGCCGGACGGGTTCACCGAGCTGGCCGTGCGCGGGCTGCCGCTGGCGGGCGCCCGGGTGGCGGTGGTACGCGACGCGGCGGGCACGCGCGTCGAGGGCCTGCCGGCGGGCGTGGAGCTGGTCGAGCGTCCGCGCGAACCGCTGGCGGCGCTGGACCACGACGGGTCACCCGGCCGCTCCCCATCGTTCAATTCAGCCACGGTCTGAACAAAGCTGGAAGCTGAGTTATAACTTTTAGGGGATCGGTGACCGGTCGTCGGCGGCGCTGAGCGCGGCCTAGCCGCCGGCAGCGGGCCGTTTCCGGAGCGTCTCGGCCGGTTGCGACATGGCGGAGACATGCCGGTGCCGCCGCTCCGCCGGGCCGGGCGGCCCGCGCCCACCGTCCGCCGTGCTGGAGGGGGCGGAGCGGCCCGCGTGCGCCGGTGGCCGGCCGGCCGCGGTCGCCGTCCCTTCGCGTCGTGGAGTGAAAGGAGGCGTCCTGCCCATGAGCAACCTCGGTGCCGTGCCGCTGCGCATCGCGCTCGTTGCGCCGCCGTGGTTCGACGTTCCGCCCCGCGCCTACGGGGGCATCGAGGCGATGGTCGCCGACCTGGCGACGGCGCTGGTCGCCCGCGGCCACAGCGTCGTGCTGGTCGGTGCCGGCAGCGACGGCACGCCCGCCCGGTTCCTGGCGACCTATCCCGATCCGCCGTCGTCCCGGCTCGGCGAGCCCGTGCCGGAGGTCGTGCACGCCGCGGCCGCCGCCCGCCACCTCGACGGGCTCGACGTCCAGATCGTGCACGACCACTCGCTGGCCGGGCCGCTCACCGCGGGCCGCCGCGCCACGCCGACCGTCGCGACCGTGCACGGCCCGGTCACCGGTGAGCTGGCCTGGTACTACCGCGAGCTGGGCGACACCGTCGGGCTCGTCGCGCTGTCCGACGCCCAGCGCCGCGCCGCCCCGGGCCTGAACTGGGTGGGCACCGTGCACAACGCCGTCGACGTCGGCACCTTCCCGTTCCGCGCCGACAAGGACGACTTCGTGCTCTTCCTCGGCCGCTTCAACCCCGACAAGGGCGCGCACCTGGCCATCGACGCGGCGCGCGCCGCCGGCCGGCGCATCGTGCTCGCCGGCAAGCTCAACGAGCAGCCCGAACGCGACTACTTCGCCGCCGAGATCGAGCCACGGCTCGGCCCCGGTGTCGAGTACGTCGGCGAGGCGGACGCCGCGATGAAGCGCGACCTGTTCTCCCGGGCACGCTGCCTCGTCTTCCCGATCCAGTGGGAGGAGCCGTTCGGCATGGTCATGATCGAGGCGATGGCGTGCGGCACCCCGGTGGTCGCGCTCCGCCGCGGCGCGGTCCCCGAGGTGGTCGCCGACGGGCGCACCGGCTTCGTCCGGGACCGGTTCGAGCAGGTCGCCGAGGCCATCGACCAGACCAACCGCCTCCGTCCCGAAGACTGCCGCGACCATGTCGCGCGCAACTTCGACGTCTCGGTGATGGCGCAGCGGTATGAGCGGCTGTACCTGTCGCTGCTCGGCGCCCCGGCCCGCGCCGGTGAGCCCGCCCCGGACCGCCTCGGCGAGCCGGCGCCGGGCGCGCTCGGCGCCGGCCTGGCCCTGGCCGGCTGATCGCAGGCGACCGGGCCGGGCGGCGTGAAACTGCGCCCGGCCCGGGGCCGGCGCCCTGCCGTCCCCGTGCATCGGCGGCGGCCGGGGCCGTTGACGAATGAAATGAACGATCTTTTAATTCCCCTATGGGGCGGATCGCGGGCGTCACCGCCGCCGAGACCCGTGAGCGGCTGCTGCGCGCGGCGGCCGGCGCCTTCGCCGAGCGGGGATACGACGGCACGCGCGTCGCCGACATCGCGGCGGCCGCGGGCGTCAGCAACGGCGCCCTGTATGCGCACTTCGGCTCGAAGGCGGAGCTGCACTCGTGAGGTCGCCGAGCGTCTCGGCGTCGAGCCCCGCCGCTCCCAGGACCGTGGCGGCGACGCCGCGACCCACCCGGACCAGCCCGGCGAGCACATGGTCGCAGCCGATGCCGGGCGTGCCGGCGTGCGCGGCCAGCTCCTCGGCGATCGCCAGCGCCTTGCGAGAGTAAGGGGTGAACGCGATCCGCTCCGCCGCCTGTGACGCGCCGAGCCCGAACCGCGCCCGCAGGGAGTCGCGCAGGTCCTCGAGTGCGACGCCGCGGGCTCGCAGCAGGCGGGTGGCGGCGTTCTCATCCTCATCGCCGATGAGACCCCACAGCACGTGCTCGGTACCGATGTAGTTGTTGCGGTAGCGGATGGCGACGTCCTTGACACGAGGCATCGCCCGGCGGAGTTCCTCGGTGAACTCCTCGGGACGGTACCGCCGGTGCGGGGCGAGGAAGCGCTGCTGGGCGGCCTGCCTGGTCACCCCGAGCACCGACCCGATGTCCGCCCAGCTGTAGCCGTGCATCCGGCAATGCTCGACGTAGTCCTCCACCAGGTCGTCCGCGAGCGCCTGCAGGCGGCCGGCCAGCCGCGACGCGGTCGCCAGCAATGCGAGCCAGTCGGGCTGCTCCGGTTCGCCGGCGTGCGGCCGGCCCGCAGCCTCGCAGGTGCGGTCGACTTCGGCGATGAGCTCGTCAAGGTCCGGGAGCGCCATGAGGCAAGTTTGGGTTGACAATTCGGTTTTGTCAACGGAATCTTGTCAACCGCGAACGGTCGACCTCGCTCTACGGCAACGCGGCCGCAGCTTGAAGGCCGGGGCGGCCCCGGGCTCGCGAGCCGGATCGGTTCCTGCCCGCCCCGGATCCACTCGGGTAGGGGACGCGCGATGACGGGGCCGCATGTGGCCGCGTCAGGAACAGACACCGCCGAGAAGGGAGGATCATGCGGCACGACCAGTTGATCGGACAGGTTAAGCAGCGCGCCCGGCTGCCGAGCCGCGGCGACGCCGAGCGGGCCGTCCGGGCCACCCTGGAGACGCTGGGGAACGCCTGCCCGGAGTCCTTGCGGACAATCTCGCGGCGCAACTCCCGCAGGAGATCGGCGAGCACCTGCGCCGCACCGAGACGCACCACGCCGAAGGCGCCGGCGAGCGCTTCGACCGGAGCGACTTCATCGCACGCGTGGCATCCCGATCGGGCACGGACGAGCCGAAGGCCGCCCATCTCGCGCGCACCGTCGCCGAGGTCGTCGACGAGGCGACCGAGGGCTCGATCATGCACAAAGTGCGCGAGGTCCTTCCGGGCGCCATCCGCTCCCTCATCTCCGCCGGCGGCTCCGGCTGAGAGCGGCGTGAGGGGGCCCGCGCGGGGTGGCCGCCGCCGGCCGCGCGGCCGGCGCGCGGGCCACCGGCGCGAGTCGGCCCGGACTCCGGTAGGAGGCGAGCGCCGGCGCCGAGGGCGGCATCCGTGTGCGGCAGGCCGCCGCCGGTGAAGTGCGGCGGGTCGTGGCCCGGCCCGCGATCGGTGCCGTTGACGAATGAAATGAACGGTCTTTTAATTCCCCTATGGGGCGGATCGCGGGCGTCACCGCCGCCGAGACCCGTGAGCGGCTGCTGCGCGCGGCGGCCGGCGCCTTCGCCGAGCGGGGATACGACGGCACGCGCGTCGCCGACATCGCGGCGGCCGCGGGCGTCAGCAACGGCGCCCTGTATGCGCACTTCGGCTCGAAGGCGGAGCTGCTCGTGGCCGCCCTGCGGACGCACGGGCGGCGGCTGCTCGCCGACCTGATCGCCGCTGACCCGGGCCGTTCGGTCGTCGACCTCCTCCTCGCGGCCGGCCGCCGGCTTCCCCGGCACCGCGACGCCCCCGGCGACCTCATCGTCGAAGGGCTCGTCGCCGCACGGCGGGACGACGACGTCGCCCGGCCCATGCGCGACTACATCGGCGAGCGCGCCGACTGGGTGGCCGATCTGGTGCGCATGGCGCAGAGCGACGGCGAGCTGGATGCCACCCTGTCGCCGGACGCGCTCGCCCACTTCTGCCTGCTGCTGGCGATCGGCAGCGCGCTGGTCACCCCCGACCTGCACCCGGTCGACGACGAGGCGTGGGCGGCGCTGCTCGCCCGCGTCGTCGGAGCCGTCGCCCGAACCGACATCACCGCCCAGACGGGAGAAACGCCGTGAAAGTCCAAATAGATCCGGGCCGCTGCCAGGGGCACGGCCGCTGCTACGACCTGGCTCCGGACCTGTTCGGCGAGGACGCAGAGGGCTACGGGACGGTCCTCGGCGACGGCACCGTACCGCCGGACAAGGAGCAGGACGCCCGCCGCGCGGTCGCCAACTGTCCCGAACGCGCGATCGACCTCCTGACGGAGGACTGACATGTCGGCGGACGAGCGCTTCCCCCGCAGCTTCGCCGAGCTGCGGGAAGACGAGCCCGACGGCATCCGCAACGAGGTCGTCACCGGCCCGGTCACGGACTGGGCGACCGACTTCTCCCACATGGATCCCGAGTGGGCGGCCGACCCGTACCCGATCCAGGACGAGCTGCGGCGACGTTGCCCGATAGCGCACACCGACCGGTTCGGCGGCGCCTGGCTGCCGACCCGGTACGAGGACGTCGCCGCAATCGCCTACGACACCGAGCACTTCTCCTCCCGATCGGTCGTCATGGCCAACTTCCGGCCGCCGCGGGAGCTGGCGCCGATCGGCGCGATCCCGCCGATCTCCTCCGATCCCCCGTTCCACCGCGACGCGCGCAAGCTGCTGCTGCCGGCGTTCACCAAGACCGCGGTCTCCCGCCACGAACCGGCCACGCGGGAGCTGTGCCACGCGCTGATCGACGGGTTCGCCGGCCAGGATGTCGTGGACGCCGCGCGCGACTACGCCCAGCACATCCCGATGCGCGTCATCGCCGGCATGCTCGGCTTCCCCGTCGAGGACGCGCCGCGGTTCCGGGAGTTCGTCGAGAACGCCCTCGAAGGCGTCAACCTGCCGCCGGACGAGCGCGTCGCGCGCATGGGGCTGCTGTTCGACTACCTGCTCGCGCAGATCCACGACCACGTCGAGAACCCGCGCGACGACCTGACGACGTACCTGATCAACGCGGAGCTGTACGGAAAGAAGCTGGAGCCGTCCCACGTCGCGGGCGCGATGGCCCTGCTGCTGATCGCCGGCATCGACACGACGTGGAGCGCGATCGGCGCGTCGCTGTGGCACCTGGCCAGGACCCCCGCCGACCGCGAGCGCCTCGTCGCCGACCCCGGCCTGCTGCCCACCGCGATCGAGGAGTTCCTCCGCGCGTACGCGCCGGTCACGATGGCACGGCTGGTGAAGGAGGACATGCACTGGCGCGGCGTCGACATGAAGGCCGACGACTGGGTGCTGCTGTCCTTCCCGGCGGCCAACCGCGACCCGGAGCAGTTCGACCGCGCCGACGAGGTCGTCATCGACCGCCAGGTGAACCGGCACGCCGCGTTCGGCCTCGGCATCCACCGGTGCGTCGGCTCGCACCTGGCGCGCATGGAACTGCGCGTCGCCCTGGAGGTCTGGCTCGAACGCATCCCGGCCTTCACCCTCGATGACCCCTCGGCGGTGACCTGGGCCCCCGGCCAGGTCCGCGGCCCGCGCACCCTGCCCATCCGCATCGGCTGAGGACCGGCCCTCGGCCCGGGGCGGTACCGGCCCGGCCGTCGATGGGTGAATCGTGCCTGTATGTCGCTCCTGTTGCGAATAGTGGCTTGGGTGCGGTCGTGATAAATCCATCCATGATGAACATTCCGGGCAGTCCAGCGGTGTGGATCGGCACGGCCGTGCCGGCCGCCGAACGTCCGCGTCCGGACCCGCTCCGGAACCCCCGCACCCCCAGGAGACCGACATTGCGCACTGCTTTCCCCCTACTCGCCGAGGTGGGTCATGCCTCCAGCGGCCGGCTCATCGTGGCGGCACTGATCGGCATCGCGTTGATCGTGGTGCTCATCACCGCGGTGAAGATGCATCCGTTCCTGTCCCTCACCATCGGCTCGCTGGTCGTCGGCGCGATCGCCGGCCGGGCGATGTCCGACACGGTGGACAGCTTCAGCAAGGGCTTCGGAGACACCGCGGCCAGTGTCGGGACGCTCATCGCCCTCGGCGCGATGTTCGGCAAGCTGCTGGCCGACTCCGGCGGCGCCGACCAGATCGTCGACACCATCGTGGGCCGGGCGGGCACCCGCCTGCTGCCCTGGGCCATGGCCCTGGTCGGCGCGATCATCGGCCTGCCGATGTTCTTCGAGATCGGCCTGGTGCTGCTGATGCCGGTCATCCTGCTGGTCGCGCGCCGGTCCGGCCTGCCGCTGGTCCGGGTCGGCATCCCGGCGGTCGCCGGGCTTTCGGCCATGCACGGGTTCGTGCCGCCGCACCCCGGGCCGCTGGTGGCCGTCGCCGCGCTCAAGGCCAACCTGGGCCTGACGCTGGGCATCGGCGTGCTCATCGCGATCCCGACCGTCATCCTCGCCGGCCCGGTGTTCTCCCGGTTCGCCGCCCGCTGGGTGGACGTTCCGGTGCCCGATCTGTTCGGCGGCGCGCGCGACCGGGCGGGTGACGGGCACCCCGGCGGCGAGATCAACGGCGGCGAGGGCGTGCGCCGGCCGGCGTTCGCCGTCACGCTGGCGACGGTGCTGCTGCCCGTCGTCCTGATGCTGGGCAAGGGCCTCGCCGACATCTTCGCGACCGAGGGCAACGGCGCCCGTACGGTGCTGGACGTGCTCGGCACGCCGCTGGTCGCCCTGCTGATCGCGGTGCTCGTCGCGATGTACACGTTCGGCCGGGGCGCGGGCATGGACCTGCGCGCCCTCGCCGCCTCGATCGAGAAGTCGCTGCCGCCCATCGCGGGGATCCTGCTCATCGTCGCCGCGGGCGGCGGCTTCAAGCAGACGCTGGTCGACACCGGCATCGGCAAGGTGGTCGCGGACTGGGTGCAGGGCAGCGGCATGTCCGTCCTGCTGCTCGCCTGGATCGTCGCGGTCCTGATCCGGCTCGCCACCGGGTCGGCGACGGTCGCGACCGTCACCGCGTCCGGCCTGATGGCGCCGCTGGCCCACGGGATGAGTCCCGGCCAGACATCGCTGCTCGTGCTGGCCATCGGCGCCGGCTCGCTGTTCTTCTCGCACGTGAACGACGCCGGTTTCTGGCTCGTCAAGGAGTACTTCGGGCAGAGCGTCGGGCAGACCATCATGTCGTGGTCGGTGATGGAGACCATCGTCTCGGTGGCCGGTCTGGGCTTCGTCCTCTTGGCCAACACGTTCGTCTGACTCGCCGGCCCGCACCCGCGGGGACACGGGCGCGGTCCGTGTCCCCGGGCCAGGGCGGGCGTCGACCCTGGGCGCCCGTCCCGGACACCCGGCATCCACGGACGGCCGCCGGGCGCCGCCGGGGAACGGCGCTGTGCACCCCGCCGGGGAGCGCCGCCGTGCACCTGCGAGTGCCGGCACGCGGCGACGCACGCGTCCGGCGCGATTCTTTCGTCCGGACCACCCCAGCGCGACCGAAGGGTCACTCTCTGACGGGATCCGCCTTCCGCGAACCGTGGCCGCGCAGATGGGGGGCGCTGATCGATTTCGGCATCTCCCGCCGTGTGGGGCGACCCGACGGTGACCGGCTCCGGCCTGGTCGCCGGCACGCTCGCGTACATGCCGCCGGAGTTGCGGAGGGCCATGACGTCACGGCTCGCCACGGCGGCGGCGCGGGCGGCCTGAGGGCGAGGGCCGGGCCGGCGCCCGGGAGGGTCCCGGGCCTTCGCGGTTATGGCCGGGGCCCGCTCCGGCCGGGCGGCCGCCCGGCGGCGACACTACCTCCGCGGCGGCGTACGATGCCCCCGGAGGTGGCGGACGCCCGCGTTCGACACGGCCGCCTATCTTCGACGCCTCGGCGTATCCGACCCGGGACCGCCCAGCGTCGCGGATCTGCGCGCCCTTCACGCCGCACAGGTCGAACGCATCGCCTACGAGGCCCTCGACGCCTACCTCGGCCGGGTGACCTCCATCGACCCGCACGAGTCCGCCGCTCGGATCGCGGCCGGACGCGGCGGTTACTGCTACCACCTCAACGGCGCGTTCTCCCTCCTGCTGCGTGCTCTGGGCTATGACGTGACCTGGCACCGGGCGGGCGTGCAGGGCCGTGATGTCGTACGGCCTCCGGGCCCGGTGCTTGCCAACCATCTGGCGCTGACCGTGCGCGGCCTGCCGTCCGGGGAATGCCCGGAGGGCGTCTGGCTGGTGGACGCGGGGCTGGGCGACGGACTGCACGAGCCGCTGCCGCTGCGTGTGGGGGAGTACGTCCAGGGGCCATTCCGGTTCCGGATCGGGCGCTCGCAGGTCGAACCTGGTGGATGGCGACTGGAGCACGATCCGCGTGGAGCGTTCGTCGGCATGGATTTCGGCATGCGGCCGGCTGTGGTGACCGACTTCCTCGACCGGCATGTGCACCTGTCGACGTCCCCGGAGTCCGGGTACGTGCGTACGTGCATGGTGATGCGACGCGACGCCGACGGCGTCGACGTGCTCACCGGATGCGTGCTGCGGCGGATCGGCGCCGGCCCGGACGGCGGTGTGTGCTGGAGACCAGGACAGAGTGGTACGAGGCGCTGGCGGAGGTGTTCGGGCTGGAGCTGACCGATCTGGACGCCGCCGACCGCGAGACGTTGTGGGCCCGCGTCCACAGCGCCCACGAGGCCCGGTCCGCCCACGCTGGATCGCAAGATGCCTCAACCGCAGCCCCCGGCGGGGGCGTCGGCTGACCGGTGCGCTCAATTCGTTTCCCTCGATGACAACTGACTGACGCACGTTGCGCGTGACCGTTCGCATCCGATCGATGCGTCTCTGGAGACCGCCCTCCAGCCGCAATGGAGCCTGCTCGGGATGAGCAGGAAGAGGGCTCGCCAAAAACGCCGGGCGGTACGGCAGGTGACTGTCTCAGGGGATTGCTGGAAAAGACTGTAACCGTTGGTATCGTGCGGTGCGTGGAGGACTCCATTGAGGTACTGGAGCGCCGCATCGAGCGGCTTCGGGTGGCGGTGCGGCGGGCGCTGATCGGCGGAGACCGCAGTCGTGCCCGGGCGCTGCGGGCGGAGCTGCGTGAAGCCGAGAGTGCTTGGGACGCTGCGCTCGCCCGGCTGGAGGCGGACTCCCCGGAACAAGAGGATGCGCAGGCAGGCCATGCGCGGCGTGCTGGGCATGCGGGGCGTGCGCCGATGCGATCGGACGTGGCCCCGGCGGTTTCCGGTGCCATGAGCGGCGTCTCGCCGCATGCGACCGAGCCCCCGATGGGGCCGTCGGGCGGGCTGCTTCCTCTGCGGGAGCAGGTGCATCAGGCGCTGACGCTGTTGACCGTGCCGGCGGCACCGAGATTGGTCACAGCGACGCACGAGGCGTTCTTCGCGACCAAGATCGTCGCCGCGCGGCTGACCAGCCTGCGCCGGGACGAGGAGCGCTCGTTCCGTACCGCCCCCTACGCCCGCCCCTACTACGTGTGCGCCGCACTGACGGCCGAGTTGCTGGCGCCCGCGCGGGGTCTGCTCGCCGTCTCCACGTGGCCGGTCGAGCGGCGTGTCATCGGACCGCTCAGCCCGCGCGTCGACTTTCTGACCGCCGCGATCCAGGTGGCCGAGGGCATTTTGCGTCTCCCCGCGCCGGGGGAGGCGGCGATGCGCCTGCTGTGGCGCTTCGCCGCCAACATTCCCGGGGCGGCGGAGCGCAGGGAGGCCGTCGATCCGCGGACGGTGGCCGATGCGGCGCGCGCTGAGCGGGAGGTTCATGCCCAAGCGGACCAGGAGGTACGGCACGCGGCTGCGGCGCGTGTCCGGCAGCGGCTCGACGACGCGCAGCAGCTGTTCGGCAGTCGGCTTCAGGCGAACCCGCGGACCGGAACCGCGTGAGCCGGCCGGCGGGCGCCACCGCGCCCCCGGCTGCTCGTCCCGAAGATCCAACCGATCTGGCCCCCGGTCCGCCGGCCGGACCACCCGAAACCCGCGGGTGGCGGGCGGCTGGCGAGCGGCAGCACCGCTCCGCGTAACCCGCTGCGGTCCACGGCGCAGGTGATCCCCTCCATGGCGCGCACGCCGATCCCCTACGTCACGATCCAGGTTTGGAGCAGAAGCAGTGAGCAGACAGACCCGGCTCGACCGCATCCGTGGCCGGGCTCCAGCGCGCAATCACAACGCCCGTACCATCGCCGCGCTGACCAGCAACCCGGGCTGCGCGCGCCGGGCTGTCCTCGACGCCGCAGGAGTGAACAAGCTGGGCCTTGCGGCCCATCTCGGTTTCCCGGCCCGCTTCGGTCAGTCCCAGTTCGCGATCACCCGCGGAAACGCGTTCGAAGCGCAGGTGAAGGCGGACGGCTGCGCCGAGCTGCTGAGGCTGCTGCGTGAGCATCTCCGCCTGCCGATCCCCGAAGCCTCCTACGACGATCTGGAAGATGTCGGCGGGAACAAGTCCCCCGGGCTTCGCCACGCACGTACCCGCAGCCTCCTCGCGCGCGCCGCCGCGTCGCGCGAGGACGCCGGCACGCTGTTCGACCATCCGATGCTGCGGCTGGAGGTGGCCGGGCAAGACGTCTACCTCGAACCGGATCTGATCGCGTTCCAGCTCCACGGTCGGTTCCACGTCGTGGAGATCAAGTCGTTCGCGGTCATCGACGGCCAGGCCGACGGCGACAAGGTGGCGTCCGCGGCCATCCAGTCCGCCGTGTACGTGCTGGCGCTCCGCCGGTTGCTCGGTGAACTGGACATCGGTCCGGAGGCGGTGGCCGACACCGTGATCCTCGTCTGCCCGGAGAACTTCTCCAACCGCCCGATCGCCGTCGAGCTGGACGTACGGAAGCAGCTGACCGTGCTGCGCCGCCAGCTGTCCCGGCTGGAGCGCATCGACGCGCTCGTCGCGGAACTCCCGCCCGACCTCACCTTCGATCTCGACCCGGACGAGTCCGGAACGCCGCGGCGGACGCCCGCCGAGGTCGCCGACGCCGTACGCACGGTGCAGGCCCGCTACACGCCCGAATGCCTGGCCAACTGCGAGATGTGCTTCTTCTGCCGCGATGAGGCGCAGGGTACGACCTCGGTGCTCGGCCGGGCGGCATGCGACGATCTCGGCGGCATCGAACACGTCGCCGCCGTCCTGGACCTCGCCCGCGGCGAGGACGCCGTGGACGGCGAGCGGGCGGAGGCGGCGCGGCGGCTGCGGGCGGCCGCCCGGTTGCGCGCGGAATGCCTGGGCGAGGCGGTATGAGTACGCTGACCTCGCTGGCGCGGGTGGAGGCCGTGCACCGCGGCACGGCGCAGCCGATCTGTACCGTTCGCCACGTGCACGTCAGCCAACGTCCGCTGGTCGTCATTCCGCTGGCGCTCGCCGGGGAGGCGTGCGCCCCGATGGCCGCCATGGTGGGCGGTGATCTGGACGCGCCCCGGCTGCTCGTGGTCCCCCAGCCACGCGACCGTACCCGCCGATTCGCCTTCGCGGCCGAACTCGCCGACGTGGTCATTCCCTACATTGAGGGATACTTCGCGGCCGAGGAAACGGCCGCCGGAGGGCGCGGCGACGAGCCGCGGACCCGATATGCCGACGCACCCCAGATCCTGGTGCCGAACCCGGCGGCGGTCGGGTTCCTGCGTCTTCTTGGACGTTCCACCCGATTCCGGCGTACCGAGGGGCCGTACGCGGTGCCGGAGACGGTGCCGACGCTGGGCCGGTGGCTGACGTTCCTCGCCGAACGAGCCGACCAGCCGGGCAGTTGCCTGATGGTCGCCGCCACCGACGCGCTGGCGCTGCACTGGGCGACCGGGCAGAGCCCGCAGGAGGATCTCAACCTCGCCGCACTGCTCGCCTGGATCGACCCTCCCGAGGGGACGTCCGGCGCGCAGGCCGCCGCAGCCGCCGAGGATCCGCTGGTCTGCCCTCCGGCCGGCCCCGCCACCGACCCCACCTTCGACAACGAGGTACTCGCCCGGCTGATCGCCGCCTACGACCACGCCAGGACCACCGGAAGCGACCAGGCCCAGCGGCACGCGCACGCCGCGCTTGAGGGCGCGCTCGCCACCCAGCTCGAACCGACCTGGCGGCTGATGTGGCAGGCCATCGCGGTGCTGCGCCGACTGCCGCCCGGCCGGCACGTCCCGGTCCGCTGGGACGCCGACAAGGACGCCTTCACCGCGTACGCACAGCACCTGCGGGACGGAGGCGCCCCACAGCCGCGCCGTGACACCGCCGTGGCCGCCGCGCGCCGGCTCGCCTGGCTGGAACGCGCCCACGCCTCCTACCAGGTTCAGCGGGCGTTCGACGACCCGCTGGTGATGGCCGAGCATCGGCTCACCGGCGAGGCGTTCGCCGGTACCGTCATCGCCGCCGAACCGAACCGCCAGGACGACACCGGCCGCCGCCGTACGTTGCGCCCGCACATCACCGTGGAAACCGAGGACGTCGTGCTCGTCGCGCCGGGAACCGAACTCACCTCGCCGGACCGGCCCAAGCAGAAGGCCCGCGTGGTGTCGATCACGGCCGGGAACGACCGCACCACGCGAGTGGTCCTCGAACTGTCCGGCGGGATGGGCCGGGCGTTGACCCCGGCACCGGGCAGCGTCCCCGAACTCGGTGACGTGGTGTGCTACGCCACGTTCAACGACCGGTATCAGCCACTGCCCGACTTCCCCGCGCCCGAAGACACCCCCTGGACGCACGGCGGCCCGCCGCAGCCGTACGTACCGACCGACGAGGACGCGCAGGAGGACTGGTCGTGACCCCCGCCGACCGATCAGAACACGCCATCACCGCCGTCCTCGCCGACCTGGGGCACGACGGCTCCGGCATCGATCTGGACGGCGCGCACCGCGGCGTCGTCGTCGACTCCCCGCCCGGCGCCGGCAAGTCCACCCTCGTCGTCCGGGCGGCGACCGAACTCGCCGCCGCCGGCGAACAGGTGATGATCGTGGCGCAGACCAACGAGCAGGTCGACGACCTGGCCGACCGGCTCGCCACCGACCGGCCCGACTTGGCGATCGGCCGGCTGTCCGCTATCGACTACCGGCCCACCGCCAGGGTGGCCCGCCACCCTCGCGTCACGGTGGCGGCGAAGGCCGCCGACCTCACAAGGTGCCCGATCGTGATCGGCACCGCGGCCAAGTGGGCGACCGTCGGCAAGGCCCTCACCTGGCCGTGGGCCATCGTCGACGAGGCATATCAGATGCGCTCGGACACGCTGCTGCGCATCGCGGGCCGGTTCCACCGGGTCCTGTTCGTCGGCGATCCCGGCCAGCTCGATCCCTTCTCCACGGTGACGACCACCCGGTGGATCGGCCTGAGCTGGGACCCGATGCAAAGCGCCGTCGCCGCGCTGCTGCGCCATAATCCCGCGATCCCGGTGCACCGCCTGCCCGTATCGTGGCGGCTGCCGCCGTCCGCCACGGCCGTCGTCGCCGACGCCTTCTACCCCTTCGGCGGGTTCGACGCCGGCACGGCTCCAGGCGAACGTCGGCTGGAGCTGACCACCCGCCCGCTGCGCGACGGCCCCGCCGATCAGGCCGTGCAGACCGCCGCCGACACCGGCTGGGCGCTGTACGAGCTGCCGGCCCGGCACACCATCCGCACCGACGCCCAGGCGATCACCGCGTGCGCCACCCTCGCGGCGCGCATCCTGCAGCGCGGCGCGGTCACCTACTCCGAGCGGTCTCCCGGCGGCGCCCGGCTCTCCGCGGAACGGATCGCGATCGGCACCGCCCACCGCGACCAGGCCCACGCCATCCGCGCAGCACTCGGCCCCGCACTCGCCGCCGTCACCGTCGACACCGCCAACCGGCTGCAAGGACGCGAGTTCGATGTCACCATCGTGCTGCACCCGCTGTCCGGCCGCCGCGACGCCACCGCCTTCCACCTGGAGGCCGGCCGCCTGTGCGTGCTGACCTCCCGGCACCGCCACGCGTGCATCGTCGTCGCCCGCGCCGGCATCCCCGAACTACTCGACGCCCACCCCTCCACCGAGCCCGTCCACCTCGGCGTCCCCGCCAAGTTCCCCGACGGCTGGGAAGCCAACCAGGCGATCATGGCCCACCTGACTCCATACCGCGTCCCCGCGCTGTGAATTAGTTAGCACCACCCGCACTGGCAGAGGGCATCGGCAGGGAGGGCCCGCCGACACCTCCATCACGATCGCCGCTGCAGCCTGGTGAGCAGGAAGAGTACCCGTCCGTCGGGCGGAGCAGCCGGTGCTTGTCGCCGCAATGGAGCCTGCTCGGGATGAGCAGGAAGAG
>JBEHYF010000071.1:0-26470 GCA_048498315.1 Actinomycetota bacterium
GTCGCCCTCTCTTCTCGCCCCGTCGCCCCGTGCGGACGGCGGACGGTCTCCCGGGCCGGCCCGGTCTCGGGGGCCGGTGCACGGTCCGGGCGGCCGTGCCCGGGCGGACGCCGCGCGGCGCTCACCGCACCCGCCTCGGGGCGCAGATCGTCGCGATCGGGGCGAGGCGTTCGAGCAGCTCGCCGGCCGTGCCGTCCAGCCGTTCCCGCTCGGCCAGGGACAGCCGGCGCACGTCCGAGCGGCCCTTCAAAAGGGCCGCAAGGCGATCCATCCAGACGTCGACCCCCGGCAGGCCGGGGTAGCGCGGCCGCAGCAGCGGGCGCAGCGCATCCAGCACCGCGCGGGTGCCCTCCAGGTTCGCCGCCGCCGTGCGCAGGCTGGTGCCGCTGCCCTGATCGGCCTCGCCGGTGAGCTGGAACTGCAGCGTGTTCTCCAGGATCTCGTGCGCCCGCAACGACAGGTCGAGCGGCTCGATGCGCTTGTCCGGGAACGCGGCGCGCAGCCGCCGCACGTCGCGGTCGAGCCGGTCGGCGGGCCCGGCGAGCGAGGACGCCGGCGCGCCGTGCCACAGGCCGTACTCGACGCGGTGGAAGCCGGTGAAGGCGGGGTCGTGGACACCGCCGGGCAGGCCGTCGGGCAGGCCGTTGATGCGGCCGTCGAGGTCGCCGAACGTGCCGTAGGCGGCACCGAGGCGTTCGTAGGCCAGGTGTGCGGGCGTCCAGGCGGCCCGCGCGGCGGGGAGGTCGCCGTCGTCGACCGCCGTGCGGAGCGCGTCGGTGCGGGCCACGAGCCGGTCGAGCCCGGCGATGACGTACGCCCGGTAGGTGCGCAGCGGGCCGTACAGGTCGGCCATGGCGACCGGGACGACGCCGGGGCCTCCGGCGCCCGGGCCGGTGACCCGGGTGGCGGGCCCGGTGACCGGGCTGCTCGGGCCGTCCTGCACACAACGGAAGGCGTACACGCCGGGGCCGAGGGTGACCCGCATCTGCCGCGTCGTGCCGGGGGCGATGGTTTCGAGTTCGGCGTAGACGGCGCCGGTCGCCGGGGCGATGAGGGCGACGCCCGACACGGTGCCGCCGTCGTTGCGCAGCGTCAGCGTCTGGCGGCCGGTGTGCGGCCGGGTCCATCCGGTGCCGCAGCCGCTCACGCCCGCCTCGATCGCGGCGGGCGCCGCCGGCGGCCTGGCCGTTCGCGCGTCGCCGGCCGCGGCGAGCAGCAGCACGGCGCTCAGCGCGGACACCGGCTGGCGCATACGGGCTCCCGTCGTGTCGGGGTCGTGGCGCGGCTCCGGCGGTCGCGGCACGTGCCCGCGTCGCCGGGATGTCCACCGGAGGGTCAGCCGTCCCATGCCGGTGGCCGATGACACCGTAGAACGGCCGGTGCCGTGATCGTCGCGGGGCGGGCGCCCCGAACCGGGTCTTCACCGGAGGTTCACCGTCTTCACCGGGGTCCACGGCCGCGCACTCCGCCCGACCAGTTAGGTTAGTCTCACCTAAGTATTGCGGGACGGGGGTTCCTTGCCGGAGAATCGCTGCACCCATTGCCCCGGAAGCCATACGGGCGAGCTGCCCTGCCACGCGAGCGCGACGGCCAAGGCGCGGGCGTGGCTGCTCATCGAGCATCCGGGCCCGTGGGCGGAGACCGTCGACGACACCGGTGCCGCCGGTCCGATCGCGGACGCGGTGCGCCGTGCCCTGCGGCACGAGGTTCGGCCGCAGTTCATCCGCCGGCCCGGCCGGCGGCGCGCCACCCCGCCCCTGTGGGTGTACACCGCCTTCCCCGGCGGCACCGCGCCGTGGCTGGAGGGCCGCGAGGTGGACGACCCGGCCGCGCTGGACGACCTCGACCTGGCCGCGGTGGCGGCCGGCCGCGCCCCCGGGTTCGGCTCCCCCGTGGCCGGGCCGCTCGTCCTCGTGTGCACGCACGGCCGGCACAACGTCTGCTGCGCCGCCGGCGGCGGCCCGCTGGCCCGCGCGCTCGGCGCGCGCTTCGGCGACGCGGTATGGGAGACCACGCACTTGGGCGGCGACCGGTACGCCGCGAACGTCGCATGCCTGCCGCACGGCCTGTACTACGGGGCGATGGACGAGAAGCGCGCCACGGCCGCGGTCGAGGCGTACGCGCGCGGCGAGGTGGTGCTGGAGCGTTACCGGGGCCGCGCCGGGCTACCGGAGCCGGCGCAGGCGGCCGAGCACTTCGTGCGGGAGCACACGGGCGTGGTCGCGGTCGACGGAGTACGGGTGGAGTCGGCGGCCGGCGACACCGCCATCGTGCTGTCCGGCCTGGACCGATATCGGGTGCGGGTGGAGCGCCGGACGGGGCCGCAGTGCAGTCCGGGCTGTTCCGAAGAGCGCGCCACGTATGTTAAAAGGGAGGTGGCCCTTCTCAACCGCGCGCCCCTCGTGTAGCCTCTCCGAGGCCCTATTCGTCGTTCCCGGCACGGACACGGCGGCTCTCAGGGAACATCACGGCGCTTCACAACGTTGCACAGTTTTGCGCGCGTTCACATCGTTGCGGCGCCCGTGACCGAAATTTGCTCACCAGCAAGCTACGAGGTGGTAGTTCTATGGCTCAGGTACGTCGGCAGGCAAACCTTCCCCGGCCCAGCTGGGGCTGGCAGGACGCTGCCGAGTGCCGGGGGGAGGACCTCATCCTGTTCTTCGGCCCTGACGGTGAACGTCAGCCGGAGCGCGAGATCCGCGAGCGCAAGGCCAAGGCGGTCTGCATGCGCTGCCCCGTCCGCACGGAATGCCTTGACTACGCCGTTTCCCGGCCCGAGAAATACGGCACCTGGGGCGGCCTGAACGAGGACGAACGCGCCTCCGAGCGCCGGCGCCGGATGCGCCGCGCCAATGCCGCGTAGTCTGCCGCGGCGGCCCGCGACGCCATGTCGGCGGCGGAATCCCCGCGGGCGACGGATCGCCGAGCAGCGGTCCAGGATCTTCACCCCTTGATGTGGCGGGAGAACCAGTCTCCCGCGAGCCGGGCGACCTCGCCGAGCGCGCCCGGCTCGGCGAACAGGTGCCCTGCTCCAGGAACCACCGTGATCGCGTTGTCGGCCGTCATCCGGGCGGCCGCCCGCTCGTTGAGCGACAGCACCTCGACGTCTCGTCCGCCCACGATGAACAGTGTAGGCGCACGGACGAGTCCCAGTGCCTCGCCGGCGAGGTCGGGGCGGCCGCCTCTGGACACCACGGCGGCCACGTCATCCGGGCGTTCGGCGGCCGTGACCAGCGCGGCCGCCGCCCCCGTACTCGCCCCGAACAGCCCCACCGGCCGCATGACCGCCCATGCGACGACGGCGCTCAGCCGCCGCGCAAGCAGCGGGATGTCGAACCGCAGCCGGGCCGTGGCGGCGTCCTCGATCTCCTCCTCGGGCGTCAGCAGATCGAACAGCAGCGTGCCGAACCCCCGTTCGTGCAGCGCGGCGGCGACCGCGCGGTTGCGCGGGCTGCGCCGGCTGCTGCCGCTGCCGTGCGCGAACACCACGAGCCCGCGCGCGCCGTCGGTCAGGTCCCCTTCCAGCGTGACGCCCGCTGCCGGGATCTTCACAGCAACTCCTGTACGTCGCGGTCGCTGAGCTGGTCGAAGTGGACGTACCACTGGCCGACCGCGCGGAACGTCCACGGCGCCGCCAGCACCACGACGTCGTCCGCGTCGGCCGTCAGGGCCTTGACGGTCTCGGCGGCGCCCACGGGGACGGCGAGGATGAGGCGCCGGGGCTCCCCGGCGCGTACCGCGGCGAGCGCGGCGCGAGCGGTGCCGCCCGTCGCCAGGCCGTCGTCGACGACGATGACGTCACGATCCCTGACCGAGGCCAGCGGCCGGTCTCCCCGGTAGGCGGCGACGCGGCGGTCCAGCTCGGCGCGCTCGCGGCGCACGGTCCCGGCCAGATCAGGTTCGGTGAGGCCGAGCCGGCCGAGCAGGTCGGCGTCGAAGACCGGCTCCCCGCCCTCGGCGATCGCGCCGACGCCCAGCTCCGGCCGGCCCGGACAGCCGATCTTGCGGGTCACCAGCACGTCGAGTGGCGCGCCGAGGCGGCGCGCGATCTCCCGGCCGACCGCCACGCCGCCGCGCGGCAGGGCCAGCACCAGCGGGTCGGCGAGCGCGAGGGGCACGATCTGCTCGGCGAGCAGCCGCCCCGCCTCCGCCCGGTCGGTGAACGGCAGCCGCACGCCCTGACGGCTCCACCCCACAGTGATCACCTCGAAACGACGGTCACCCTTGGCCTTACCCAGCGACGGACACCCCCAACAGCGGCGTTCCGCAACGTTCCACACGATCACGGCAGGATCAGTGATACATGTGGCATATAGCCATTGACCGGGTATGTCTTCGCAGGAACCCGAAAATCCCCAACGTGACGGTCGGCTGCGGGCCGCCCGGCAGGGCGGTCACGGGAGAGGGGGCATGACGGGTGGCCGGCGAGGAGGAGATGTACGGCCGCGAATCCGAGCGGCCCGCACGGCGGATCACCCGCCGCGCCACCGGCGGCGCGGAAGACGCGGCGGCATGGGCGGGCGAGGACCGCGTCCCGGACGCCGACTCCCTGATCCGCGGACTCTTCGCGGTCGGGCTCGACCTGCACACCGCCCTGGCATACCTGGAACAGCACGTCGCCGAAGAGGTCGCGGTCGCCCGGATCCGCCACGCGATCGTGCGACTCGACGATGCGATCAAGGACATCCGCAGGGTGATGTTCAGCTCGCGGGCGGAGCACCCGCCCTTCGCGGGTGGCATGCGCTCCATGGTCGTCGACGCCGTCGGCCGCGCCTGCGGGCCGGCGCGCTGCGGCCCGGCCATCACGCTGCGCGGCGGGGTCGACTCCATCATCGACACCGTGACGTCACGGCGGCTCGCCGAGCTCGTGCAGGAGATCCTGACGATGGTGCCGGACGACCGGTTGTCGCGGGCGCACGTCGAGGTCCGCCCCGATCCCCGCCCGCCCGGCCGGCTGGTCGTGCAGATCGACGTCCCGGGTGACGAGCTGCGCGACCTGGCCCACATGCTCGGCGCCGCGCACCTGCACGGGGTCGCCGTCTCCAGCCACGCCGTCACGGGTGCGTCGAGCCGCTCGCGGATCCGCCTGGAGTGCCCGGCGGCGGCGAGCTGATCCGACGCCCGCACCGTAGGACGGCCGCGCCGCCGACGGCCGATGCAGGGACGACCTGAGCACGGCCGCGCCTACCCCACCCGGGGACGATCCCACACCCGGGGACGATCCCCGCCCCGCAGAGGCATCGCGTACCGCCGGGGAGGTCGTCGCGATCGCCCACGGCGCGCCTGAGGGGCAGACTGCGGCGGACGCGAGCGTCCCGAAAGGCGGAGACGGCCGGACGGCGCACGCGCCGCAGCGGAGGTGGTGTCGCAGGCGTGGCGTCCTCGCCGGTGGGGGCGCGGCGGCCTACTGTGACGATGTGATCACGACGGAGCCCTTTCACGCATGGTGCCTGGTCAACGGCGAATGGCAGGAGCGCGAGGACCCGGTGATGGCGGCCTGCGATCCGCACGGCGGGGACGTGTGCGCCGCGATGGCGCGACTCGGCTTCGAGATCTGGTGCCGGATAGGCGAGGACGGGAATCCTCCGGCACCGGTCACGCTCGCCGTCTACTCGCGGGAGCGACCGCCGTTGCAGTTCCTCCTGCAACTGGAAGGCAACGCGGGCAACGTCGTCGAGCACGTCTTCGCCGAGACCCTGCCCGACGCGATGAGCCTGCTGGCCTCCTGGGCGCCGGTCGCACAGGCGGGCGCCGTCGTGGAGCTGGTCCGGCGGCTGACCGCGGGCGACGGCGAGCCCGGCCGCGGGGCGGGGCCGCGCCGCGGCGTCCGTACGGATCGACAGGGTACGGCCCTGAGCGGTGCCGGCGGGTGGCCGTCGAGGGACGCCCGGCGCGCCGGCTCCCCGGGTTCCTGATCCGGGCGGTCACGGGATGGAATTCGATCACGTCCGGGAGCCTCCGTCGACGAACCTCGCGAAAAACAAGCAATCGCTAGGTTGCTATTCTTCTGTTCGCCTGACCAGACCCGGACCGGATGTGACGCCCGCCAGGGGACGCGGACCGGGGGCGGCGACGGCGGCCGCGCCGGCGATGGGGCTGGGGCACGCTTCCGCGTCGGACCGGTCCGGCTCCGCCGGTCGCGAATCGCCGCCGGGCCGGCTCGGCGTCGTCCTGCGAAGCACGCGTGGGTGCGGACCGGGGGACGGATGCGGACGGGGGACGGGCGCGGATCTCCGCTCAGTCCTGGTGCCGGGCGGCCGTCGCCGCCTCGGTCTCCATCCGGGCCCGTGCGCCGCCGTCCGCCGGCCACAGCCTGCCGACCTCGGCGTTGAGCGCCGCGCCGATCAGCACGGCCAGCGCGGTGACGTAGAGCCAGGCGAGCACGGCGATCGCCGCGCCCAGCGACCCGTAGACCGACACGCCGTTCGCCGAGCCGTCGAGGTACAGCCGGAGGATCAGGCTGCCCAGGCCCCAGATGGCCAGCGCCGCGACGCCGCCGGGCACCTCCCGCCACCAGGAGGTCCGCAGCGGCACGCTGAGGTGGTACAGCAGCGCGAGGAAGACGATCGCCACCACGCTCAGCGTCGGCCAGTACAGGATGCGCAGCAGCACCGCGCCGGCCGGCAGCCAGTGCAGCACGAGCGCCGGGCCGGCCACGAGCAGCGGGATCACGATCAGCCCGACGCCCAGGCCGGCCAGGTACAGGAAGAAGGCGCGCAGGCGGGTGCGGACCACCCCGCGCACGCCCGACAGCCCGTGCGCGATCGTGATCGTGTCGACGTAGACGTTCAGCGCCCGCGAGCCGGCCCACAGCGAGATCACGAAGCTCAGCGAGACGATGCCGACCTGCCCGCCGCGAAGCACCTCGTCCACCAGCGGCTTCACGACGGTCTGCACGGTCTGTTCGGTGAGCACCGTCTGGGCGCGATCGATCACCCACCGGCGGATGTCGGCGACGGTGTCGGCGCCCAGCGCCGAGCGGAAATGGCCGATGGTGCCGATCAGCCCGAGGACGAGCGGCGGCAGCGACAGCAGGGTGAAGAACGCGGCCTCGGCGGCCAGGCCGGTGACGCGGTAGCGGAACGCCGACACGGCCGTTCCCTTGACGATCTGCCAGGCGGCGGCCCGCATCCGCGCGAGGGCGGACACCTCGGAGACCCCGGTCGAGGCGTCGGCGGCGGTGGTCACGAGACCCTACCGTAGGGCTTGAGACTCGCGGCACGTGTCATGGCGCCCTCTTCGATGCGACGCCTCCGGCGGTCCGGCCGGGCCGGCGAAGACGGTTCGGGCCCGGCGGCCCCCTCCGGCGCGGGGATCCGGAGGCTGCATGGATGAGATGGCCCCGCACGCCGCGACGGTTCACCCTCTCGCTGTGACGGTCGCCACAGTTCCGGTATTTCGTCAGGTTTTCGGGAACTGGCCTGGCCGCCGCCCGGCCCCCGGCGGGCCCGCGAACGCTTGCGCGATCCCCATCCATTCCTCGGCCACCGGGCCGCGCACGGTGAGACCCACGTCGGCCGGATGCCGCCGCTGGGTCACCACCAGGCAGAAGTCCAGGGCGCTGCCGCGGACCAGGTCGGCCGCGTCGTCCGGCCCGGCGGTCCAGATGCCACCGCCGGGCAGTTCCAGCTCGACGCGGACCGGCGTCTGCGGGACCGTCCTGCCGTGCACCGTGAAGCTCCACGGCAGCGTCCGCACGCCGATCTGGGCCACGTGCCGGAGCCGGTCGGTCGGCTCGCGCCGCTCCCCCAGCGCGTCGGCGACGTCCTGGCCGTGCGCCCACGTCTCCATGAGCCGGGCGGTCGTGAACGACGCGACGCCCATGTCGGGGCCGTACCACGGCACGCGCGCTCGCGGTTCGAGCGCGGCCAGCACCTCGATCATCAGGCCGCGCGCCGAGCGGAACCAGGCCAGCACCTCCTCGCCGGGCATCGCGCGCCGGTCGGCGACCAGCCGGTCGGTGTCGAGCCCCTCTGCGATCACCCTGCGCACCTCGGCGCGGAAGGCGGCCGGGTCGGTCGCGGCGCGCACGGCCGCCTCGTCGAACCAGGCGAGGTGGGTGATCTGGTCGCGGACCGACCAGCCCTCGGCCGGGGTCGGCAGGTCCCACACGCCGGGACGGAGCAGGCGTTCGAGGTCGGCGGTCTCGGCGCGCAGGTCAGCGATGAGCTCGTCCATCGACACGGGCATGCGGCGAGCCTACAGAACCCGGTTCGGGTTGTCCCCCGGCATCCCGGCCCCGGCATCCCGGCCCCGGAATCCTGACCGGAGTCCGCCGCTCCCGGCCGGCCGCCCGCGCGCGGCCGGAAGGTGGTGTCGGCGAGCACCGGGGGGAACAACTGCGGCATGATCTGCGAAGCCTGCCGGGAGCGGCGGCACGCCGAGTGCCGCGGCGGCTCGTGGTGCGACTGCCAGCACCTGCCGCCGGCGACCGAACCGGAGACCTCCGAAGAGGAGCGGCAGCGACGGGAGCCGGGGTCAACTGGCTGCGCCAGGGCTGACGCGGCACCAGGGCAGCACCCCGAAAGCAAGGACGATCTTCCGCATACCGGACAAGGTTGGACACCCGGCGGCCCGCATGTCATCATCGAGGCATGGCTGCTGCGGATCCGTTGCTGGTGATGCGCCGGCACGTCGACTTTCTTCGCGTAGGCAGCGCCATCTGTCGTTGACGCCCATCACCGCCACTGCCTCACGGGCGCGCGGTATGCCGGCGTCTCCACGAACAGCTCAGCGTTGAGTCAGCAGTACATTCTGCCGGCGTGCTTCGCGTCCGCATCCACTCCGGAGGACGCGCATTATGCCACCGCGGCAGCGGAAGCGAGGCGAGGGCCAGTGGGCCCTGGGCTATCGCGAGCCGCTCAACAAGACCGAAGAGAACAAGAAGAACGACGACGGCCTGAACGTCCGGCAGCGCATCCTGGACGTCTACGCCAAGGCCGGCTTCGACGCGATCGACCCCGCCGACCTGCGCGGCCGGTTCCGATGGTACGGCCTGTACACCCAGCGCCGCCCCGGCATCAGCGGCGGCCGTACGGCCGTCCTGGAGCCTGAAGAGCTGGAGGACCGGTACTTCATGGTGCGCGTGCGCATCGACGGCGGCCGGCTCAACCTCGCCCAGCTCCGCACCATCGCCGACATGTCGTCCAAGTACGCGCGCGGCACCGCCGACATCACCGACCGGCAGAACATCCAGCTGCACTGGGTGGAGATCGAGAACGTGCCGGCGATCTGGGAGGCGCTGGGGTCGGTGGGCCTGTCCACGACGGAGGCCTGCGGCGACGTGCCGCGGGTCATGTTGGGCTGCCCGCTGGCCGGCATCGACGCCGACGAGGTCATCGACGCGACACCCCAGCTCATGGAGGTCAGACGGCGTTATATCGGCAACCCGGAGTTCTCCAACCTGCCGCGCAAGTACAAGACGGCGATGTCGGGCTGCACGGCGCAGTGCACCGTCCACGAGATCAATGACGTGGCGTTCGTCGGTGTCGTGAACGACGACGGCGAGGCCGGCTACGACCTGTGGGTCGGCGGCGGGCTGTCCACCAACCCGATGTTCGCCAAGCGGCTGGGCGCGTTCGTCCGGCCGGAGCAGGTCGCCGACGTGTGGGCCGGGGTCACCGGGATCTTCCGCGACTACGGCTACCGCCGGCTCCGGCACCGGGCGCGGCTGAAGTTCCTGGTGAGCGACTGGGGGCCGGAGCGGTTCCGCGAGGTGCTGGAGAAGGAGTACCTCGGCTACGCGCTGGCCGACGGGCCCGCCCCCGGCGCGCCCCGCGACCGGCGCCGCGACCACGTCGGCGTGCACCGCCAGAAGGACGGCCGGTACTACGTCGGCTTCGCCCCCAAGGTCGGCCGCGTGAACGGCGACCTCCTGCACGTCATCGCCGACCTGGCCGAAGAGTACGGCTCCGGCGAGGTGCGGACCACGACCGAGCAGAAGATGGTCATCCTCGACGTCCCGGAGGAGCGGACCGGCGAGCTCGTCGCCGAGCTGGAGGCGCACGACCTGCGGGTGCGGCCGTCGACGTTCCGGCGGCAGACCATGGCCTGCACCGGCATCGAGTTCTGCAAGCTGGCGATCGTCGAGACCAAGCAGCGCGGCATGGACCTCATCGCGGAGCTCGAACGCCGCCTGCCCGACTTCGACGAGCCGCTGACGATCAACATCAACGGCTGCCCGAACTCCTGCGCCCGGATCCAGACCGCCGACATCGGCCTGAAGGGGCAGCTGGTCACCGACGCCGACGGCAACCAGGTGGAGGGCTTCCAGGTCCATCTCGGCGGCTCGGTCGGCGGGGCGTTCGGCAAGAAGGTGCGGGGGTTGAAGACCACCGCCGAGGAGCTGCCCGACTTCGTCGAGCGCTTGCTGCGCCGCTACCAGGCCGGCCGGGCCGAGGGCGAGTCCTTCGCCGAGTGGGTGCGGCGCGCCGAGGAGAGTGAGCTGTCGTGACCGAAAGAGCGGTGCCCTTCTACTGCCCCTACTGCGGAGACGAGGACCTGGAGCCGTACGAGGGTCACGGCGGCTGGCACTGCCGCGCCTGCGCCCGCGCCTTCGCCCTGCGCTTCATCGGCATCGGCGCGCTCGCCCACGGGAGATCCGGGGAGGGCGCCAGATGACCGTCCTCTCCGAGCGCGGGCCTGCCGCCCTCGACCTCACCGACATCGTCGAGTCGGCCGCCGAGGCCCTCGAAGAGGCGCCGGCCGAAGAGATCGTCCGCTGGGCGATCGCGACGTTCGGCGACCGGATCTGCGTGACCTCGTCGATGAAGGACGCCGTGCTGGTGGACCTGGCCTCCCGGATCCGGCCCGGGATCGACGTGCTGTTCGTCGACACCGGCTACCACTTCGCCGAGACGATGGGCACCCGCGACGCCGTCCAGGCCGTCTACCCCGTCAACGTGGTGAACGTCACGCCGTCGCGCACGGTCGCCGAGCAGGAGCGCGACCTGGGCCCCCGGCTGTACGGCCGCAACCCGGATCTGTGCTGCCACCTGCGCAAGGTGGAGCCGCTGAACCGCGCCCTGGAGCCGTACCTGGCATGGATCAGCGGCATCCGGCGCGAGGAGACCCCGGACCGGCGCGGCGCGCGCGTGGTCGAGTGGAACGCCGCCCGCGGCAAGGTGAAGGTCAACCCGCTGGCCCGGTGGACCCAGGACGAGCTGCACGCCTACATCGAGCGCCACGGGATCCTCGTCAACCCTCTGCAGTACGACGGGTACCCCTCGATCGGCTGCGAGCCGTGCACCCAGCGCGTCGCGCCCGGCGACGACCCGCGCAGCGGGCGCTGGGCCGGCACCGGGAAGACCGAATGCGGCATCAACCTCTGAGCGCCGTCCCGCGGAACGCCATCCCGCAAAGCGCCGCGTCGCCGCCGGCCGCCGTGCCGCCGCTGGTCGCCGTGGCGCACGGAAGCCGGGATCCGCGCGCCGCGGCGACGGTCGAGGAGCTCATCGGCCTCGTCCGGAGCTCGCCCGGCCTGCGGGTCGTCACCTGCTACCTGGATCACGCCCCGCCGACCCCGGCGCAGGCGCTCGGCGGTCTGGTCGGAGCGGGGGCCGGGGAGGCCGTCGTGCTGCCTCTCCTGCTCACCGCCGCCTACCACAGCAAGACCGACATCCCGCGGGTAATCGCCGAGGTGCAAGCCGCACACCCGCGGTTCTGCGTGCGGTACGGCGGCACGCTGGGCCCGCACCCGCTCATGACGGCCGCCCTGGAGCGGCGGCTCGCCGAGGTGGGCGTGCGGCCCGACCCGGAGACCGCGGTGGTGCTGGCCGCGGCCGGGTCCACCGACCCCGCCGCCGGTGCGACGATCGCCCGCATGGCGCGGTCCTGGGGCGGCTGGTGGCGGGTCGTGCCGGCGTACGCCTCGGCGGCCCGCCCCACCCCTGCGGAGGCCGTGCGCACGCTCTACGCGGCGGGCGCGCCGCGGGTCGTGGTCGCGTCCTACTTCCTCGCCCCGGGGCACTTCGCGGACCGGGTGCGCGAGCAGTCGCTTGCGGCCGGTGCCCGGGCCGTCTCGCCTGCGCTCGGGGCCGCTCCCGAGCTCGCCGCGATCATCGCGCAGCGCTACCACGAGACTTTCGCACTGCGCGAGCACACCCCCGCGGCCGTGTGAGGTTCACCACGGATACCCGACGCTCACCGGTACGCCACCACGTGCCGGAAGCCCCGATGCCATGGGGCGTCCGGCCCGGACGGCGCGCTGCGGAGCGGTTGGTTTCCACCGTCATGAACGCATGATCAGCGGACAAATGTTCCCTAGATCGCAGTTCGTCCTGGTTATGGGCTTTTGTCCGAAGGTATTTGTCTGCTATGTTCCCCTAAGTCAGGCGACGCCCCCCATGCGCCGCCGACGCACCCGCCGGCCAGGGGCCGCCCGCCAGCGGACCGGAGCGCACGCAAGGCACAGGAGCCCCCGCAGGGCCGCGACGTTTCATATCCGATCCCTCGCCGCACCCGCCCATCCGGCCGGTTCTGGGAGCGGCAGCGCCGAATCCGTGCCCCGCACGGAACCGGGGACCCACCACCGCATGTCCCTTGGGGTGAATCGGCACATCCATGCCGTAGGGCGCCTTCCACGCCCGAACCCGTCAGCTAACCCGGTAGGCGCACTGGAAGCGAGGAGTACGCCCCTGCACGACATCAACGTCTAGATCCACGTACGGCCGCGGTCACCGCGCGCCGTACCCCGTTCATCCTGTTCGAGCCGCCCGTGATCGGGCGACCCGCTGAATCCGCACCACGCGGAGCCGGGGACCCACCGCACCACTGGGGTGAATCGGCACTCCCTGCCGTAGGGCAGCTTCCACGCCCGAACCCGTCAGCTAACCCGGTAAGCGGCATGGAAGCCGAAGGAGTACCCCCGTGTCCCCTCGATACTCCCCTCGACACGCCAAGCCCCGAACTGCGCTCCGGCGCGTGTGTCTCAGCGGCGCCGTCGGCGCCGCCACCGTCGGCACGACCGTCATGACCGTGGCCCTCGCCGGGCCCGCGCACTCGTCGGCCCACCTCAGGCGGGCCGCCGCCGCGCCCGGCGCGGTCCACGCGGAGTCGATGCCGGCCTCAACGCGCTCGACCCTGGCGGAGCCCGCCGCCCGGATACCTGTTCCCCGTACGGGTAATGACCCGAATGGCCAGGTCAACCTGCCTGCGCGAGACAGGGAGAAGGCCAGGAGGCTCCCCACCGCCACGGACGCTATCAAGCTCGCCCTCTCCCAGGTCGGCACCACCGAGAACGCCGCCGGCGGCAGCAAGTTCAACCAGTGGTTCATGTCCACGCCGTACGCCGAGCAGGGCGCCGAGCAGTACGGCGGGTCGATCAGCGACTACGCCAACGCCTCCTGGTGCGACATGTTCGTCTCCTGGGTCGGCGACAAGCTCGGCGTCAAGGGCATGGGCGACAACGCCTTCACCCCGGCGCACGCCCGCTGGTTCCAGCGGCAGGGACGCTGGGGCCACGTGCCCAAGCCCGGCGCCGTCGTCTTCTTCTCCTGGAACGGCGGCGGCATCGACGGCATCGACCACGTCGGTCTCGTCATCAAGGACAACCACGACGGCACGATCCAGACCGTCGAGGGCAACACGGACAACGCCGTGAGAATCCGGACCCGCAGCACCGACCAGGTCGTCGGCTACGGCTACCCGGAATACGCCTAGTGACCTCCCTCTCCTGACACGGCCGTCTCGCCGGCCGGCGCATTTCGCCTGCGCGTCACCCGCCCATTCCCCCGGGCGGCCCCTGCCCCCTGCCTCCGGAAGGAACCATGTTCACCTTCACCCTGAAGACGATCACCATGACCGCCGCCGGCGCGACCCTGACCGGCACCGGGATCGCCACCGCGCTCGCCACCGGCGGCACCTCCCACCACGACTCCCCTGCCGCCGCGCGGCCGGTGTACCTCGCCCAGCAGCGGCCCGGCCAGTCCGCCCGGAGCGCCCACGAGGACCGCCTGGTGCAGGCCCCGGTCAAAAAGGCCCCCAGCAAGGCGCCGGCCGCGAAGAAAAAGATCGTGCTGCCGTCGGGGATCTCGACCGCCACCTCCTTCTGGGACCCGGGCACCGCCTCCGGCAAGCCGATGTCGTACCACACCATCGCCAGCCCCTACTGGCCGCTCGGCACCAAGGTGAAGATCACCTACCACGGCAAGAGCGACATCGGCATCGTCGAGGACTTCGGCCCGGCGGAATGGGCCGTCGCCCAGCACGACCCGCCCGCCATCATCGACCTGTCCGAGGAGATGATGCAGCACCTCACCGGCGTCCGCTCCAACTCGGTCCCGATCACGTTCCAGGTGCTGTCGATCGGCGACGGCCCCGTCTACCGCCACGGCGGCACCGGCTACGACCTGGCCACCGGCACCACCACCGGCTCCTCCTGATCCTTCCGGAGGCTGCGGCTTGCCCTGAAGGTATGAACTGAGGTTCAATTCTTCTGTGCCGTACCGCCGTACGCCGCGCGTCGAGGTGCACCTGCGCGCCTCCCGCGACCGCATCCTCGCCGCCGCCCTGGCCATCGTGGCCGAAAAGGGCTACGCCGGGTGCTCCGTCGCGGCCGTCGCGCGCCGCGCCGGCGTGGCCACCGGCAGCGTCTACCGTCACTTCCCGGCAAAGGCCGACCTGGTCGCCGAGGTCTTCCGCACCGCGTCGCAGCGCGAGGTCGACGCGTTCGCCCGCGCCGCGTCGCTGGAGGGCTCCGCGGCCGAGGCGATCGCGGCGGTGATCGAGACGTTCGCCGGCCGCGCCCTGCGCGCGCCGCGGCTGGCGTACGCGCTGCTCGCCGAGCCGGCCGACCCGGCGGTCGACGCCGAGCGCCTGACGTTCCGCCGCGCGTACGCCGAGGTCTTCGCACGCATCGTCGAACACGGCGTCGCCACGGGCGAGCTGCCGCCGCAGGACGTCGGCGTCAGTGCCGCCGCGCTCGTCGGCGCGGTCGGCGAGGCGCTCGTCGGCCCGCTCGCCGCCGGCGCCTCCGCCCCGGACGCGTCCGGGGCGGGCGCGTCGCGCACCGGCGTGCCGGCGGCCGATGGCACGATCACCCACCTGATCACGTTCGCGCAGCGCAGCATCGGAGCCGTCCCATGACGCATGAGGTCTTCAACCAGGTCCCGCCCCTCGCCGGCCACGACACCGCCGATGACCCAGCGCTGCTGGACGGCCTGTTCCGCGAGGGCGGCGGCTGGGCCGCCGAGGAGATCCACGAGCTCGGCCGGATCGCCGGCTCCGAGCAGGCGCAGGAGTGGGGACGGCTCGCCAACGAGTACCGCCCGGTGCTGCGCACCCACGACCGGTACGGCCACCGCATCGACGAGGTGGAGTTCCACCCCGCGTGGCACGAGCTGATGCGCGTCGCCGTCGGGCACGGCCTGCACGCGGCGCCCTGGGCCGGGCGCGCCGGAAGCCACGTCGCCCGTGCCGCGAAGTTCTACGTGTGGCGGGTCGACGCCGGGCACGGCTGCCCGATCTCCATGACGTACGCGGCGGTGCCCGCCCTGCGCCAGGAGCCCGAGCTGGCGCGGCGGTACGAGCCGCTGTTGGTGTCCGGCACCTACGATTTCGGCCTGCGCCCGCCAGAGGGCAAGGCCGGCATCCTCGCCGGCATGTCGATGACCGAGAAGCAGGGCGGCTCCGACGTGCGCGCGAACACGACCCGCGCGGTGCCGCAGCCCGACGGGACGTACGTCCTCACCGGGCACAAGTGGTTCACCAGCGCGCCGATGTGCGACATCTTCCTCGTGCTGGCGCAGGCGCCGGAGGGGCTGACCTGCTTTCTGCTGCCGCGGGTCCTGCCGGACGGCTCGCGCAACGCCATGCGCCTGCAGCGGCTGAAGGACAAGCTCGGCAACCACTCCAACGCCTCCGCCGAGGTGGAGTACGAGGACGCGGTCGCCTGGCGGGTCGGCGACGAGGGCCGCGGCGTCCGGACGATCATCGAGATGGTCAACATGACCCGCCTCGACTGCGTGATCGGCGCCGCGTCCGGCATGCGGCAGGGCGTCGTGGCGGCCACCCACCACGCGGCGCACCGCAAGGCGTTCGGGAAGTACCTCATCGACCAGCCGGCGATGCGGAACGTCCTCGCCGACCTGGCCGTCGAGTCGGAGGCGGCGACCGTGCTCATGCTGCGCCTCGCCGGGGCCACCGACCGCGGCGAGACCGCGTTCAAGCGGCTGGCCCTGGCGGTCGCCAAGTACTGGGTGTGCAAGCGGTGGCCCGCGCACAGCGCCGAGGCGCTGGAGTGCCTGGGCGGCAACGGTTACGTCGAGGAGTCCGGCATGCCGCGGCTGTTCCGCGAGTCGCCGCTCAACTCGATCTGGGAGGGTTCGGGCAACGTGGCCGCCCTCGACGTGCTCCGGGCGATACTGAAGGAGCCGGAGACCGTGGACGCCTTCTTCGCGGAGGTCGCGCTCGCCAGCGGTGCCGATGCCCGCCTCGACGAGGCGGTCGCCGCCGTGCGCGGCGAGCTGGGCAGCCCGGCCGACATGGAGCTGCGGGCGCGGCGGCTGGTCGAGCGGATGGCGCTGGTGCTCCAGGGGTCGCTCCTGGTGCGGCACGGCCACCCCGCCGTGGCCGACGCGTTCTGCGCGTCCCGGCTGGGCGGCGACTGGGGCCGTGCGTTCGGCACCCTGCCGTCCGGCGTCGACCACACCGCCATCATCGAACGGGCCCGCCCCAAGATCGGCTGAACCCGGTACCCGGTGGCCGCCGCGCGTCGGGCGGATATCAACGGCCAGGCATGTCTCATGCGGCGGGTGGTGCCACCGACTCGCGGTCGCGTACCGGCATCGGGACCCGGTGCACCGGCCCGCCTCCGTCGCGGTCGCCGTCCGCCCCGCCCATCTCGGCGAACAGCACGTCGACGGCCGTCCGGCCGAGCTCGTAGTGCGGGAGGGCGACCGTGGTGAGCTTGGGGCGGATCCACGAGGCGATGGGGTGGTCGTCGAACGAGACGACGGAGACGTCCGCCGGCACCCGCAACCCGGCGTCGTGCAGCGCCTGGTAGGCGCCGAGGGCGAGCCGGTCGTTGAAGCAGACCAGCGCGCGCGGGCGCGCGGTCTCCAGCAGCGCGCGCGTCGCGGCGAGGCCGTAGTCGGGCTGCCAGTCGGCGCAGACACGGCCGCCGGCGACCTTGACCCCCGCCGCGCGGAGCGCCGCGCGGATGCCGGCGAGCCGTTCCACCCCCGCGACGGTGCCCGGGGGCACGTCGCGGGTGCCCGGACCGGCGCCGATGAGGTGGATGCCGTCCCGATGGCCGGCCTCCAGCAGCACCCGTGCGGCGGCGCGGCCGGCCTCGACCTCGTCGGGCAGCACGGAGGGAAGCGGCGACGGCCGCGTGGGAAGCGCGTTGAGGAGGACGGCCGGGCCGGCGGTCAGCGCCCTGGGCACGCGGATCTTCCTCGTGTACATGGTGGCCAGGATGATGCCGTCGACCTGACGGTCGTGCATGGCCTGCATCAGGCCGCGCTCCAGCTCGGCGTCCCCTTCGGTCTCACCGATGAACAGCATCACGCCGCGCTCTCGCGCCGCCTCCAGCGCGCCCTTGATCATGTCGCCGGCGAGGCGTGAGGTCGCCACCGTGTCGGAGACGAACCCGATGGTCCGCGTCCTGCCGGTGCGCAGGCCACGGGAGACGATGTTCGGCCGGTACTGCAGCCGTTCGGCGGCCTTCAGGACGCGGCGCTCGACGTCCTGGGAGATGCGCAGCTCGCGCCCGCGGCCGGAGAGCGCGAGCGACGCGGTGGTCGGGGAGACGCCGGCGGCCTTGGCGACGTCGGCCAGCGTGACCCGTCGAGGGCTCACCGAGGGACCTCCAACCCCTTCGACCTCGTCACGGCCTTGACACGGCCGGGACACGTCGTAAGACTAGCGCACTGCTAATACGATTTAGCAACCGACGCCGGAAGACCGAGGTTCTTCGGCGGCGAGTCCCCCACCACGGGAGGAGACGCAGATGTCCCATCGAGTTCGCGTCCGCTGGCAGGGGGCGATCCTCGCCGTCGTCGTCCTGGCCGCCGGCTGCGGAGGGCCGGGCAGCGACAAGCCGCAGGGCACGGCCACCGGAACGGCCCTCTCCTCGGCGCCGACCTGCGGCAAGGCGCCGGTCACGCTCAACGGCTACTTCGAGACCGGCTTTCCCATGCCGAAGGCGCTCACCGATGAGTTCACCCGGCAGTACCCGAACGTCAAGTGGAACGTCCGCGAGGACCAGTTCGCGGTGATCACCCAGAACGCGCCGCGCGTCCTGGCGGACGACCCGCCCGACCTGATGCGGCTCCCCCAGGTCTCGGACCTGGTCAAGGACGGCCTGCTGAAGAACCTCGACGGCTACGCGAAGGTGTTCGGCTGGGACAAGTGGCCGGCGTCCCAGCTCGAGCAGCTGCGCATGGGGCCGACCGGGCGCCCGCGCGGCGAGGGGTCGCTGTACGCCATGGGCCTCAACTTCAGCCTGACCGGCATCTTCTACAACAAGAAGCTCGCCGCCCGGATCGGGATGTCCACTCCCCCGGCGACCCTGGCGCAGCTCGACGCCGCGCTCGCCAAGGCCAAGCAGGCGGGCATCACGCCGATCGCCGCGTTCAACGGCGGCGCCACGGGCGGGCTGGCGTTCCCGCTGCAGGCCCTGATGGCCTCCTACGGCCCCACCGGGCCGATCAACGACTGGATCTTCCAGAAGCCGAAGGCCACGATCGACACGCCGTCGAACCTCACGGCCGCCCGGCACCTCGACCAGTGGATCAAGGCCGGATACTTCGCCAAGGACGTCAACTCCGTCGACTACGCCAAGATGATGAGCCGGTTCACCGCCGGCCAGGGCCTGTTCATGTTCGACGGCGACTGGGAGTCGGCCAACCTCGACAAGCAGATGCCGGGCGACGTCGGCTTCTTCCTCATGCCGCCCGCGCAGGCGGGCGGCCGGCCGGCCGCGATGTCGGCTCCCCTCACGTTCGGCATCGGCTCGCGGGCGCCGCACGCCGGCTGCGCGGCGTTCTTCCTCAACTGGGTGGCGACCAACGACCGGGCGCGCGACATCGCCGTGCAGGTCGGCGGATCGCACCCGATGGGCCCCGCCGACGCCCACATGCCGCCGGTGAAACAGGGGACCGTCACCGCGACCACGCTCGCGGACGCGACGCAGATCAGCAAGGACGGCACCGCGATGGACTTCATCGCCAACGCGACGGGCGCGATCTACGCCAAGAGCTGGACCCCGCAGCTGCAGAAGCTGGTCGCCGGCCGGCAGACCCCGGACGGCCTGCTGAAGTCGGTGCAGAGCGACTACGAGAGCCAGGTCGGGAGCTGACGTCGATGGCTCGGCCGACACTCGACCCCGCCACGGCCGATCGCGAGAAGGCCCGGCCCGGGCCGGCGGGCACGGCGAAGGCGCACGACCGTCCCGCCGCCCGCACCGGCCGGTCGGGGCTGCGCACCTCGCGCTGGGCCGGCTGGCTGTTCGTCCTCCCGGCGCTGGCCGTCTACGCCGTCGTCGTGCTGCGCTCGATCTTCCTCACGTTCGAGTACTCGCTGTACCGGTGGGACGGCATCGGCCCGTCGACGTGGGTGGGGCTCCGCAACTACGCGAAGGTCTTCACCGACCCGGACCTGTACGGCTCGATCCTGAACGCGTTCGAGCTGATCGTGTTCTTCAGCGCGATCCCGGTCGTGCTGGGCCTGGCGATCGCCTCGACGATCCGGCGGATCGCGGCGAGCCGGCTCGCCCTCGTCGCACGCACCGTGCTCTTCCTGCCGCAGGTCATCCCGCTCGTCGCGGCCGGCATCGCGTGGAGCTGGCTGCTGGCGTCGACCGGCGTGGTCAACCAGCTCCTCTCGTACGCCGGACTCGGCGGCGTGACGCGCGCCTGGCTGGGTGACGTCTCGACCGCCCTGCCGGCCGTCGGGGTCATCGGCGCGTGGGTACTGCTGGGCCTGTGCACGCTGCTGTTCCTGGCCGGCATGAGCAAGATCGATCCCGCGCTGTACGAGGCCGCGCGTATCGACGGGGCGGGGCCGTTCCGGGAGTTCCTCTCGATCACCGTGCCCAGCCTGCGGCAGGAGATCGGCGTCTGCGTCACGGTCACCGTGATCGCCGCCCTCGCCAGCTTCGACATCGTCTACATCTCCACCCAGGGCGGCCCGGCCGACTCGACCATGGTCCCCGGGCTCGAGGTCTACTACCTCGCCTTCTCCGAGCGCGAGGTCGGCGTGGCGTCCGCGCTCGCCGTGGTGCTCATGGCGCTCGTCATCGTCTGCGTCCTGCCCCTCCAGTGGCTCACGCGAGAGGAGTCTTCATGATCGTCGCCCGCCGCGAAGCGTGGACCGGGCGCGTGCTGCTCGTCGGCCTGATGGCGATCACCGTCCTGCCGTTCGCCAGCCTGTTCACCACGGCACTGCACCCCTCCGGCACGTACCCGGCCGGCCTCGACTGGCCGGCCCATCCGCGCTGGGGCAACTTCACCGCGGCCTTCCGCGCCGCGCACATGGGCCGGCTGCTGGAGTCGAGCACGCTCATCGTGCTCGGCGTGGTGCCCCTCTCGCTGCTCCTGGGCACGATGGCCGGCTTCGCCCTCGGTCACCTGCGGATGGCCGGCCGGCGCCTGGTCTTCCTCACGTTCGTGCTCGGTCTGACGCTCCCGTTCGAGGGCATCATCACCCCGCTCTACGCGCAGATGCGCGACTTCGGGCTGCTGAACACCAGGTGGGCCATCATTGTTCCGCTCATCGGGCTGTTCATGCCGTTCTCGGTCTTCTGGATGCGCGCGCACTTCGTGACGATGCCGAAGGAGCTGTCCGAGGGCGCGCGGATCGACGGGGCGAACGTCTGGCAGCTGTTCTGGCGCGTCCACGTCCCGCTCGCCATGCCGGCGATCTCCTCCCTGGCGATCCTGCTGTTCCTGTGGACCTGGAACCAGTTCCTGCTGGCGATCGTCCTCGTCGACGACCCGGCGAAGCGCACGATGGCCGGTGCCCTGGGCGCCTTCCAGGGCCAGTGGGGAACCGACATCCCGCTGCTGTGCGCGGGGTCGCTGCTGATCCTCGCGCCCACGCTCGTGATCTTCCTGATCTTCCAGCGCCGTTTCGTCGCGGCCCTGCTGCAGGGCTCGCTGAAGGGCTGACCCGCGCATGCCGCCCGGGAGGACAGGTGAACACTCCCGCATGAACGGCGACCGGCCGGCGTACTGGACGCGCCGGCACCTCGGCCTGCTCGCCGGGACCCCGGCGACGACGGCGCCCCGCGTCCGCGGTCCCGTGCCCCGCGTGCTGCCGCACGAGGACGTCTGGGACCTGTGGCCGGTGCAGGAGACGGACGGCTCGACGGCCGCGGTCGGCGGCCGCGAGCTGTGGATGGCGCTGTCCGCGCCCGCGGTCGGTCACCCCGAAGAACGGCATGACCGTGCCCGCCTGCGGCTGCTGGCCAGGGACGGCGACGGCTGGGCGGACCTCGGCCACGCCTTCCCCGACGGCGCTTCACCGGGCAGCCGCGAGTGGTCGGGATCGGCGGTCCGCCGTGCCGATGGCACGGTGTCGGTGTTCTATACGGCGGCCGGCCGGCGCGGCGAGCCGCGCCCGACGTTCTGCCAGCGCGTCGTCGAGGCACGGGCCCGCCTGGTCACGGACGGCGGCCGGCCCCGGCTCGGACCGGCCGCCGAGCACCGGGAGATCCTCCGGTCCGATGGCCGCACCTACCTGCCGGCCGACGAGGTCGAGGGCGGGCCGGGTCGGATCCGGGCCTTCCGCGATCCCGCGTGGTTCCGCGACCCGGCCGACGGGCGCGAGCACCTCCTCATCGCCGCCTCCGTCGCGTGGCGGGACCGCTTCATGGGCGCGGTGGCGCTCGCCGCCCGGCGGTCCGGCCGCTGGGCACTCGGGCGTCCCCTCCTCGTGGCCGACGGCGTCGACCATGAGATCGAACGCCCGCACGTCGTCGTCCACGGCTCCACCTACTACCTGTTCGTCTCCACCCAGCGGCACGCGTTCCACCCGCCGGGCCGCGCGCCCACCGGGCTGTACGGCTTCGCGGCCCCGGCCCTCGGCGGACCGTACGCGCCGCTCAACGGCTCCGGGCTCGTGATCCAGAACCCTCCCGCCGAACCCGACCAGGCGTACGCCTGGCTGGTCCTGCCCGACCTTCGTGTGGTGAGCTTCCTCAACTACCGGTCCATGGACGGGGCGGACCCGATGCGGGCCGGAACCGCCGAGGCACGGGCCGCCTTCGGCGGGACGGTCGCCCCGTTCCTCCGGCTGGCCCTCGACGGCACCCGTACCGCGGTCACGGCGAGCGCGCCGGACGACGCGGGCCCGGCCCCCGCGTGATCCCGTCCCGAGATCGGCTGACCTGCGACGTGTCGCATCGTGCCGGCCTTTGCAGGTGCATTCCGGCCGCCGTCATGATGCGGCCGAACCGGTTCGTCGCCGCGATCTTCGAACGTATGGTCCGCGCCACGGGCGGGTAAACATTCTCCCAGGATTGGATCGCACCGAAGGACAGGATATGGGCATTCCCCTGCTCGGCGACATCCGTGACCAGGCCGCGGGGCTGACCCGCGATCAGCGCAACGCGTTCCTCGCGGCGTTGCTGGGCTGGGCCATGGACGCGTTCGACTACTTCCTGCTGGTGTTCGTGATCACCGAGGTCGCCAAGGACTTCGGCACGACGGCCGAGAAGGTCACCGTCGCGACGACCCTGACGCTGATCGCCCGGCCGCTCGGCGCGTACCTGTTCGGCCTGTGGGCGGACAAGGCCGGGCGCCGTGTCCCGCTGATGGCCGACGTGCTGTTCTACTCGATCGTCGAGGTGATCTCGGGCTTCTCGTCCTCGCTGACCATGCTGCTCGTGCTGCGCTTCCTGTACGGCATCGGCATGGGCGGCGAGTGGGGGCTGGGCGTCTCGCTGGCGATGGAGAAGATCCCGCCGAGCAAGCGCGGCTTCTACTCGGGCATGCTCCAGATCGGCTACCCCATCGGCTACCTGCTCGCCGCGGTCGCCTACTTCGTGATCACGCCGTTCTTCGGCTGGCGAGGCCTGTTCATCGTCGGCGCCCTGCCCGCGCTGATCGCCCTGTACATCCGGTACCGCGTCGGCGAGTCGGAGGTGTGGGAGCGCACCAACGCCCGGCTGCGGATGACCCGCACGCCGCTGCGCAAGGTGTTCTTCGACCGCAAGGTGCTGATCCGCTTCATCTACCTCGTGCTGCTCATGACGGCGTTCAACTTCATGAGCCACGGCACCCAGGACATCTACCCGACCTTCCTGAAGAAGGGCCTGCACCACTCCCCCGACTACGCCGTGGGCATCGCGGTGATCTACAACGTCGGCGCGATCCTCGGCGGCATCGCGGTGGGCACGCTGTCGCAGCGGTTCGGCCGCCGCCGGGCCATCGTCGCGGCGGCCCTGCTCGGGCTGGTGGTCCTGCCGCTGTTCGCCTACTCGAAGACCACCGCGCTGCTGGCGGTCGGCGCCTTCCTGATGCAGGTGTTCGTGCAGGGGGCGTGGGGCGTCATCCCCGCCCACCTGACGGAGATGTCGCCGGACGCCATCCGCGGCTTCTACCCCGGCGTGACGTACCAGATCGGCAACCTGCTCGCGGCGATCAACCTGCCGCTCCAGGAGCACCTGTCCGACGGGAACGGCTATCCGTTCGCGTTCGTCGTCGTCATCGTGCCGACGCTGCTCGCGGTGACCCTGCTGACCGCCTTCGGCCGCGAGGCGCACAGCGTGGAGTTCGGCCGCGAACCCGAGGCGGTCCCCGAGACCGCCTGAGCCGCGCACCAGCCGCCCCGCCCCCGCTGCAGCGGCCTGGACGTCCCCCTGCCGCGGCCGGGCACCCGGCCCACGGTGGCGGGGGCGCCCGGCCGCGGCGCTCGGAGCGGACGAGGCCGTCCCGGCTGCTCCCGGCGGTGTGAACGGTGTTCGCAATCGCACGTAGAGTGACTCTCGGGGCGCGGGACCGTCGATCCAGGGCGGCGCGGCGTGGCGGCTTTTCGGTCTGTGCCGTACCGGCCCTTCCGGTCACGCCGTTCGCGTATCGCAGCGGAGAAGAGAACAATCGACGGATCTGGTCCGCAGGACACCGAGGAGAAGGATGCAGGAGGTCTGGCCGGGCACTCCGTACCCGCTAGGGGCAAGCTGGGACGGCACAGGCACCAACTTCGCACTGTTTTCGGAGGTGGCGTACCGGGTCGAGCTGTGCCTTTTCGACGAGAACGGCCGCGAGACGCGGGTCGATCTGACGGAAAAGGATGGGTTCGTCTGGCACGGCTACCTGGTCGGCGTCGGGCCGGGCCAGCGCTACGGCTACCGGGTGCACGGGCCGTACGACCCCGCTCAGGGCCATCGGTGCAACCCCGCCAAGCTCCTGCTCGACCCGTACGGCAAGGCCGTCGACGGCGACGTCCGCTGGAACGAGGCGCTCTTCTCCTATCACTTCGCCGCGCCGTCCCGCATCAACACGGCCGACAGCGCGCCGTACATGCCGAAGAACGTTGTGATCAACCCGTTCTTCGACTGGGCGGACGACCGCCGCCCCAACACGCCGTACCACGAGACGGTGATCTACGAGGCGCACGTCAAGGGGCTGACGCGGCTGCACCCGGCGATCCCGGAGAACCAGCGCGGCACGTACGCGGGGCTGGCGCACCCGGCGGTGGTCGACCACCTGATCAAACTCGGCGTGACGGCGATCGAGCTCATGCCGGTGCACCAGTTCGTCTCCGAGCACGCGCTGGTCGCCCGCGGGCTGTCGAACTACTGGGGCTACAACACGATCGGCTTCCTGGCCCCGCACCACGCCTACTCCTCCTCCGGGCCGCTCGGCGAGCAGGTACTGGAGTTCAAGTCGATGGTGCGGACGCTGCACGAGGCTGGCATCGAGGTCATCCTCGATGTTGTCTACAACCACACCGCCGAGGGCGACCACCTCGGCCCGACGCTGAGCTTCCGCGGCATCGACAACGCCGCGTACTACCGGCTGCTCGACAGCGACAAGCGATACAACCTCGACTACACCGGCTGCGGCAACAGCCTGAACGTCCGGCATCCGCACGCGCTCCAGCTGATCATGGACTCGCTGCGCTACTGGGTCACCGAGATGCACGTCGACGGGTTCCGGTTCGACCTGGCCGCGGCGCTGGCCCGGGAGTTCCACGACGTCGACCGGCTGTCGGCGTTCTTCGACCTGGTCCAGCAGGACCCGATCGTGTCACAGGTGAAGTTGATCGCCGAGCCGTGGGACGTCGGCGAGGGCGGCTACCAGGTCGGCAACTTCCCGCCGCTGTGGACGGAGTGGAACGGCAAGTACCGCGACGCCGTTCGCGATTTCTGGCGCGGCGAGCCGGTCCTGCCGGAGTTCGCGTCCCGGCTGACCGGCTCCAGCGACCTGTACGCCGACGACGGCCGCCGGCCGCTCGCCTCGATCAACTTCGTCACCTGCCACGACGGCTTCACACTGCGCGACCTGGTGTCGTACGACCACAAGCACAATGAGGCCAACGGCGAGCAGAACAGGGACGGCACCGACGACAACCGCTCCTGGAACTGCGGCATGGAAGGCCCGAGCGACGACCCGGCGGTGAACGCGCTGCGCGCCCGCCAGCAGCGCAACATGATCGCCACGCTGTTCCTGTCACAGGGCGTGCCGATGCTGTCGCACGGCGACGAGCTGGGCCGCACCCAGCGGGGCAACAACAACGCCTACTGCCAGGACGACGAGCTGGCCTGGGTCGCCTGGGACGGCGACGACGACCTGGCCGACTTCGTGCGCACGGTGTCGGAGCTGCGCCGCGCGCACCCGGTGTTCCGGCGCCGGCGGTTCTTCCAGGGCCGCACGCACGGCGGCGAGCTGGACGGCCAGCGCGACATCGGCTGGCTGACGCCCTCCGGTGCGGAGATGACCGAGGCCGACTGGAACATCGGGTACGCCAAGGCGGTCACGGTCTACCTCAACGGGGACGCGATCACCGAGCCCGACCGGCGCGGGCGGTCGGTGCGCGACGACTCGTTCCTCCTGCTGCTCAACGCGCACTCCGAGGGCCTGGTGTTCCGCATCCCCGACGAACGGTTCGGCGAGCGCTGGAAGGTCGTCCTCGACACGGCCGCAACGGCGGCGGCCGAGGGCCGGGCGCTCAAGGCGGGCGACGAGGTGGAGCTGACCGACCGGGCGCTGCTCCTGCTCCGCCGGGTCGGCCGCGACGGCTGACCGCGATCGCGGCCGGCAGCACCAGCACGAACGTCAGGATCGCCACGGTGCCGTGGGCGAGCACGGCCAGCACCGGGAACGCCTGCTCGGCGCCGCGGGCGTGCCTGCCCCCGCGTCCGGTGAGCCACCGGGTCAGCAGCACGAAGTCATGCGGAACCCGGATACAGCACACGAGTCCGGCCTTGCCGATGTCGAGGGCGGCGACCCGCTCGATGATCTCCTCACGATCGGTTGTCTCCTGCAGCACCCGGCACCTCCCATGCTGTCGGGGGTGAACAGCA
>JBEHYF010000072.1:0-25791 GCA_048498315.1 Actinomycetota bacterium
TTCGCCGCGGAAGATGGCGGCATTGCCACTGTCGGCGCGCAGGAGAAGCGGCCGGCCCGCAAGAAGGCCCGCGGCAGGCGTGCCTCGGTGCCGTCCTGGGACGAGATCATGTTCGGCGCCCGCCGCCCGGAATGATCCGGTAACCTCCCCCGCCGCGCGCCCGGCCCGCCGCCGGGCCGTGCCACTGCCCGGCCGCACCACCGCGTGCCCGTGGTCGCCTTCGGCGGGCCCCGTCGCGCAGCCCCGCCGCCACCCGTCACGTCGTCGTGCCCGCCTGGCGCGACCCTCACGTTGCGGCGCCGACCTGGCGCGCCCGTCACGCTCCCGCGCGGCCTGCTGGTGGTGCCCTCGTGCCGTCGCCCGCGCCATCAGCGCGGCCTCAGCGGATCTCAGCCGGATGTGCGTGGAATGTCAGAAGCGTCCGCCACCGTGAGGGTCATCTAGGCACGAGACCGCACGGGAGCTTCGATGACGTACGCGATCCAGGCCGAGGGCCTGGTGAAGCGCTTCGGGGAAACGGTCGCGCTGGACGGGGTCGATCTTGAGGTCCGCTCCGGCACCGTTCTCGGGGTGCTCGGCCCGAACGGCGCGGGCAAGACCACCGCCGTCCGCATCCTGACGACGCTGCTGCGGCCGGACGCCGGCCGCGCCATGGTGGACGGGTACGACGTCGTCCGCGACGCCCACCGTGTCCGCCAGCTCATCGGCCTGACCGGCCAGTACGCCTCGGTCGACGAGATGCTGACCGGCACCGAGAACCTGGTCATGATCGGCCGGCTGCTCGGCATGCCACGCCGCGAGGCGAAGGCGCGCGCCGCCGAGCTGCTGGAGCGGTTCGAGCTGTGGGACGCCCGCGACCGCGCGGCCAAGACCTACTCCGGCGGCATGCGGCGGCGGCTCGACCTGGCGGCCAGCCTGGTGGGCCGGCCGTCCGTGCTGTTCCTCGACGAGCCGACGACCGGCCTGGACCCGCACGCCCGCGGGGGCCTGTGGGACACCGTCCGCGGCCTGGTCACCGACGGGGTGACCGTGCTGCTCACCACGCAGTACCTGGAAGAGGCCGACCAGCTCGCCGACGAGATCGTCGTCATCGACCGCGGCATGGTCATCGCGAACGGCACCCCCGACCGGCTGAAGAACCAAGTTGGCGGTCAGGTGCTCCAGGTGCGGCCGGTCGACGACGGGGACCTGGAGACGGTGGCCGGATTGGTCAGCGTGGTCACCGGCGACGGCATGCAGGTCGAGGGGGAGCTGGTCACCGCGCCGATCTCGGATCCGGCGGTGCTGCCGACGATCGTACGGCGCCTCGACGAGGCGGGCGTGCTCGTGGCCGAGCTGTCGCTGCGCAGGTCGACCCTGGACGAGGTCTTCCTCGCCCTGACCGGCCACCGCGCGGAGGACGTCACCCCCGAACCGATCACGGAAGGAAGCCGCGCATGACCGTCTCGACGCTGACCGGGCCGCGTCCGCTGACGTCCCGCGTGCCGCCGACCGCGACGCTGCGCCACACGATGACGCTGGCCTGGCGGAGCCTGGTGCAGATCAAGCACAACCCGATGGAGCTGATCGACCTCAGCCTCCAGCCGATCATGTTCGTGCTGCTGTTCACGTACGTGTTCGGCGGGCAGATGTCGGGCGGCGACCCGACCCGCTACCTGCAGTTCGCGCTGCCCGGCATCATCGCGCAGAACGCCATGTTCGCCACGATGAACACCGGGTTCATGCTGAACACCGACATCACCAAGGGGGTGTTCGACCGGCTGCGCAGCCTGCCGATCGGGCGGATGTCGCCGCTGGCCGGCCGCATCGTCGCCGACAGCGTGAAGCAGGCCTGGTCGATGGCGGTGCTGCTCGCGGTCGGGATGCTGATCGGTTTCCGCGTGCACACCGGCCCCGGCGGGCTGCTCGCGGCGTTCCTGCTGCTGCTCGCCTTCTCGCTGGCGTTCTCGTGGATCGCGGTGCTGATCGGGGTGCTGGCCGACGCGCCGGACAAGGTGCAGATCTTCGGCTTCACGACGATCTTCCCGCTGAGCTTCACCAGCAGCGCGTTCGCACGGGTCGACACGATGCCGGGCTGGCTGCAGGCGTGGGTCAAGGTGAACCCGGTGACGAACCTCGCCGACGCGTGCCGCGGCCTCATCAACGGCGGGGCGGCGGCCACGCCCACGGTCAAGGCGCTGCTGTGGGCCGCCGCGATCGCGGTCGTGTTCGCCCCGCTCGCCGTCCGCGCCCTCCGCCGCAAGGTCTGACCGTCACGAGGCCGGTTCCGGCGCGTCCGGCGCGCGGCCGGGCGTACCGCCGGGGTCGCCGATGCCCAGGAGGGCGGCGACCCCGGCGACGCCCATGGCCCTGCCGCGGGCGAACGCCTCCGCGTACCGCTCGTCGCCGAGCGCGTCGCGTGCCGCCCGCTCGATGCGCGGCGGGTCGGCGAGGGAGCGGTCTTCGGTGCCGCGGATGCCGACCGCCGCGCCCAGCGGCGTCGCCGCCTGCTCGTGGTCGCCGGTCCGCCAGGCGAGGTGCGCCAGGCCGACCACGGCCAGCGCGGCGATCGGGGCGTCGTGCGTGAGCCGGGCCAGCCGGAACGCCTCGTGGTGCCGCTCCAGCGCGGCCGCAGCGTCGCCCTCGATCGCGTAGATGACGCCGAGCTGGGTGTTGACCATCGAGGGGAAGTGCGGCGGCTGGGAGGCGTTCCATTCGGTGGCCTCTTCCAGCAGTGCGCGGGCGCGGACCAGGTCTCCCGCATGCCGGGCGACCTCGGCCTCGGCGTAGCGGGCGAACGCGAGGTCCTGCGCGACGCCGCGGCTCTCGGCCATCCGCCACGCCTCTTCCAGCTCGGCGCGCGCCCGCTCCTCGTCGCCGAGCGCGGTGTAGGCGTGCGCGAGGCGCATCCGCAGGTGGCCGGCGTCATCGTGGCTGCCGAGCTCGGCGGAGCAGGCGAGCGCCTCGTCGATGTAGGCCTTGGTGCCGGCCGGGTCGCCGCGCCACAACGCCATCTCAGCCAGGCAGGTGAGCGTGAACGACAGCCCCCAGCGTTCGCCGAGGGCGCGGAACTCCGCGAGCGCGGCGCCGAATATCTCCTCGGTCCCGTCCACCCTGCCCATGATGATCAGCGCATGGCCGCGCATGCTCTGCGCGCAGGCGCGCAGCCAGGGATCGCGGGCCGCGGCCAGACGCTCGATCGAGGCGAGCGCGTCGTCGATCCGCCCCTCCATGAGGGCGACGCCCATCGGCACGATCCGGAGCATCGGGTGCCGGTCCTCCTCGTCCACACCGGCACAGGCGTCGAGGATCGCGGCGATGCGTTCGGCGACGGCGGCGTTGTCGTCCGGCCGCAGACCGTCTTCGCCGCCTTCGCCGATGTCGGCGAGCAGCAGGTACAGGCGGGCGAGCGCGCACGCCTGGCCGTGTGGCGGCGTGCCGGGCAGCCGGAGCGCGTCGCGGGTGAGCTGGCGTCCCTCGATCCGCACGCCGCGCAGGAACCAGTGCCAGCCCAGCGCGGCGACGTACCGGATGGCCAACGCGGCGTCTTCCACCTCGATCGTCCAGCGCAGTGCCGAGTGCAGGTTGTCGTACTCGGCGGTGAGGCGCTCCAGCCACGCCATCTGGTCGCGGGTGCGCAGCATCGGTTCGGCGGCCTCGGCGAGCCGGAGGAAGTAGCGGGCGTGCGCACGCCGCGTCGCCTTCGTCTCCCCCGCCTCCGACAGGCGTTCCGCGCCGTACGCGCGGATGGTCTCCAGCAACCGGTAGCGGCCCGCCGCGTCGACGGCGACGAGCGACTTGTCTACCAGGCCGGCGAGCGGGTCGAGCACGTCGGCGCCCCAGATCTCCTCGATCGCCTCCAGCGTCGCGCCGCCGGCGAACATCGACAGCCGCCGCAGCAGCGCCCGCTCGCGCTCGTCGAGCAGCTCCCAGCTCCAGTCGACGACGGCACGCAGGGTCTGGTGGCGCGGCAGCGCGGTGCGGCTGCCGCCGGTCAGCAGCCGGAACCGGTCGTCGAGGCGGTCGGCGATCTGCGCCGCGGTCATCGTGCGCAGGCGGGCGGCGGCCAGCTCGATGGCCAGCGGCATGCCGTCCAGGCTGCGGCAGATCGCCAGCGCCGCGTCGGGGTCGGCGGACACGCTGAAACCAGGGCGAACGGCGGCGCCGCGTTCGTCCAGCAGGCGCACCGCCGGGTAGCCGAGCGGCCCGTCGTCGTCGGCGCCGGCCGCCGTCTCGTACGGCGGGACGGCGAGCGGCGGCACCTGGCAGAGCGTCTCGCCGGTGATGCCGAGCGGTTCGCGGCTGGTGGCCAGCACCCGCACGCCGGGGCACTCGGCGAGCACCCGGTCGACGACGGCGGCGCACGCGTCGACGAGGTGCTCGCAGTTGTCCAGCACGATCAGCGGGCGTTCGCCGGCGAGCGCGGCGACAAGGCGGTCGAGCGGGTCTGCGGTGGCGGGCGGGCTGCCGCGCACGGCCGCCATCAGGGCGGTGTCGCGCAGGCCGAGGGTGCTCAGCAGCGCGTGCGGGACCTCGGCCGGGTCGCCGACGGGGGCCAGTTCCACCAGCCAGACGCCGCCGGGCATGCGGTCGGTGAGGCGTTCGGCGGCCTCGACCGCCAGCCGGGTCTTGCCGGCGCCGCCCGGCCCGGTCAGGGTCACCAGGCGGTTCTCCTCCAGCAGCTTGCCGACCCGCTCGATCTCCTCCTCGCGGCCGATGAAGCTGGTCAGCCGGGCGCGCAGGTTGCCGGCCCGGCGGGCGCGCGCGGCACCGCCGGCCTCGCCGCGCAGCACGGCCAGGTGCACGGCCTGCAGTTCCGGCGACGGGTCGACGCCGAGCTCGTCGGCGAGGAGACGCCGCACGTCGTCGTAGGTCGCGAGCGCGTCGGCGCGCCGCCCGGCGGCGCACAGCACCCGCATGTACTGGCCGCGCAGCCGCTCGCGCAGCGGGTGCGCGGCGACCAGGGCCTCGACCTCGGCGGGGTCGGCGCGGCCGAGCGCGAGCCGGGCCTCGACGTGGTCCTCGATCGCGCCGAGGCGCTGCTCGGTGAGCCGGAACACGTGTTCGCGGGCGAACGGCGCGTCGGCGACGTCGGCGAGGGCGGGGCCGCGCCACAGGTCCAGGGCCCGGGCGAGCAGGCCGACGGCGCGCGCCGGGTCGGCGCCGAGGGCGGCGCGTCCTTCCGCGACGAGCCGCTCGAACCGCGCGATGTCGACCGCCTCGGCCGGGACGTCGAGGCGGTAGCCGGAGGGGTGCGATTCGATCGCGGCGCCGGGCAGCGCGCGACGCAGCCGGGAGATCAGCGACTGCAGCGCGTTCGGCGCGCCGGACGGCGGCGCGTCGCCCCACAGACCGTCGGCGATGCGGTCGCCGGTGACGACCCGGCCGGCCTCCAGCGCGAGCATGATCAGCAGCGTGCGCAGCCGGGCCCCGCCGATCTCGATCGGCCGGTCGGCGTCATCGGTCACCTCGAGGGGACCTAGCACCGCGATGTGCACGATTCGGTCCTTCCCTTGTGCCGGCCACCGCCGGGATGCCAGTGTGCACGAGACGTCACCTTGCGCAGGCGCCGCCGAGTCACCGGGCACGGCACCGCCGGGCCGGTGACGCCGCAGACCGCCGCGCGCGAGGCGCCGGGCCGCACCGCCCGACGCCCCCGGCCCGAGACCCGAGGAGGGCACGATGCCGGACGACACGACCAAGATATATCTCGATGAGTCCCGCCTGCCGCGCCATTGGTACAACGTGATCGCCGACCTCCCCGCACCGCCGCCCCCTCCGCTGCACCCGGCCACCCTCCGGCCGGTCGGGCCGGACGACCTCGCCCCGCTCTTCCCGATGGACCTCATCCTCCAGGAGGTGACCGGCGACCGCCACGTCGAGATCCCGGAGGAGGTGCGCGAGGTGTACCGGCTGTGGCGGCCCACGCCGTTGCTGCGCGCCCGCCGCCTCGAGCGGGCCCTGGGCACGCCCGCCCGCATCTACTACAAGTACGAGGGCGTCTCCCCGTCCGGGTCGCACAAGCCGAACACCGCCGTGCCGCAGGCCTACTACAACGCCAGGCAGGGCGTGCGCCGGCTCACCACCGAGACCGGGGCCGGCCAGTGGGGCTCCGCGCTGGCGTTCGCGTGCGCGCAGTTCGGCCTCGACTGCGAGGTCTGGATGGTCCGCGCGTCCTACGACCAGAAGCCGTACCGCCGCGCGCTGATGGAGACCTACGGTGCACGGGTGCACGCCAGCCCGTCGCAGGAGACCGCCGCCGGGCGCAAGATCCTCGCCGACGAGCCCGGCTCGCCCGGCTCGCTCGGCATCGCGATCAGCGAGGCGGTCGAGGCCGCCGCCGACCCCGACGACACGCGGTACGCGCTGGGCAGCGTGCTCAACCACGTGCTGATGCACCAGACCGTGATCGGCGAGGAGGCGCTCGAACAGCTCGCCCTCGCCGGCGAGACGCCCGACCTCGTGGTGGGCTGCACCGGCGGCGGCTCCAACTTCGCCGGGCTGTTCCTGCCGTTCCTGCGCGAGAAGTTGGCGGGGCGGATGTCGCCGGTGTTCCGCGCGGTCGAGCCGGCCGCCGCGCCGTCGTTCACGCGCGGGAGGTACGCCTACGACTACGGCGACACGGCGGGCCTGACGCCGCTGCTAAAGATGCACACCCTCGGCCACGACTTTGTGCCCGACCCGATCCACGCCGGGGGGCTGCGCTACCACGGCATGGCGCCGCTGCTGTCGCACATCTACGAGCTCGGCCTGTTCGAGGCGGTGGCCAAGCGGCAGCGCGAGTGCTTCGAGGCCGGCGTGTTGTTCGCCCGCACCGAGGGCATCGTGCCGGCGCCGGAGCCGACGCACGCGCTGGCCGCCGCCGTCGAAGAGGCGCGCGAGTGCGCCCGCACCGGCGAGGCGAAGGTGATCCTCACCGCGCTGTGCGGGCACGGGCACTTCGACATGGCCGCCTACGACCGGTATCTGCGCGGCGAGACGCAGGACCTGGAGCTGTCCCAGGAGCGCATCGACGCGGCCATGACCCGGCTGCCCGACCCGACCTTGTGACCGGTCGCCCGCGCCGTCCGGCCCGGGGCCCGGCCGCCCGGTCGGCACCCCGTGACCGGGCGGCCGGGCGGTTCAGGCCGCCTGGTCGTGGCGGCTGGCCAGCTCGAACTCCGCGCGCGGGCGGTCGATGCCGCCCAGCGCGACGGTCTCGCGCCGGAAGAACAGCGCGAGCGTCCAGTCGGCCATCACCCGCACCTTCCGGTTCCAGGTCGGCACCCGCGACAGGTGGTAGGCGCGGTGCATGAACCAGGCGGCGAACCCGCGCAGCCGCACGCCGTACACGTGCCCGACGCCGCGGTACAGGCCGAGGCCAGCGACCGATCCGGCGTGGGAGTGCCGGTACGGGCGGAGCCGCCGGCCGCGCAGCGTGGCAACGAGGTTGTCGGCGAGCCGCCGGGCCTGGCGCACGGCGTGCTGGGCGCTGGGCGCGCAGAGTTCGCCCGGCCGGGTCAGGTCGGGGACGGCCGCGCAGTCGCCGGCGGCGAAGGCGTCCGGAACCCCGTCGACGGTGAGGTACTCGGTCGCCACGATCCGTCCCTGCCGGTCGCGGGGCAGGTCGGTGGCGCGGGTGAGCGGGCTGGGCCGTACCCCGGCGGTCCACACGAGCGTGCCCGCCTCGAACGCGGTACCGTCGTCCAGCTCGATCCTGTGGTCGACGGCCGAGGTGAGCCGGGTGTGCAGGCGCACGTCGACGCCCCGGCGGCGCAGCTCGTCGAGGGTGTAGCGGCCCATGCGCTCGCCGACCTCGGGCAGGATCCCGTCGGCGGCCTCGACCAGCACCCAGCGCATGTCGCCGGGCGCCAGGTCCGGGTAGTAGCGCAGCGCGCCGCGGGCCATGTCCTCCAGCTCGGCGAGGGCCTCGACGCCGGCGAACCCGCCGCCGACGAAGACGAACGTCAGCGCCCGGCGCCGGACCCGCGGGTCGGTGGTCGAGGCGGCCACGTCAAGCTGTGCGAGGACGTGGTTGCGCAGGTGGAAGGCCTCTGCGACGTTCTTGAAGCCGATGCCGTGCACGGCCAGCCCGGGGATCGGCAGCGTGCGGGACACCGACCCGGCGGTGAGGACGAGGTGGTCGTAGCGGACGTCGATGGCCGGCCCGTGCGCGGGCCGTACCGCGGCGACCCGGGAGGCGTGGTCGATGGAGACGACCCGGCCGTTCAGGACGCGCGCGTGCGGCAGCACCCGGCGCAGTGGCACGACGACGTGGCGGGCGGCCAGGTGCCCGGCGGCGACCTCGGGCAGGAAGGGCTGGTAGGTCATGTGCGAATGCGGGTCGACGACGGTGATGGTCGCCTCTCCGCGGCGGAGGCGCCGCCGCAGTCGCAGCGCGGTGTACATCCCGGCGTACCCGCCGCCCACGATGAGGATGTGGGGAGTGGTGGTCCGGCTCGTGTTCGGGCTCGTGGCCACGGCTTCTCTCCTCGTTGATCGTGAATTGTTTCACAAGCTAGCCCGGAGATCTCCGCGAGGCGAGAGATCACCCAGCGAAGAAACGGTGAATTTGACGAAATACCGCTTTAGTCGGTCGTCTTCCGCCGTGAATTACGCCATCGCTTCCGGTTTCGTCGCTCCGCGCCGTCCGCGCGCCGCGCGCGATCGCCCGCCGCCGGCGGGTGCCGTCGGCGAGCGCACGGCGCCGCGCGACCCTAGGGTGTGCCACAGGCCCGTCGCGGATCCGCGCGCCGGCCGCGCGCGGGGCCGTCGCGCCGACGCCGGATGCGCGGACACCGGCCGGGCGCGGCGTACGATCGTCCCCCGGGAGCTGTGTATCGATGATGACCACGTTGTGGCGGCCGGTCGCGCTGGCCGCCGTCGGACTGCTGTCGCTGACCGGCTGCGGGCTGGTCGGGCAGACCAAGGTCGTGAAGGGCAGCGTGCCCGACTCGATCACGGTCACCAGCCCGGCGTTCCGCGACGGCGCTCCGCTGCCGGTCCGCTTCGCCTGCCCGGAGTACGGCGGCCGGGCGAAGACGCCGCCGCTGCGCTGGTCGGTGACGCAGAGCGGCGTGAACGGCTTCGCCCTCGTGGTCGACGATCCCGATTCCCCCAGCGGCGCCTATGTGCACTGGGTGCTGTTCAACCTCGACGCCACGGCGAACGAGCTCCTCGAAGGCGTCATCCCGCCGCACGCGCAGCAGGCGCTGAACACCGCGCACAAGGTCGGGTACGCCCCGCCGTGCCCGCCGAAGGGTGAGGTGCATCACTACCGTTTCACGATGTACGCGCTGCGGGAGAAGGTGCCGCTGCGCAACGGGGCGAAGCTGCAGACCGCCCTGTCGGCCATCGCCGCCCGCACGATCGCGCGCGGCAGGATCTCCGTACGCTTCGGGGAGCAGAAGTGACAGGCCGCCGGGGCCGCGGACGGCCCTGATGGGACGCGCCGGTCGCCGGTACGGGAGGGACCGGTGACGCTTCACGGACAGAGCATCCGTGAAGGCAAGTAGTGTGAAGCTAGATGTTCGCGAACCGTATGACAAGGGTCATAGCGGTCGGCAACAATTCGGTCTAGGTCCATGGGGGCCCGGGTGCCGATGATCACGGGAAATGGTCTCCGCGTCGGCGTCGACCGCTAGACCATGGTGTTGGGTGGTGCTATGTGGGGTCTGATCGTTGTCCTCGGTCTGGTCGCGGTCGTGATTCTCGTCGGAGTGCTCATCGCCCTGGGGATGAGGGCGAGCCGCGCCGGAGACGATGACGACTGGATGTCCGACGACGAGCAGCCTCGGGGCCGCCGCGCCGGCAGGTCCCGCGGCCGTCGCTCCCGCAGCGACGATCCCGACGACGAGCCGTACGGCGGCGACATGCGCGTCGCCGGCGGGCCGATGGCCGGGCAGGCGCCGCACAGCCAGCTCCCGTCGGCGCCGATGGCCGGTTCCGGCCCCGCTCAGCTCCCGGCCGGCTCCGCACCGGTGCCCGAACGGCCCAGCGAAGAGATGGACGACGACGAGTACTGGTCGACCATCACCTTCGACAAGCCGAAGTTCCCCTGGCGGCAGGACAAGGACGAGCCCGCCGCCCCGCGCGGGCAGGACCCCCTCGGCCCCGCCGAGCCGATCGAGCCGGTCGCCCCCACGCGTATGCAGGAGGCCGTCCCGCCGGCGCCGGCCCTCTTCCCGGGCCACAACGCGCCCCAGGGCCCGCCGGTCGACTCGCCCGCGCCACCGACGACCCCCCAGCCGGCGGTGATGGCCGACCCGCTCACCCCCTCCTCGATCCCGAGCACTCTGGAGGTCCCCTCCCGGCACGCGGGCGAGGCCGAGCCGACGACGACCACACCGGCGTACGGGTCGGCCGAGCAGAGCGGCGGCTTCTCCTACGGCGGCGACACGCCGAGCCCGTACGGCGACGACCCGCTGAACACCGGCGAGCGGCCGTCCTACGGCTCCCCTCCCCCGGTGCCGCCCTCGACGCCGACCCCCTCGGCCGGCTCCCCGCCCCTCGGCACGCCGACGGCCGGCGCACCCGCGGGTGGTACGCCGAAGGCCGGCCCGGTCGGCGACGATCCGCTCAAGCTGCCGTCGGTGGACGAACTGCTGGCCAAGATCCAGTCGGACCGCGCGCGGTCCGCCGCGGAGTCCGCCGGCACGTCCGGCGGCTTCGACCCGCTGAAGGACCCGCTCGACACCAGGGAGCGCCCGTCCTACGGCTCGTCGTCGTCCTCGCTCGGCGGCTGGTCGCCGTCGGATTCCTTGTCCTCCTACGGGTCATCGTCGTCCTCCGACCACGGCACCTCGTCCTCGCCGAGCTACGGATCCTCCGCCGACTCGCCGTACGGCTCCGACCCGCTGGGGAGCGGCTACTCCTCGGCGAGCGGGTACGGGTCCTCCTCCTACGACAGCGGCACCTACTCCTCGTCCTCCTCGTCGTCCGGCTACTCGTCCGACGCCACCTCGTCGTACGGATCGGGCTCGCCGCTCGGCGACGATCCGCCGGGGGGCGGCTACACGCCCTCGTCGTCCGACTACGGCTCCTACGGCGGCAGCGGCGACGGCTCGTCCGGCGGCTACTCCTCCGGGGGGTACCCGGCGTCCGGCTCCTCCTCTTACGGCTCGGGCTACTACGGGTCGTCGGCGGCGAACGGCTACGGCACCGGCTCCTCCGGCGGCCCGGGCGCCGACGACGCCGACAAGACCCAGGCCTACCCGACCAGCCCGTACGGCAGTTCCTACGGCAGCAACAGCACCGAGGACAAGCGCTCGGACGACTGGCGCCCCTATGGCGACTACCGGAGCTGACGCTGGTCATCGGCCTGCGCCGGCCCGCGGCGGGACACCGTTCCCGGCGCGGGCCGGCGTTCCTTCGCCGAGTGCCTCCGCGCCCCGCATCGCCACGCCTCACGCCGGCGAGCCCCGCATCAGCGCGCCCCGCCTCGGCGCGCGCCACCGGCACGCGAACCAGCCGACGGCGGCCGATGGCGGCCGGCGGGGATGGCGCCGGGCGCCGTGCGTGAAACGCCACACCGATTACGCACCGTGATAGGAACGGTCGGGGTGATAATCCACCATCGCCGCGCTCATCTGCGGTAGAACGATTCTTCACCGTCCATGCATTCGATTTTCGGGCAACCGTTTGACCGCCTACTCACCGTACGTGATTCTTCCGTACGCATCTGTCACGAGCATTCGAGCAGGAGGTCGTCCATGCCGCTGAAGTTCGTTGGAATCGACCCGTTCACCAACGGGCACAACTGCCCGACCGTATGGGTCGACGAGGCCACCAGCGAGATCGTCATCCAGGGCTGGCGGGCCGACACCGCGACGCGGGCGGAATGCCTGGCGACCGGCCCGATCCCCGCTCACGAGACGGTGCTGCGCCTGCCGGCCCGGATGGCTCCGATCCTGAAGGAGGCGTGCGATGTCGCCGGAGGTCCCGCCATCCAGTGAGCCATCCGCCGGCGCGCGCGGCGGACCCCAGGACGTGCGAGACCGCATCCCCGTCTCCGGATCCGCCGTCGCCATCGGCCCCGGCACGGCCGGCGGGACGACGCGGTCTCGCCGATCGTTCGGCCTTGTGGGAACTTCCGTCACCCCCGATGTCCGGATGCGGCAGATCCGCGGTATCCCGGAACCACTGACGGGCTTCATCCGTTTCGAATACAACGTCACGGCGGGGCGGTGCACGATGCATCGCTGAGCGGACGCGATGGCCGGCCCATCGGCGAGCACGGCTCCGTCCCGCCGGGCAAACGTTCGGGCGTCGCGGACGGATGCCAGATCCGGCTACATCCCGGACGTTCGGGATCTCCTTCGCCGGAACGTCTGGGAGGATCCTGACGTGGTGAAGCCATGCACCTCCGCCTTACCAGAGGCGGCCGGGGGAAGCGGAGCCGACCATGAGGACCATCGCCCCACCTGAACGTCCGGCACACGCCCGCGTGCTGTCGTCGCCCTCCTCATCGGTCCAGGCCGCGCGCCAGGCGCTCGCCGACCGGCTGCGGGAGATCCGGGTCGACGCCGGCCTGACCGCCACGGCGCTGGCGGCGGCCGCCGGCTGGGATCGCACCAAGATCTCCAAGATCGAGCACGCCTCGCGGGCGCCCTCCGCGGACGACATCCGCAAGTGGTGCGCCATCTGCAGCGCTGAGGACCGCACCGCCGACCTCATCGCCTCCCTCCGCTCCGTCGAGGGCGCCTACGTCGAGTGGCGGCGGTTACAGCGCAGCGGGCTGCGGCGGGTGCAGGAGTCCTGGATACCGCTGTACGAGCGGACCCGCCAGTTCCGCGTCTACTGCTCCCAGGTCGTCCCCGGCCTGCTGCAGACCCCCGCCTACGCGGGCGCGCTGCTGTCCGCGATCGCCGGCTTCCACGGCACCCCCGACGACGTCGAGGAGGCCGTCACCGCCCGCATGGCCCGCTCGAACGTCATACGCGCCGGCGACCACCGCTTCGCCGTCCTCATCGAGGAGGCCGTGCTGCGCTACCGGGTCGGCGGCGCCGAGACCATGGCGGGCCAGCTGCGCCACCTGCTGGAGGTAATGGCGCTGCCCTCGGTGTCGCTCGGCGTCATCCCGTTCGAGCACGGCGGCCGCCGCATGTGGACGCTCGAAGGCTTCAACATCTTCGACACCGAGCAGGTCTCGGTCGAGCTGCTGTCCGCCTCCGTGACCGTCACGTCGCCCGGCGAGATCGACCTGTACGTGAAGGCGTTCGCCGAGCTGTCGGCGATGGCGGTGTTCGGTGCCCCCGCGCGCCACCTCATCGCCGGGGCGATCGCCGCACTCGACTGAAAGCAGCGTCACACTCGGGCACACTCCTCGCAACCGCCCGGCAACGGACTTTACCGTCTGGACCGACGGCCGTGGCCACGGGCGATGAGGAGACGCGAGATGGGCGAGGAGACCGTCACATCGTCGGTCTTCCGACACCTGCACGAACTCCAGAGTGCGCTCGATCAAGCCGGTTTCCAGACCGCCATCGACCAGCCGCACGGCGCGCTGCCCTACCTCCGCGCCAGCAATCCGCACGTCCCCACGCTGTCGGAGACGATCCGGTGCGCCCACCACGCCGTCGACGGCGACGCGTACTGGTTCTTCTACTCGTGGGGTGAGCCGATCTGCCCGGCGGTGAACAAGGCGATGGCGGCCAAGGAGATCAGCCGTGTCATCGGCAGCCGGTGAGGCGATTCCGCCGGCAGCGTCGCCGGCGGGCATCCCTCCCGCCCGCCGCCTGCGGCGCGGTGACGCGGCCGTCCCCTGCCGGGTCCCCGGACGCTCTCCTCCCTCGCGCGAAAACGCCACGTGTCCGTACCGGCCGACCGCTTCCAGCACGGGGATGCACTATGAGCTATGACCAGGAACTGAGCGAGTTCCGGCGAATCCTCGATGAGATGACGATCGTCGGGCACCCCCGCCGCGACGCCGAACTCGCGGAGCTGCACCGCCTGATCGAACGCTATCCGGACGAGGCCCGCGAGATGTTCGCGAAGATCGGCGGCGCCTGCTGAGACACCCGCCCGTCCGTGCCGACCCCGGACGGTCCCCGATCGGCCGCGGCGGCGGTGACGACCGCCCCGCCGCCGCGGTCCACCACCCTCCCCCAACGGCTTCTCGTCCGGGTTCTGGTCCGGACCGCGCCCCGTCCGGATCGGGAGACGTCCGGCGGGTCATCGGCACCGGCTCGTTCCGGCGTTCCAGCCGGCGGTACATACGGCCACACCGGGATGACCTCGAACCAGACCACCTTGCCCTGCGCCGTGGGATGCCGGCCCGCGTCGGCGGACAGCGCGCCGACGATCGCGAGCCCGCGACCGCGGGTCGAGTCGAGCACCGGTTCCCGGACAACGGGAGGCTCGTCGGTCACACGGGTACGCGGCACGGCCCATGATCTCCCGCGCACGCCGGCCGTGGCGTCCGCGTCGTTCCGGACATGCCATACGCCTGTGCACTTGTTGGCCAAGCGATGACCAGCCATGCGAGGCGACCGCGCGACCATGAATGGATGGGCCGGACGACGGCGACGGTGGCGCGTGCGATCGCGGCAGGCGCCTTCCTCCCGGCGCGCTCGCGATCCGGCCTCTTCCCGGCGGTCGCGTGGTGGGCCGGCGGGGGCCGCCCGCTGCCGCGCTATGAGCGTCAGGCCGCCATCATCGGCATCGTCATCCTGATCGTCATCTTGATCACGATCGCGGTCGCCGCGATCCACTTCATCAGGCGCCGCCGATGACGGCACGTCAGAGCGGGGCGGCGGTCACGCGTGCCCTCCGCGGCACCGGACCCCCGGGACGCCGCCCGTAACGATTAACCTCCCGCGAACGCCGCAGGGCGCATCATTGGCTCTCGCGGGCGGGGTGATCGTTCACGACACGCGCCGCAGCGCCGCCGGGCCGTCCCGGCGGGACCGCGCGCCGCCCGCGAATCCCACGCTCTCCGGAGCCGCTGCCGCCCGACAAGTGAAGGAATGCGCGATGCCCTCCAGCCGCCGTGCGGTGCTCGTGGCGATGGCGACAGGGGCGCTCGCCGGCTGCGCGGGCCGGGCCGGCTCGCCCGCCGGTGCGCCGACCGCACCGGCCGTTCCCCCCACCGCACCCGGAGGCGGCACGCCGAGCCGATCCGCCCGCGTCACCACCGCGACGGCGACGCCCGCGGTGACCCGTGCGGAGATCGTCGCCCGTTACGGTCACCGTGAACCGCATTACTGGGGGTTCGGGGCGTATGGTGTGCTGCGCGCTCTTCCCACCACACAGCGCGTCGTCGCGCTGACGTTCGACGCGTGCGGCGGGCCGGGCGGCAGCGGATACGACCGGGCCCTGATCGACTTCCTGCGCCGGCGGCGGGTGCCCGCGACCCTGTTCATCAACTCCCGGTGGATCGACGCCAACCCATCCGCTTTCCGGCGGCTGGCCGCCGATCCGCTGTTCGAGATCGCCAACCACGGCACCCGCCACCGTCCGCTGTCGGTCACCGGGCGGTGCGCGTACGGCATCGCCGGCACCCGCAACGCCGGCGAGGTGTACGACGAGGTCGCCGGGAACCACGCCAGGCTCGCCCGGCTCCTGGGCGCCCCGCCGCGCTTCTTCCGGTCCGGCACCGCCTACTGCGACGACGTCGCGGCGCGGATCGTCACCGACATGGGCGAGCGCGTCGTCAGCTTCAGCGTCAACGGCGACGGGGGCGCCACGTTCACGCACGAGGAGGTCCGCCGCACGGTGTCCGCCGCCCCCGCCGGCTCCATCGTGATCTGCCATATGAACCACCCCGGGGGCGGCACCGCCCGGGGCATCGCGGCCGCCGTTCCGCACCTGCTGGCGTCAGGCCATCGTTTCGTCCGGCTCTCTGACGAGCTGCGCTGACCACGCTCTCGTTACCTCGGCCGGCGTCGCGCAGCTGCGAGAGGCCCCGGGACATCGGCCGGGTGAGTGAACGAGAGACTTGTCCGTTCCGTGCCCTAGGTTTGCATCGCTTGCGATGATCTGATGAGCAGGGAGTGATCGTGGGAGATTGGTTTCAGACGATCGTCGACGTGCAGGCGGCGCCGCAGGAGGCAGATGCCCTCGCTACGGATGTACAGGCCTGGCTGATCTCTTCCGGGATCGTGTTGCCGGATCGTACCGACTGCGTCCTGGGCAAAGATCTCGGATACCCGCCCGGACCGCGCGCCGATGAGGTCGTGGGCGCCTCCGGCTGGAGCACCCCCTGGCAGAACGTGTGGGCGAACGGCTTGGACATCACCACGACTCGAACCGTCTTCGACGGGGGGCAGGGTGAGCCCACGGCCGTGGCCTGTCCGTACTGCTCGACCACGATCGAACTGGTTGACGAGTACTTCGAGCTCGATGAGGAGGCATGGGCGCCCTTCGGTGCCGTCGTGGACGGCTGGGGCGAAGGACGCGACGTCGTCATCGCCTGCCCGGCCTGCTCGCGCCGGGTCGAGCCGGCCGCTTGGAAGTGGGACGACGATTACTTCGCCCTCGGTCATCTGGGCTTCACGTTCTGGAACTGGCCCCCGTTCCGCCCCGAGTTCATCGAAGAGTTCGGCCGGCGCCTGGGGAACCACCATCCTGTGCTGGTCGGCGGCAAGTTGTGAGCCCGGCCGCCGGCTATGGCTCGGGTTCGATCTCCGGGTACGCGCCGCTGCGCCGTTCGAGCAACGGTTCGGGCCGGTGCAGGAGGGTGGCGAACAGCCAGTCACCCAAGTAAGGGCATGTACGGCGCGGCCGGCCGGCCGTTGCGCGGCTCCGCCGGATACCACAGTGAGATCATGAGTTCGCGGGGGCGCTGGTCCGGCAGATAGGGGTCGGGCCAGGAGCGATCCACCAGATGGAGCGCCACCGTCCCGATACGGTACGGGCCGGTGGGGGCCGGCAAGGACAGGCCGGCGCCTGCGGAAGGCGGCGGACCGGTTCTCGCTCCGGGCGTGGATGCCGCACAGCCAGCGGTACAGGCCAGCGCAACGGTGAACGCCCCGGCCAGCAGCGCGATCTTATTCCTTACCACGGCGCTATCTTCTACTACTTCATTGTGTCGATCACGAGAGAAACGCGGCGGTCTTCTTTATTCGCATATTCGACCTGCACTAGGTCTCATCGGCGTTGAATCGCGGCGGCGGCGCCGGGCTCACCGAGGACACCACAATTTCACGACCTCCGGCCGTGCCCGCAACGTGCCCCGATCGGGAGTGTGACGACTTGCGCCGTAGGTCAGAGCGCAATCGGGTGGACGAGTCGGCCTGTAGGCCGGGTTCTGTGCGTCCGCGTGCGCGGAGCGGCGGCCATCCATCTAGGGCTGCCGTTGCCGGCAGTCTCAAGCGGTCTACCCGCAGGCTCGGGCGGGCCGCCCTCGGACACCTGCGCGAGCCCGCCGTGGCGGGCCCTTCTTGACCTTGCTCCGGGTGGGGTTTGCCGAGCCGCCCCAGTCACCTGGGACGCTGGTGGTCTCTTACACCACCCTTTCACCCTTACCCCCGGCGGTAACCGGAGGCGGTCTGCTTTCTGTGGCACTTTCCCGCGGGTCACCCCGGGTCGGCGTTACCGACCACCCTGCCCTGTGGAGCCCGGACCTTCCTCGTCAGGGCCGCGGAAAGCGACCTCCGACGCGGCCGCCCGGCCGGCTCGTCCACCCGGTACAACACCCTATCGCCCCGGCTTGTGCCCAGGGGTCGATCAGCCGCGGGAGGCGGCCTTCCCCGGACGGGCCGAGCCGCCCCGCCGTCGCCGGAGCCGGCCGTCAGGTCGCCGCGCGCAAATGGTGGGTGTCGTTGAAGTACCGCATGACGGCGGGGCCGTCGGCGTACCAGTCGACGGACGACAGCGACGCGACGTCGAGGTGCATGCGGTAGAGCGCGGCGGGCGGCGCGTCGAGCGCGAGCCGGACCAGCGTCTTGATCGGGGTCACGTGCGAGACCACCAGCACGGTCTGGCGGCGGAAGCGGACGAGGAGCTTGTCACGGGCCGTGCGGACGCGCCGGTCGGTGGCCGCGAAGCTCTCGCCGCCGGGCGGGGCGACGGACGGATCGGCGAGCCACGTGTCGAGCTCGTCGGGCCAGCGGTCGCGTACCTCGGCGAACGTGTGGCCCTCCCAGTCGCCGAAGTCGGTCTCGCGCAGGCCGTCCTCGACGTGGACCGGGACGTCGAGGACGGCGGCGACCTCCTGGGCGGTCTGGCGGGCCCGTTTGAGCGGCGAGGCGACGATGACGTCGATTCCGCTGCCGGTCAGCGCGGCACCGGCGGCGCGGGCCTGCTGCAGGCCGGTGCCGGTCAGCGGGATGTCGCCGACGCCGGCGAACCGGCGCTCGCCCGAGTACGGCGTCTCGCCGTGCCGGAGCAGCAGCGTGGTCGTCGGGTGCGTGGTGGGCGGCGACCAGCCCTTGGCGGCGGCCGGCGGGTCGGGCTCCTCGTCGTCCGCGGCCTCGGGCGGGCTCCAGGAACGGCCCTGGGCGGCGGCGTCCATCGCCTGGTTCGCGAGCCGGTCGGCGTGCTTGTTGCGCTCGCGCGGCACCCACGTGTAGCGGATCGAGGGGAAGCGGGCGGCGAGCCGCTGCGCCTCCAGCGCCAGCGGCTTCATGTCCGGGTGTTTGATGCGCCAGCGCCCGGACATCTGCTCGACGACCAGCTTGGAGTCCATGCGGACCTCCACGTCGGCGGCGGCGGAGACGCGCGCGGCGGCGGCCAGGCCGGCGATCAGGCCGCGGTACTCGGCGACGTTGTTGGTGGTGACGCCGAGCGCCTCGGCGACCTCGGCGAGCGGCCGTCCGGTGAGCGCGTCGCGGACGACGGCGCCGTACCCGGCGGGCCCGGGGTTGCCGCGGGAGCCGCCGTCCGCCTCGACGATCAGTTTCACAGGCCGGATTCCTTGGTGCGGACGAGGATGCGGCGGCACTCCTCGCAGCGGACGACCTCGTCGGCGGCCGCGGCACGGATGGCGTTCAGCTCGACGGTGTTGAGCTGCAGGTGGCAGCCCTGGCACTGGCCGCGCAGGAGCGCCGCCGCGGCGACGCCGCCGTGCTGCTCGCGCAGCTTCTCGTACAGCTTCAGCAGGTCGGCCGGGATGTCGGAGGCGACGCCGGCGCGTGCCGTGCGGGTCAGCTCGGCCTCGCCGTCGATCTTCTGGAACGCGGCGTCACGGCGCTCGGCGACCTCGGCCAGCTCCTTTTCGGCGGCGGCCTTCTCGGCCTCGATCTGACGCAGCCGGCGCTCGGCCTCTTCGCGCCGCTCCATGACCTCCAGCACGACCTCTTCGAGGTCGGACTGGCGGCGCTGCAGGGAGGCGATCTCCGACTGGAGGCTCTCCAGGTCGCGGGCGGAGGCGACCTGGCCGGAGTCGAGCCGCTTCTGGTCGCGGTCGGCGCGGGCGCGTACCTGGTCGACGTCCTGCTCGGCCTTCTTCTGCTCGCGGTCGATGTCGCTGATCTCGGTCTGCGCGGCGACGAGCGCGTCGGCCGCCTCGCGGAGGCGCTCCCCGAGCCGTGCGACCTCGGCCAGCTCGGGGAGCGTGCGCCGCCGGTGCGCCAGCCGGTCGAGCGTGCTGTCGAGCTCCTGCAGGTCGAGGAGGCGCAACTGGGCTTCAGGTGCTGCTTTCACGTATTTCCTTCATCAGGATCGAAACGTCCACGCGTCTGTCACGGCGCCGGAGATCCGGGTCTGCAGGCCAGTCTCTCGTACCAGCCGGGCCGCGTCGGCGAGCCAGGGCCATTCGGTCGCCCAGTGCGCCGCGTCGACCAGGGCGGTGCCGCCCTCCTCGCGGAACTCCGAGGCCGGGTGGTGACGCAGGTCGGCGGTGAGGTACACATCGGCCCCGGCCGCGCGGGCGGCGTCCAGCAGTGAGTCGCCCGCTCCGCCGCAGACGGCGACGGTGCGGACCGGCCACTTCGGGTCGCCGGCGACGCGCAGCCCGGTCGCGGTCGCGGGCAGCCCACGGCCCACGCGGGCGGTGAACTCCTCCAGGGTGACCGGCTCGCACAGCTCGCCGACGCGGCCGAGACCGCGACGCGGGTCGTCGGCGTGCGGGTCGAGCGGGCGCAACGGCCCGTCCAGCCCGACTGCGCGGGCCAGCGCGTCGGACACGCCCGGCGCGGCGACGTCGGCGTTGGTGTGCGCCGTGAACAGCGCCGTACCCCCGGAGATCAGCCGGTGCACCAGGCGACCCTTGGCCGTGGTGGCCGGCACCCCGTGGACGGGCCGCAGCAGCAGCGGATGGTGGGTGACGATCAGGTCGGCACGCCAGTCGAGCGCCTCGTCGACGACCTCGCTCACCGGGTCGACGGCGAATAGCACGCGGTCGACGGTGGCGTCGGGGCTGCCGCACACCAGGCCGACGGCGTCCCACGGCTCGGCCCACGACGGGTCGTAGCGTTCGTCGAGGATTTCGACGATCTCGGCCAGTGTCAGGGGCACGTTCGCAGCGTACCGTTCTCGATCGGCGAAATGACGCATAGCATCTGGGCGGGTCCGGGTGCGGAATCATTCCCGCCGTGCCGAACGTTGGAGGTTGCGTGAGATCACCGTTCCGGCGCCGACGCAGGCGTCCGAGCAAGCGCCGGCCCGCGAACACCGAGCCCGAGGTGGTCGACTGGCCGAAGGACGGGATCGGTGGCGGCGGCGGGCTCATGTCCGCGATCCGCGGCGACTCCTCGTCCGGCGCGGGCTTCGGGCCCGGCATGTTCGCCGACCTTCAGGTGGCCTTCGGCGGCGCGGGCAAGCAGATCCAGCTCGAGGAGCAGGAGAAGGAGAAGACGCGCCGGCATGAGGTGCACACCTCCTCCAAGGGCAACCGCGACAACCTCGACTCGGGCACGATCAGGATCACCAGGCGCCGCGAGCCTGCTGAAGAGGACGAGCAGTAGCCCCGCGGGCGTAACTTTTCCCCCGCCTTTACTCGAACACATGTTCGGGTAAACCTTATCCTGAAGGCGTGACCGCGTACGTGCCGCCCGGCTGGCCCTCCGGAGTGCATCCACCGGGCACCGAAAGGTTCGAGGACACCGCCGTCGCCTGGCTCTTCGACCTGGTTCCCCCCGAATATCACCGGTACGGGGTGCTGCGCCGCTATCCGGTGGTGCTGGCGCGCATGGCCCGCCAGCATGTCGCCGCCGCCCTGGAGGCGGCGCGCGAGGGATTCCGCACCGCCCGCACCGACCTGTCCGACGCCGTCCCCGCTCATGGCGTCGAGGCGGTGCTCGACATCTACCGCCGCGAGGGCGCGCGCCTCGTGACGATCACCCGCGCCGTCGAGCTGGTCGAGCGCGGCCTGCGCGGCGCCACCTTCACCCCCAGGCTCTGAGCGGCCCGTGGCCTCGCAGCGCGCGGCCGGAGCCCCGCCGTCGGCTCCGCGGCACGGACGCCGCAACGGCCGCACCGCGCCTCGTTCGCGTCCCGCCGGCCGTTCGCGTCGCACCGCCTCGCCGCGGGCGCGCCGATAACGTCAGCCGGAGGCGCGGAACAGGTGGGCGGCGGCGCCACGGTTCGGGACGCCGAGCTTGCGCAGGATGCGCGACACATGCACGGCCACCGTCCGCTCGCTGATGAACAGCCGCTCGGCGATCTGGCGGTTCGTCCGCCCGCTGCTCAGCAGCGCGAGCACCTCCGACTCGCGCGCGGTCAGGCCCGCGCCGGTCTTCCCGGGCGCGGCGGGGTCGATGCGAGCCCGGCGCGCCAGCCGGTCGGCGTCCTCGCGGAGCAGACCCGCACCGAGGACGTCGGCGGTCTTCCGCGCGGCGCGCAGCAGCTCTCTGGCACGCTCGCGGGACCCGCGCATGGCGAGGACCGCCTCGGCCTCCCGGACCCGGCCGTACGCGGCACGGTACTCCTCGCCGATGCGCTCCCACGCGGCCGTGACCGCCGCCCAGGCCTCCGGGTCCGGGCCGGTGCACCGGGAGGCCTCCGCGATCGCCTGCAGTCCGTACGCCTCCGCTTCCGGCGTGGCCGGCATGTGTGCCAGCAGCCGCCGACACTCCTCCAGCAGCGGCTCCGGCTCCGGGTCGCCCTGAAGGCCGACCTCGGCCCGCAGCGCGGACGCGCACAGCTCGGGGCCGAGCCGGGTGAACTCGCTGCCCCGGATCGCCGACAACCCCGCCAGGGCGTGCTCGCGCGCCGCCGGAAGATCACCGTCGGTGATCGCCAGCCAGGCCCGGCAGGCGTGGTAGGCGCTGGTCAGCTCGATGCTCTCGGAGCGCGCCGCGGCCTCGGCGAGCGATGCGAGGTGCCGCCGCGCGCCCTCCTTGTGGCCGCGCCGCAGCTCCAGCTCGGCCGCCGCGAGGGTGACGCCCCAGCGCTGCCACGGCGGCGCCTCGATGTCCAGCACCTCATCGACCAGGCGGTCGGCGTCGGACCAGCGGCCCAGCCGGATCAGCGCGGCAAGCGTGTTGCCCGCCGCGCACATGCACGTGGTCCGACCGTACCCGAGGCGGCGGCAGATGCCCACGCCCTCCATGCCGACCTCGGCGGCGCGTTCCCAGCGCCCCGCCCACAGCAGAGCGTCGGTGTAGTTGACGTAGGCGCGGCCGAGCTCCCAGGGGTCGTCGCGGTCCTTGGCGCTGCGCAGCGCACCGGCCAGCTCGGCCAGGCCGGCCTCGACCTGCCCGAGCATCGTCAGCCCGACGCCCAGGGTGTTGCGGGCGTTGCCCTCGATGTCGCGGGCGCCGACGGTCGCAGCGATCTCGATGGCCTCGCGGCAGCACCCCACCGACTCCCGGTAACGGCACTGGAGCATCAGGACGTGCCCCTGCAGCCCGCGCAGCCGCGCGCGTTCGCGGGGCGACGCGTCGGCCGGCAGCAGTGCCGCCGCCCGGTCGTAGACGGCGCAGGCGGCGGCCAGGTCGCCGGCGACCCACCGGATACGGCCCTGGAGCATGAGCACGCCCGCCGCGCACAGCGGCGCCGTCTCCGGGTCGACGGCGGCCATCGCCTCCTCTGCCAGGCGCGCCGCCCGATCCACCTCACCGGCCGCCAGCGCGGCCTCGGCGGCGCGGCGCAGCAGCTCGACATGGCTCATCCCGCTACGGGATGTGGCGTCCGGCACCGACGGCCACAGCCGCAGCGCCCGCTCGTAGTGCGCGAGCGCACCCGCCCACGCGTACGCGCCTTGTGCGGCTTCCTCCCCCGCGACGAACCCGCCGAGCGCGCGCGCCCGGTCGCCGGCGGCGTGCCAATGGCGGGCCAGCTCGGCGGACGGGCCGCGGTGGTCGAGCGCCGAGGCGATCGCGGCGTGCAGGCGGGCGCGCTCGCCGGGCAGCAGTTCGGCGTCGAGCGCCTCGCGCAGCAGTGCGTGCCGCACGTCGTAACCGTCGTCGCCGACCACGACGAGCAGCCGGTGCGTGACCGCCTCGTGCAGCGCCTCGTCCAGCTCGGACGGCGACAGCGCGGTCACGGCGGCGATCAGTTCCTCGTCGCAGACACGGCCGATGGTGGCCACCGCGCGCAGCACTCGCCGCGTCGCGGGACCGAGCCGGTCCACGCGCGTCAGCAGCACCTCCCGCAGGCTCGCGGGCAGCTCCCGGGTGGTCGGACCGGCGGCGACCAGCTCCTCGACGAAGAACGGATTGCCCTCCGAGCGGTCGAACAGCGAGCCGACCTGGCCGGTCGCCGGGCGGATGCCGAGGATGCCGGCGACCTGGGCGGCCACCTCGTCGCGGGTCAGGCCGGCCAGCTCGATCCGCTCCGCGCGCCCGGACCGTTCCAGCTCCAGCACCGTGCCGTGCAGCGGGTGGTCGCGGGTCACCTCGTCGCTGCGGTAGGTGCCGATGACGAGCAGGCCGGCGCGGCGCAGGTTGGCGCCGAGCATCGCCAGCAGGTCCGCCGACGCCGGGTCGATCCAGTGCAGGTCCTCCAGCACGAGCACGGCCGGGTGCAGCGCCGCCATCCGCCGGAACAGTCCGAGAGCCAGCTCGTACAGCCGGGAGCGCTCGGCACCGTCGCGGCGCAGCGGAGGCCGGCCGCACAGCTCCGGCAGCAGCGCACCCAGCTCGCGCGGCGCCTCGCCGAGTACGTGCGCCAGCTCATCACCGGTAAGCTCATCGGCCAGCGGCCGCAGCGCAGCCACGAACGGCGCGTACGGGGCCGCGCCCTCGGCCAGGTCGAGGCAGCCGCCGGTGAAGACCAGCACGTCGCGTGCCCGGGCCCGCTCGGCGAACGTCGAGACCAGCCGTGACTTGCCGATCCCGGCGTCGCCCGAGACGAAGAGCAACGCCGAGGAGCCGGCGCGCGCCTGGGCCAGGGCCGCCCCGAGCCGCCCCAGCTCGGCCGCCCGGCCGACGAGGGTGGGACACGAAACCCGCCTAGTCACACGGCGAGTATGAAGCACATACGCCCTACACGTAGTTGAAAAGTAAGCAATTATGCGGATGCACGGGACCGACCCTCTCGTGATCCTGAGACCACCACCGACCGACCCGGAGGACGCGACGATGGGGACCGTGCAGGTCCACCCGCAGGGCGGCAACACCGCCGCGGCGCACATGCGCGAGGAGCACGTTCGCCCGCTGTACGCCGCGGCGATCGATGCCCTCGCGCCCGGCCCGGGCACCCGGCTGCTGCACGTCGGCTGCGGCACCGGCACCGCCCTGCTGCTCGCCGCGGACACCGGCGCCGACGTCGCCGGGCTCGACCCGTCGGCCCACCTGCTCGCCGCCGCCCGCGACCGCCTCCCCGACGTCGACCTGCGCGTCGGCGAGCTCACCGAGCTGCCGTACGACCGCGGCTGCTTCGACCAGGTGATGGCCTTCGAGGCGATCCAGTTCGCCGACTCGCCCGCCGTCGCCGTCGCCGAACTGGCCCGCGTGACCCGGCCGGGCGGCGTCGTCGCGATCGGCCTATGGCACAACTGGTCGGGCCGGGAGGCCGGCGCGTTCCTCGGCGCGGTGCGCGACCGGGTGCCCGCGCCGCCGCCCGACATCACCCCGGTCCGCGACCTGTACCGGCTGCGCGAGGTCATGGTCGAGGCCGGCCTGGACGTCTACGACTCAGCCGAGGTCACCCACCGGTACGTTTTCCCCTCGCTCGACGCGGCGTGGACCGCGATGACCGCCTCGCCGCACGTCGCCCGCGCCATCGACGTCATCGGGGTGGAGGCGGCACATGAGATCTTCGTCGCGAACTTCGGCAACCTGCAGCGGACCGACGGCTCGATCCAGCAGGACGACCTGTTCCAGTTCGCCCTGGGCCGGCCCACCTCCTGAGTCCTCCGCGGGCCGGCGGGCGCGGACCGCGGCCGGCGTGCCGGCCACCAGGAATCGGGCGACCGCGGCGGCGCGCACGGCTGCTCTGCTCCGGAGGCTCCGCGAGCGCGGCCGGACCGGCCCATCGGCATGTCCGCCGGCCCGGCCGGCGCTATCGTTGACGTCTCCCGTGACAGATGGTGCGACCTGGAGGACAACGCATGCCCAAGGGGCATCCGCTGCGGCCGGGCGACCCGGAGCGGCTCGGGGCCTACCGGCTTGCCGGACGGCTCGGCGAAGGCAGCCAGGGCGTCGTTTACCTGGGCCGCGACGCCTCGGGCACGCCCGTCGCCATCAAGCTGCTGCACGCCCGCATGGCCGACCACCCCCGCGCGCGGGAACGCTTCGTCCGGGAGCTGTCGGCTGCCAAGAAGGTCGCCCGGTTCTGCACCGCGCAGGTCCTCGACGCCGACCTGGCCGGCGACCGCCCGTACATCGTCAGCGAGTACGTCGAGGGCCGGTCGCTGCGGTCGCAGATCCTCGAAGAGGGCCCGCGCACGGGCGGGGCGCTCGAACGCCTCGCGACCAGCACCCTCACCGCGCTGGCCGCGATCCACAAGGCGGGCGTGATCCACCGCGACTTCACCCCGCACAACGTGCTGCTGGGCCCCGACGGCCC
>JBEHYF010000073.1:0-25502 GCA_048498315.1 Actinomycetota bacterium
TGTGGGACCGGCCCGACGTTGTGCCTGCTCAGCGTGGCGGAGGATGCGAGATTCGAACTCGCGAGGGGTTGCCCCCAACACGCTTTCCAAGCGTGCGCCCTAGGCCACTAGGCGAATCCTCCGCCGGGAAGCCTACCGGGTCCGCGACAGTTCACGAACCTCGATCACCGCGTCCAGCGGGATCGGGCCGTAAATGTGCGGGAAGACGGCGTCGCCGACGGGCTCGTACCGGACGTCGAGGCCCTCGGTGTCGACCACGAGCAGCACGAGGTCGTCCAGGTCGGCGTAGAAGGCGCGGCGTACCGTCTCGGCCTGTTCCTCGTCGCGGGAGGCGTGGACGAAGCCGACCTCGGCCAGCGTGCGGCCGCGCGTTGAGATCGCATATGGGCGCCCGGCGTCGCGCGCGGCCTCCCAGTCGGCGCGTTCGGCGATGTGGAGGACGGTCCGGCGGGGCTGTGCGGGAATCGCGGGCATGGAGCCGAGCGTACGGGCGATAGCCCTCCGCCGGATGCCATAGACTCGGGTCAGACCCCTCGCACGGCGTCCATCCTGTGAACCTCCCCAGGGCCGGAAGGCAGCAAGGATAAGCAGGCTCTGACGGGTGTGCGGGGGGTCCCGTGCTTTTCGACGAGGACGGACCCCCATGAGTCTGGCTCTGTACCGCAAATACCGGCCGGCGACGTTCGCCGAGCTCAAGGGTCAAGAGCACGTCGCCGAGCCGCTCCAGCAGGCGCTGCGCAACGGGCGCATCCACCACGCGTACCTGTTCAGCGGGCCGCGGGGATGCGGCAAGACGTCCAGCGCGCGGATCCTCGCCCGCTCGCTGAACTGCGAGAAGGGCCCGACGCCGGACCCGTGCGGCGAGTGCGAGTCGTGCGTCGCGCTGGGGCCGTCCGGGGCCGGGCACATCGATGTGATCGAGATCGACGCGGCCTCGCACGGCGGCGTCGACGACGCCCGCGACCTGCGGGAGCGCGCGTTCTTCGCGCCGGTGGCCGCGCGCTACAAGGTCTACATCATCGACGAGGCGCACATGGTGACCCGTGAGGGGTTCAACGCGCTGCTGAAGCTCGTCGAGGAGCCACCGCCGCACCTGAAGTTCATCTTCGCGACGACCGAGCCGGAGAAGGTGATCGGGACGATCCGGTCCCGCACCCACCACTACCCGTTCCGGCTGATCCCGCCGGGCACGCTGCGGGAGCTGCTGGAGGAGATCCTCCAGAAGGAGGGCGTGCCGTACGAGCCGGCCGCGATCCCGCTGGTGGTGCGGGCCGGGGCCGGGTCGGCGCGTGACTCGGAGTCGATCCTCGACCAGCTCCTCGCCGGTGCCGGCGAGGAGGGCATCACGTACGCCCGCGCGGTCTCGCTGCTGGGCTACACCGACGCGTCACTGCTGGACGAGGTCGTCGATGCGGTCGCGTCCCGTGACGGCGCGGCGGTGTTCGCGGCGATCGACCGGGTGATGGAGAGCGGGCAGGACCCGCGGCGGTTCGCGGCCGACCTGCTGGAGCGCTTCCGCGACCTGGTGATCCTGTCGAACGTGCCCGACTCGGGGACGACGGGGCTGCTCAACGTTCCGCCGGACCAACTGGAACGTATGCAGGCGCAGGCGTCGAAGCTGGGCCTGGCGGAGCTGACGCGCGCCGCGGACCTGTTGCACACCGGGTTGACGGAGATGCGGGGCGCGACGTCGCCGCGGCTGCTGCTGGAGCTGATCTGCGCCCGCATCCTGCTGCCGGGCGCGTACGACGACGAGGCGTCGCTGCTGACCCGGCTGGAGCGGCTGGAGCGGCGGGTGGCGATCGGCGGCCCCGCCCCGGCGGCGCCCGCGCCGCAGGTTTGCCCTCAGCCGCCCGGCGCCGCTGACCAGGCGGGCCAGGCGGTCCCGCCCCGGCCCGACGCCTCCAGCCCGGCGCCACGTCGGCCTTCGGCCGGTCACCAACCCCCGCAGACCGGTCACCAACCCCCGCCCGCCCAGGGGGGCGACCCCAATTCCATTGTCCAGCGCAGAGGGGGCGGGGAGGGGGGCCGAGCCCGGCCTGTGGAAAACCCCCCGGCGGGCGTTTCCGCGGAAACTCCTGCGCCCTCGCCGGCCCCGGCATCCGCGGGCGGCGGCGACTGGCCGACCCCGGCCCGCCCGGCGAGCGGCGGGTGGCCGTCGGTGTCCGGGCCCGCCGCGTCGCGGCCCGGGGCGCCCGGCACGGCCACGCCGCCTGGCCAGGACGCGAATGTCGGGCGTACGGCGGCATCCGGCGGCGCGGGTGCGGGTGCGGGTGCGGCGGTCGACGTGGCGGCCGTCCGCCGGATGTGGGGCGACATCCTGGAGGCGGTCAAGCAGCGCAGCAGGGTCGCCTGGATGGTGCTGATGGAGGGCGTCGAGGTCGCCTCCCTCCAGGGCGACGTGCTCACGCTGGCCTTCGCGAAAGAGGGCCAACGGCGTGGGTTCACGACGGGTGGCAAAGACGCCGTCCTGCGCGACGCGCTCAAGGAGGTACTCGGCGTCGACTGGCGCATCGACGCCATCCTCGACAACGGGTCCGGGCAGGGCTTCCGGTCGGCGCCGCCCCCGCCACCGCCGGAGTCCGGCGGCTGGGCGGCGACACCCCCGGCCCGCGAGGAGCCCCGTACGCCCGCGCCGCCGTCGGCGCCCGCACCGGCCCCGGAGCCGGCTGCCGTGCCTCCGCCCGAACCACCACCGCCCGAGGAGCCCCTCGACGAGGACGACGAGGTCGACCTGGAAGGCGACGCGGACGCCGACGCCGAGGCCGCCCTCACCGGGATGGCGCTCATAGAGCAGGTCCTTGGCGGCAAGGTCATCCAGGAGATCGACGGGGTGTGATGCGGCGTCCGGCGCGGCCACCCGCGGCGGACGCCGACGCGGACGGCGGCGGAACGGCCGGCCCGGAAAGGATCGGCAATGGTGTCACTAAGACGTCGTCGATCCGGTGGTTCATCGCGATTGCCGAGGCCATTGCCACGCCGTACGTACGGGCGCGTCCCGCGGGTCCGCGGGCGACGAGCGGCGGGCGTGTCCGATCTGGGAGGCGCGTACCGCTGGCGACCCCGAACCCGTAGGCTCGTGCCATCGGACGTCGGAGCGAGGAGATCACCGTGGAACCCGGTGGCCAGCTGAATATCCAGCAGATGCTGCAGCAGGCGCAGCGCATGCAGGAGCAGTTCGTAAGCCTGCAGCGCGAGCTCGCCGAGACGGAGGTCGAGGGCACGGCCGGCGGTGGCCTGGTCACGGCGACCGTCAACGGCCAGAACGAGGTCCTGAAGGTCGTCATCGACCCGTCCGCGATCGACCCGGACGACCCGCAGGAGACGGCGGAGACCCTCGCCGACCTCGTCGTCGCCGCGATCCGCAACGCCGGTGACGAGGTGCAGAGGATCCAGCAGGAGAAGATGGGGCCGCTCGCCGAAGGGCTGGGCGGCGCGGCCGGCGGCCTGGGCCTGCCGGGTCTCTGACCGGCGCGGCACGCCGGCCACCGGCCGCACGTGGCGGGTGCGCCCGCCCGGGGCATGAAGCGTCCGATCGCGACCATCAGCGCCTCGCCGGGGCCGCCCAGTCCCGGAAGCGCTTCGACGAGGAGAAGGGAGGGACCGTGTACGAGGGGGTTGTCCAGAACCTCATCGACGAACTGGGCAGGCTGCCCGGCGTCGGGCCGAAGAGCGCACAGCGGATCGCCTTCCACCTGCTGGCCGCGGACCCCGCCGACGTCACGCGGCTGACCGAGGCGCTGCGGGAAGTGAAGGACAAGGTCCGGTTCTGCAGCACCTGCGGCAACGTCGCCGAGGAAGAGCGGTGCCGGATCTGCCGTGATGTCCGCCGCGACACGCATGTGATCTGTGTGGTCGAGGAGCCCAAGGACGTCGTCGCGATCGAGAAGACGCGCGAGTTCCGCGGCCGCTACCACGTCCTCGGCGGGGCGATCAGCCCGATCGAGGGGGTCGGACCCGACGATCTGCGCATCAGGGAACTCATGCAGCGCCTCGCCGACGAGGAGGTCACCGAGCTGATCCTGGCCACCGACCCCAACCTCGAGGGCGAGGCGACGGCGACCTATCTCGCCCGGCTGGTGAAACCGATGGGTTTGAGAGTCACCCGGCTGGCGAGTGGGCTGCCGGTGGGAGGCGACCTGGAGTACGCCGACGAGGTGACGCTCGGTCGCGCGTTCGAAGGACGGAGGCTGCTCGATGTCTGACAACGGCTGGATGACGCTCGCCGACTTCGTGGCGAAGCAGGTCGAGGACTACATGACCGGGCTGGAGGCCGTCGCGCGGGGCGAGGCCGGCGAGCAGGCGATCCCGCTGCTCCTGCTCGGCGTCTCCCGCATCGCGCTGGCCGGGGCGCGGCTCGGCGCCAGCACCGACGTGATCCTCCCCGACAACTGGGAGCCCGACGTCGGCGAGGACCCCGACCTCGACGCCGTACGCCAGGGGCTCGCCGAGCGGCTCGCCGCGGTCGACGACTACACCGAGATGTTCGACCCGTACAAGGACAGCGAGGCCACCCCGTACCGCCTGTCAGACGACCTCGTCGACGTTGCCAGCGACCTGGTGCACGGCCGCCGCCACTACGAGGCCGACCGCAAGCTCGAGGCGCTGTGGTGGTGGCAGTACAGCTACTTCAACCACTGGGGCAACCACGCCGGCGCCGCCCAGCGCGCCCTGTACGCGGTCTCCGCCAGCGCCCGCCTCGACGTCCAGGAGGAGCCCGTCGCCGGCTGACCGCCCCGCCGTCCCGCGGCCGGTCGCAACGTGCCCGGCAGCGTCCTGGCGCTCGGTCCGGTCACACCGGGAACTGTCCCCAAAGCCGCATGTCATGAGCGTCCACGCCGCCCCCGCAAGCGGCAGAGGGCGGTCGGCCTCCTGAGCGGCGGCCATCCCGCGGTCGGCGACGACGGCCGCGAACTCCGTCGTGCTCGCCCACACGAGTTCGTGCTGCACGAGCGCGCAGACGTCGACGAGCAGCGCGTTCGCCGCGCGCCTGTCGTCGCCCTCGGCGAGCCGGGCGGCGGCTCGTGCATCGGTCACCAGCGCGGGCAGGATGCGCCCGACATCGGTCCGGTGAGTGATCGAGCGGTGCCAGAGCCGCCAGGCATCGTCGGTCCGCTGCCGTAGCGCCGCGATGCCGGGCGCGTTCACCGGCGGGCGCAGCATCGGCGACCAGACGGCGTCGCGGATCGCCGGTGCGGCGGGATGGGGAATGTGGGAGAACGACGCCAGCGGGATGGAGACGCCGTTCGCCAGTTCCATGTCCGTGCCGGCCAGCACCGCGACGTCACCGATTCAGGGCTTCGGCGAGCTTGACCAGTTTCGGCAGGCGCGGCGCCAGCCGGGTACCGCGCTCGATGCCCTTGAGCCAGCTCTCGGACATGCCGACGAGCTCGGCCAGGACCCGCCGTGACAATCCTTTGCGCTCGCGGAGGATCTGGATACGCTCCCCTGTCCTTCGCCCTTCCAGATCATCGAGCATGGCGTGCTCTCAGGTCGTTCCGATACCTGGCGTCAGGCTACGCGGGCGGGCACGTATCCGGTCGCGGAACGCGACGGGTTTCCGCGTCCGGATGCCGCCAGGGACGCCCGGCCCGCCGCCGGGGATGCCCGGCTCCGATCACCGGATTCGTGAGTGCCATGGGCAGACATCGGCGAGCGCGAGGTCAAGGCCGGGGGCTTCCACCCGTTCGGCGGGAGCGGATCTGCCACGGTTTCGCCGATCGGTACTCGTCGTGGGGCGCGCGGACCGGTCCCGCAGCACGCGGGGCGCCGCCGGTTCCTCGGTGATCGGCGGGGACGGGGCGTTTCGTCGCCGTGATACGGCCCATGTGTGACGTGGATCGCTGGAAGGTTTCCCGGGCGTTACACGAATATCGGGAAATCTCGCATAGCGGGATAAACGGATCAGGGGTGCCGTGATGACCTCGGTAGACTCGGGCGTCGACCGGCTGTTCCCTGACCCTAGGAGTGCTCCCGCGTGGCCCTGGTCGTGCAGAAGTACGGTGGCTCCTCCGTCGCCGACGCCGAGTGCATAAAGCGCGTAGCCCAGCGCATCGTCTCCACCAAGCGGGACGGACACGACGTCGTCGTGGTGGTCTCGGCGATGGGCGACACCACCGACGAGCTGATCGACCTCGCCAACCGGGTGAGCCCTCTTCCTCCCGCCCGCGAGCTGGACATGTTGCTCACGTCCGGTGAGCGCATCTCCATGGCGCTGCTGGCCATGGCCATCGCCAACCTGGGCCACGAGGCGCGTTCGTTCACCGGCTCACAGGCCGGCGTGATCACCGACAGCACGCACGGCAAGGCCCGCATCATCGACGTCACGCCCGGCCGCATCCGCGACGCGATCGACGAGGGCTCGATCGCGATCGTCGCCGGGTTCCAGGGCGTGTCGCAGGATTCCAAGGACATCACCACGCTCGGCCGGGGCGGGTCCGACACGACGGCGGTCGCGCTGGCGGCGGCGCTCGGCGCCGACGTGTGCGAGATCTACACCGACGTCGACGGCGTCTTCACCGCCGACCCGCGGATCGTCCCGGCGGCCCGCCGCATCCCCGAGATCTCCTACGAGGAGATGATGGAGATGGCGGCGTGCGGCGCGAAGATCCTGCACCTGCGCTGCGTGGAGTACGCCCGCCGGTACGCCATTCCGATCCACGTGCGGTCGTCCTTCAGCCACAAGACCGGCACCTGGGTCAAGAACAGCATCGAGGGAAGCCAGATGGAGCAAGCGATCATCTCCGGCGTCGCGCACGACCGGAGCGAGGCCAAGATCACCGTCGTCGGCGTGCCCGACAAGGTCGGCGAGGCGGCGACCATCTTCACGACACTGGCCGACGCCGAGATCAACATCGACATGATCGTGCAGAACGTCTCGGCCGCCGCGACCAACCGCACCGACATCTCCTTCACGCTGCCGCGTACCGACGGGCAGACGGCGATGGCCGCCCTCAACAAGGTCAAGGAGCAGATCGGGTTCGACTCGCTGCGCTATGACGACCAGATCGGCAAGGTCTCGCTGATCGGCGCGGGCATGCGCTCCCACCCCGGAGTCACCGCGCGGTTCTTCAGCTCCATCGCCGACGCCGGCGTCAACATCGAGATGATCTCCACCTCGGAGATCCGCATCTCCGTGGTGGTCGACCAGGACGACGTCGACGCCGCCGTCACCGCGGCGCACCGCGCGTTCGACCTCGACACCGACCAGGTCGAGGCCGTCGTGTACGGCGGTACCGGCCGATGAGGGCGATGAGGGTGGCGAGGGTGAGCACGTGCGGCGACTCGCCGGGCGAGCGGGGTGACCGGCCGTCTTCGCCCAGCGCCTCCCGGCCGGTCGTGGAGCGAGTGAGAAGAGGAGCGCGATCATGAGCACGAGCGCGAACAGCGGCGCGAACACCCGCAAGCCGACCCTCGCCCTGGTCGGCGCGACCGGCGCGGTCGGCACCGTCATGCGCGAGATCGTCTCCTCCCGCGAGGACATCTACGGCGAGATCCGTCTCGTCGCGTCCGCACGCTCGGCCGGGAAGCGGCTGCCCGTACGCGGCGAGGAGCTGGTCGTCCAGGCGCTGGCCGAAGAGGTCTTCGACGGCGTCGACATCGCCATGTTCGACGTGCCGGACGAGGTGTCGAAGGTCTGGGTGCCGATCGCCGCCCGGCACGGCGCCGTCGTCGTCGACAAGTCCGGCGCGTTCCGCATGGAGCCGGACGTGCCGCTGGTCGTCCCCGAGGTCAACCCGGACGCCGTGCGGAACCGGCCGCGCGGCATCATCTCCACGCCGAACTGCACGACGCTGTCGATGATGGCGGCGATGGGCGCGCTGCACGCCGAGTACGGCCTGCGCGAGCTGGTCGTCGCCTCCTACCAGGCCGTGTCGGGCGCGGGCGTGGCCGGCTCGGAGCGGCTGTACGCCGAGATCGAGGCGGTCGCCGGCGACCGTACGCTCGGGCGCAGCGCCGGCGACGTGCGCAAGGCGATCCAGAACCGTCTCGGCGACGCCGAGTCGCCGTTCCCCGCGCCGATGGCGCTGAACGTCGTGCCGTGGGCGGGCTCGCTCAAGGAGGACGGCTGGGCGTCGGAGGAGCTCAAGCTCCGCAACGAGTCCCGCAAGATCCTCGGCATCGACGACCTGAAGGTCTCGGCGACCTGCGTCCGCGTCCCGGTGATCACCACGCACTCGCTGGCGGTGCACGCCACGTTCGAGCGGCCGGTCACGGTCGACGGCGCGCGGTCGGTGCTGGAGGCCGCCCCGACGGTGGTTGTCATGGACGACCCGGCGAACGGCGTCTTCCCCACGCCCGCGGACGTGGTCGGCACCGACCCGACGTACGTCGGCCGGATCCGCCAGGCGATCGACTTCCCGAACACGCTCGACCTGTTCGTCTGCGGCGACAACCTGCGCAAGGGCGCCGCGCTGAACGCCGCCGAGATCGCCGAACTGGTCGCCGCCGAGCTGACCTCCTGAGCCGCCGCGTACCGGCGCGTACGGTGCCCGCGGGCCCGGCGGCGCTCCGGCCGCGCGGCTTCCGGCCCGGCGGACCGTGTCCGGTGGTGTGAGAGGAGGGCGGGGCGGACCCGGCCCTCCTGCTCGATCGCGGGAAACCGGCCGGGTGCGGCTCAGGCGAAGGTGACGTCCCAGTGCGACGGTTCGCGGGCGAACGTCGCCGGGCCGGGTGCCCGCCACTGCGCGGTGCCGTCGCCCCGGCGGCCGATCCACGTGAAGTGGGCGCGGATGAACCGGCCGAGGCACCGGTTGGACGCGCCGTTTTCCCGGATGAGGGCCCAACCCTGACCGTGCCGTGACCCGCACGCGCGGTCGCAGGGCCGACGTACAGTGTCGGCTGTGGCCGCACCGACCAAGTCCGAGCAGACGAGAGAGCTGATCGCCAAGACCGCGCTTCGGCTGTTCCGCGAGCGTGGCTACGAGGCCACCACGATGCGGGCGATCGCCGCCGAGGCGGGTGTGTCCGTCGGCAACGCCTACTACTACTTCGCCTCGAAAGAGGAGCTGATCCAGCTCTACTACGAGCACTCCCAAGAAGATCACAACGAGGCGGTCGCGACCGTCCTCGACGGTGAGCGGGAGTTCCGTGCTCGGCTGCTCGGCGTCGTGCGGGCCCGCATCGACACGCTGCAGCCGTACAAGGAGTTCGCCGGCAAGTTCTTCAAGTACGCGGCGGAGCCGTCCAGCCCGCTGAGCCCGTTCAGCCGCGAGTCCGCGCCCGTGCGCGACGCCGCGATCGCGGTCTACCGCGAGGTGGTCGAGGGCTCGACGCTGAAGACCGACCCGGAGATCCGCGCCGACCTGCCGGAGTTGCTCTGGCTGTACTCGATGGGCGTGATCCTGTACTGGGTGTACGACGGCTCACCGGGTGCGGCCAACACGTACAAGCTGGTCGAGCGGACGGTGCCGCTGATCGACCGGCTCGTCGGCCTGGCCCGCATGCCGGGCATGCGGAGCATCGTCCGCGAAGCGCTCCTCACCTACCGCGAACTGCGCCGCTGACCCGGCCCGGTCGGGCCGGGTCAGGTCGTGGCGAGGTGCTTGCGGACGAAGTCGATCGCGGCGGCCATCTGCCGGATGCGCTCCTCGACGACGAGCGAGCCGTGCCCGGCGTCGTACCGATACACCTCGTGCTCCTTGCCGAGCTCACGCAGCCGCGCCAGGTAGTTGTCGATCTGGCGGATCGGGCAGCGCGGGTCGTTCTCGCCGGCCATCACGAGCACCGGCGCGGTCACCCGCTCGACGTACGTGATCGGCGACGACGCCCGGTACCGCTCGGGCACCTCGGCGGGCGAGCCGCCGAACAGCGAGCGGTCGAACGCCTGCAGCGCCTCCATCTCGTCGTCGTAGGCGGCGACGTAGTCGGCGACCGGGACGATCGCCACCGCGACCGTCCAGTCGTCCGGCTGCGTGCCGATGCCCAGCAGCGTGAGAAACCCGCCCCACGAGCCGCCGGTGAGCACGATCCGGGACGGGTCGGCCAGGCCGGAGGAGACCGCCCAGTCGCGGACCGCCTTGATGTCTTCCAGCTCGATCAGGCCGGGACGGCCCTCGATGGCGTCGCGCCAGGCGCTGCCGTAGCCGGTGGAGCCGCGGTAGTTCACCCGCACCACCGCGAAGCCGTGGTCGACCCAGGCGGCGGTGTCGGGAGAGAAGGAGTCGTCGTCGTAGGCGGTCGGGCCGCCGTGGATGTCGAACACCGTGGGGTAGGGGCCGTCGCCGTCCGGCCGGGAGACCAGGGCGTGGATGTCGCCGCCGGGGCCGGTCACCCAGGCGTCCTCGACCGGCACCGACTCCGGTGCGGGTGGGCCGGGCGGGGTGAGCACCACCGCGCCGGACGTCGAGCGGATCATCGGCGGCGACGCGGCCGACGACCAGGAGAACTCAACCGTGCCGTCCGGCCGCGCCCTGGCCGAGCCGATGACGCCGCGCGGCGTGTCGATGCGCTCCAGCGCGCCCGTCGCCAGGTCGTAGCGGTACAGCTCGTCGCGGGCGTGGTAGGCGTGGGAGATCAGCAGCGCGGACGCGTCGGGGTACCAGTCGGCGCCGACCTCGCCGGGCAGGTCGAGCGCGATCTCCTGGACCTGGCCGCTGATCGGGTTCCACAGCAGGGGCTCGGGCTTGCCGCGCCGCTCGTGCTCGACGAGCAGCCGCTGGTCGCCGCGTACGGGGGAGAACGACAGGCCGTTAAGGCCCTTGCCGGGGCCGTCCCACAGGTCGGCGACGGTCTCGCCGCCGGGCCGCATCACCCGCAGCGCCATGTGCCGGCTGTCGCCGTGCTCGCTGTGGTTGATCGCGATCAGCGACTCGTCCTCGGACAGGTCGACCGCGTGCGCGTCCTCGGCGTGCCGGTACAGGACGTACGGGTCCGCGCCGGGCGGGCACACGTGGATCGCCGTGCCGGCCTCGGTGGACCGGCCGATCACCGCCAGGCCGCTGGACCCGACCGCCAGCCCCGCCGGGTAGGACGGTTCGAGGCCCGGCGCGGCGGGCTCGTCCGCGCCGCCGCCGAACGGGCGGCGCATCCACACCCCGAACTCGTCGCCGTCGGTGTCGGCGAACCACCAGATCCACTCGCCGGTCGGGTCGATCCCGCCGATCCAGGTGCCGTTGGGCCGGTCGGTCACCTGCGCGTGCTCGCCGGTCGTGCGGTCCCAGGAGTAGATCTCCCAGGTGCCGGTGGCGTTCGAGCGGTAGACGCAGCGGTGCGGCGCGTCATGCGCCCAGCCGGGCAGGCTCACCCGGGCGGCGCGGAACCGCGTCTTCCAGCGTTCTTCGTCGGCCATGCGTTCCAGTCTGTCAGTCCGTGGGAACCGGTTCGGTCAATGCGCGCGAGCCGGTGGGTGCGGGGAGCCGGTCCGTCAGTCCGTGGGGGCGCCCGCGGGCAGCGGGTGCAGCGTCAGCCGCACGGTACGGGTGCCGAAGCCCCAGTCGAGCAGCCGGGCCGCGCTGGTGAAACGGGCGTTCGGGTCGGTCGCCGTGCTGTTCAGCACGACGCCGATGAGCGTGCGGCCGTTCCGCTTCGCGGCGAACAGCAGGCAGTACCCGGCGGCGTCGGTGTGCCCGGTCTTGATGCCGGCCGCCCCGCTGTAGGAGCCGAGCAGCAGGTTGGTGTTGGTCCACGAGTAGGCGTGGCGGCCGGTGGCCTTGGCGACCGTGTACGTGCGATGACCGACGACGTCGCGGAACGTCGCGCTCTTCCACGCGGTGCGGGCCAGCAGGATCACGTCGCGCGGCGTCGAGTGACCCTCCTTGTGCGTGGAGGTCGGCAGCCCGTCGGCGTTGATGAAGTGCGTGTCCTTCATGCCGAGCGCGGCGGCTTCCTTGTTCATCTTCGCCACGAACTTCGTCTGGCCGGGGCCGTAGACGTCCGCGAGCCCGTACGCGGCGTCGCAGCCGGACGGCAGCAGCGCCCCGTACAGCAGTTGCCGGACGGTGACCTTGTCGCCGGCGTGCAGGCCGGCGCTGCTCGCGTCGTTGTTCCGCACGTGGTCGACCCAGGACTTCTTGACGGTCACCGTGCGGTCGAGGCCGCCGGCGCGGATGACGACGAGCGCGTTCATCACCTTCGTGATGCTGGCGATCGGGCGGGTGGTCGTGGTCGACCGGCCCCACAGCTTCTTGCCGTTCGTCGCGTCGTACAGGTAGGCGCCCTTGGCCGTGACGCCGGACGGCGAGGACGTCGCGGTGACCGGAGCGGTGCCCGCCGCCGGTGCCGTGCCCGCCGGTGCCGTGCCGGCCGCCGTCCGTGCCGCGGCTGCGCGCACGGGTGACGTACGCGCCGGAACCGCCGCCGCGGCCTGCGGTGCGGCTGCGCGGACCGCCCGGGCGAGGCCGGCCGGCGCAGCGGCGGCGCTCGCCGGGCGCAGCGGCACCATGCCGAGCAGGCCGCCCGCGATGGCGACGGCGAACAGACGGGTGCGCAGGGGCATGCCGGGCTCCTGGTGATGGTGAGGAGACGGAGGAGCATGGTGCCAGCCGCCGGGTGTGCGGGCAACAGCGCGGCCGGCGCCGCGCGCCGTGCGGCGCCGTCACCAGGTGGGCCGCGCGCCGGCGTCATCGCCACGCATGCGACGCGCGGGGCACCGGTCCTGTGTACGCACCGGTTCGTCCCGGCGGGAGCACGCCCGGACCGCGCGATCTTCGCCGCGGGATTCCGGACTGCTCGCATCCGCCCGGTCGAGTGACCGGAAACTCTGCGAAGGTGGTGAACCACCGGCGAGACGTGCGAAACAAGCCGGTATCGCATTACGGTGAGGTTCCGCCCGGTGCCGGGGGCGTGTACCGCCCCCGCGTCGGCCTGCTGACAACATGCCCCCGGAAAGCAGCCTTCGCGGCAGGGAGAGAAGTGCCGAGCCTGCGACTGCGCGCTCTCATGTGGCAGGTGCACGGCTCACGGTCGAGGTTCCGGCTCGACCTGCGGGTCGAGCACGGCGAGGCGGTGGTCGTCGCGACCGACGCCCGCGCCGCCACGGCCCTGGCCGACGTGCTCCTGGGCCTCGCGCGCCCGGTGAGCGGCAGCGTGTACCACCGTGGGCACGACGTCACCGCCGCGCCGCCCGGCCGGCGCGGCATCGCGCTGGTACCGGCCGGCGGCGGCCTGCTGCCGCACCTGACCGTCGAGCGCAACGTCGCCTACGGCGGCGACCGGGCGCACGCCGCAGACCGCATCCGCGACCTGCAACTCGAAGGCATCCGCGCGCTGCGCCCGCACGAGCTGTCGCCGGCCCAGCGGCTGCGGGTCGCGGTCGCCCGCGCGCTGTGCCACCAGCGCGACCCGGTGGCGATCGTCTTCGAGCACCGCGCCGGCGGCCCGCCGTACCGGCCGGCGACCGAGGCGGCGTGCGCGTGCGGGGCGGCCGTCCTGGTGCTCACCGACACGCCGGAGCGGCACGACGGTGCCTTACGGCCGGAGGTGATGGGCGATGCGACGTAGGGACGCGATGAGCGTGCTCGCGCTGCTCACCTTCGGCGCCGCCTGCGGCGGGCCGGCCCGGGGCGTGCGCGTCGTGGCCATCTGGAGCGGCTGGGAGCTGGCCCAGTTCCACCGGATCCTGCGCGCCTTCCCCCAGCGCGGGACCTGGCGTGTCAGCGTGCTGTCGGCCGGTAACGACATGTCCGCGTTGCTGGCCAACCGGGTGGCCCGCGCAGCCGCGCCCGACGTCGCGCTCGTGGGGCAGCCGCAGGTCGTCGGGGACAACGCGAGCCGGCTCGTGCCCCTCGGCCCGGCCCAGGGCATCCCGGAGGGGTGGACGGACCTGCTGCGGTTCGGCGGGCAGGTGTACGGCACCTGGTTCAAGGCCGCGCACAAGTCCATCGTCTGGTACCGGCCCGACCTGCTGCCCGCCGTGCCCGGCACCTGGGGCGAGTGGGTGGCGCTGTGCCGTGACATGGCCGCCCGTGGCCGCCCGCCGCTGGCGGTCGGCGCCGCCGACGGCTGGGTGCTCACCGACTGGTTCGAGAACGTCCTGCTCTCCCTGGACCGGGGCACCTACCAGGGACTGGTGGATCGGAAGGTGCCCTGGACCCATCCGAGCGTCGCGGAGACCCTGGCGCGGCTCGCCGACCTGTGGACCATCCGCGGCGCCTTCGCGGGCGGGCCGCGGCACGCGCTGCTCACCCAGTTCGACGGTGCGCTGGTCGACGTGTTCCAGCACGGGCGCGCCGCGATGATGCCGGGCAGCGATTTCTGCTATCCGTTCATCACGCAGTACTGCAGGGGGCCGGCCCGGTGGTTCCGGTTCCCGGCGGCGGGCGGGCGCCGCCCGCTGGTGGTCGGCGGCGACGCGGCGGTGCTCCTCAAGCCCGGCAGCGCCGGCGGGCGCCGGCTCATCGAGTGGCTGACCGCACCGGAGACCGCCGAGATCTGGGTGCGCCAGGGCGGTTTCCTGTCCCTCGACCCGCGGGTCCGCGGCTACCCCGGCGACCTCGGGGTGCTGGCCGACGAGCTGATCACCGAGACGGCGCGCGACCCGGCGTTCGACCTGTCCGACCGGCTCGGCGGACGGCTCTTCGGCGCCGACGGCCGCGGCACCTGGAAGATCTTCCAGGACTACTTCACCGCGGTCGCGGAGCGGCCGGCCGCCGTCCCCGGCGCCATCCGCACCGCCGTACGCGCGCTGGACCGCGCGGCACGGGGAGCGCCCGCATGACCGCCCAGCGGGGCGAACGGCTGGGCCGCAGAGCCGCGCCGGCCGGCCGGTACGAGATCGTCTTCCGCGACGACACCCGCTCGCCCGTGCGCGGCCACAGGCCGCTGCCATGGCGGGCCGCGCTCCACCTCGTGCCCGCCGCGATCCTCGTCGGCACGGTCACGGTGCTGCCGCTCGTGTCGACCATCATCATCAGCTTCCGGCACGGCCTGCGCGACTACGTCGCGATCCTCAACGACGCCCAGGTCCGGCACGCCATCGTCGACAGCCTGTGGTGGCTGGTGCTGGCGTTCGTCGTGTGCGGGTTCGGCCTGCTGGTCGCCTGGATCGCCCGCGGCACCCGGCGGCTCGGTGTGCTGGCCGCGCCGGTCGCCGTCTCCGCGCTGGTCACCGCCGTGGCCTTTCGGCTGATCTTCGGGCCGGGCGGCGCCGCCGAGGCGCTCACCGGATGGGACCTCCTCGGCGGGCCGGGCATCTGGATCGTGCTCGGCCTGGCGTTCGTCTGGCAGTGGGCCGGGCTGGCGGTGCTCGTCTTCCGCGCCGGGCTCGACGGCGTCCCGCGCAGCCTCATGCGGATGGCGCGGGCGTTCGGCGTCGGACGGTGGCGGCGGTTCACCACGGTCGCCTTCCCCGCGCTGCGCACGGGCGGCGCGCTCGTGCTGGTCACCGTGCTGGTCGCGGCGGCCCGCGCGTTCGAGCTGGTGCTGGTCACCGCCCCCGGCTCGGAGCAGTCCGACGTCGACGTGCTGGGCGTGCACTGGTGGCGCTGGCAGCGCGACCTGGGACGGGGCGGCTCGGCGGCCCTGTCCGTGCTGCTCTTCCTGCTGGTCGCGGCGGTCGCGGTGATCGGACTGTGGCGGCTGAACCGCGAGTGGCCGCACGGCGCCGCCGACCCGCCCGGCACGGCGGCGCCCGCATCGGCGGGATCGGCGGGTGCTGCCGGGCCGCGTACGGCCGGATCGTCCGGCGCGAGCGGATCGCCTGCGGGAAGCGCGGCGAACGCGGCGGAGCCGGCCGCCGGGGAGCGGCCGAGCCCGGCCGGGCGGCTGGTCGCCGTGGCCGCCGTGGCGGTGTGGGCGTTCCCGCTGCTGGTGCTGCTGCTCACCTCCCTGCACACGCCGCGCGCCGCGGCCGGCGGCGGCTGGTGGGAAGGCGGTTTCGGCCTCGACTCCTACCGGTGGGCCTTCGCCACCGGCGAGCTGGGCGGCGCCCTGCTCAACACGGGCCTGCGGTCGCTGCTCGCCGCCGTGCTGCTGCTGGTCGTCGCCGTGCCGGCGGCGTACGCGCTGGCCTGGGGCGGCCTGTCGCAGCGGGCCGGTACCACGCTGATCGCGATCGCGACAGTGCTCGCCGCGGTGCCGCCGCAGACCGTGATCGTCGAGCTGGGCGACGTCTTCCAGCGGCTGCACCTGCAGGGCGCGCCGACGGCGCTGACGCTGGTGCACACGGCCTTCGGCGTGCCGTTCGCGGTGCTGCTGCTGCGCTCGGCGTTCGCGGTGGCCCGGCCGGAGCTGCAGCGCGTCCGCCGGCTCGACCCCGACCCCGGCTCGGAGCTGCTCGCGGTGATGCGCGAGAGCCGCCACGCGGTGCTCACGGTCGCGGTGCTGGAGTTCGTCCTCGTCTGGAACGACTTCCTGGTCGGCCTGCTGCTCGGCGGGCCCGAGGCCGGGCAGGTCACCTTCGTGCTGTACGACCAGGTGCGGCAGTTCACCACATCGTCCGGCGTGCTGGCGGCCGGCGCCGTCGTCGCCACCGCCGTGCCGCTGACCCTCGTCCTCGTCACCGGGCCGACGCTGGTGAAGGGATTCATCCAGGGGGTGCGCCGATGAGGCTGCCGCGTCCCGGGCGGCGGCGCATCGGCCAAGCCGCCGGCATCAGCAGCATGGTCTCCGCGGCGACCACGATCGTCGTGTCGATCGTCATAGACACGCTCTCCAACCAGCTCAGCACGCTCGGCCGGTGGGCGTCCTGGCCGGTCATAGCGGTCGGTGCGGTGATCTCCGTCACGCTCTGGCTACTGGGGAACCGGTCCCGCGGCGTCGCGCCGCCCGGCCCACCGCTCATCCGGCCGCTGCCGCACGTCGACGTGCCGCTCGCCCGCGACGCCGTCATCGCGGCCGTGTGCGAGCGGGCGGCCGCGCACGGCCTGGTCGTCGTGCACGGGCCGAGCGGCATCGGCACCTCGTCGGTGGCGATCTGCGCGGCCCGTGACCTGGTGCCCGGCGAGACCGAGCAGCGGTACGTCGACCTGCGCGGCGTACCGGCGGATGACGGCACGGCAGCGATGATCCGCGTCCTGCGCGCGCTCGGCCGGGAGATCCGCGGCTCGGCGGCGTCGGCCGCCCGCACGCTCGCCGACGAGCTGCGCGACAGCCGGCGCGTCCTGCTGATCGACAACGTCGCCGGGTCCCGGCAGGTGGACTGGATCGCGCGGCCCGTACCCGGTGCGTACATCGTGATCGCCGGGGACCTGCGGGCGGAGGAGCTGCCGGACGCCGCCGACGTGCCCGTCACCGGCCTGGGCGTCGACGATGCGCTCGCGCTGCTGCGCCTGCAGGACGCCACGCCGCCGCGGCGGCGGTTCGAGCGGATGCTCGACCTTCTGCGTCCCCTGCCGCGGCACACCATCGACGCCCGGATCAAGGCGGATCCGAAGGAGGCCGAGCGCCTGGCCGTCGCGTACCTGCAGTTTCCGCGGCCGGCCATCCAGGTGGGCCGCTGGCTCGCCCGGAACCCGCAGGTCCGCATCGCCCAGCTGCTGCACGACCTGGAGAGCGGCGACGTCGTCGCGGAGCTGCGCAGGATCGTCGAGGAGATGGTCGCCGGCGCGTCGCCCGGCGCCCGGCAGCTCCTCGCGCTGCTCGCCGAGGTGCCCGAGGCCGAGTACCCCGACACGGCGGTGGCCGCGCTGGCCGACGTCACGCCCGAGCAGGCCGGCAAGTGGCTGGCCGAGCTGGGCGAGCGGTTCCTGGTGTACCGGACGTCGTCCGGGGCGCGCATCTCCCCCCAAGGCGCCAACCTCGCCCGGGCCGCGCCGCCCCGGGCCGTCGGAAAGGCGCGCATCCGGCTGGCCGCCCACTACGCCACGCTGGCCGCCGCGAACGCGGAGCTGCTCGCCGGCGAGCGCTACGCCGACGGCACCCGCTGGTTCGCCGCGAACGACGTGACGCTGCGTGCGCTGCTGGGCATGGCGTCGCCACCGCGGCGTGCGGTGCCGCACCTGTGGACGATCGCCGACGCGCTCGACGTGTGGTTCGCCCGGGAGCGGCGGCGGGCCGAGCGCCGCCAGGTCGCCGACCTGATGCGGGCCCGCGCGCAGGAACTCGGCGACGTGGCCGCGGAGGCGACCGCGCTCATACGCCTCGCCGCCATCGAACGCCGCCGCCGCAACGTCGGGCGGGCCCGCCGCCTGCTGGGCACCGCCGACGCGCTCGGGCACGGCCGGCCGCCATGGCTGCCGCAGCTGCGCACCGGATGGGTGCTGCTGCACGAGGCGACCGGCGACCTGGAGGGCGCCGACCAGGAGCTGCTTCGCGTGCAGCAGGAACGGCCGCAGCGGGACCTGGAGGGCCGGGTGACCGACCTGATCAACCTCGGCGCGATCGACATCTGCACCGGGCGGTACCCCTCGGCCATCGACCGGCTGGAGGAGGCGGCCCGGCTGGCGCGGCGCGCCGAGAGCCCGGGCGGCCTGGCGCACGCGCGCGAGCTGGCCGGCATCGCCGAATGCCGGCAGGGCCGTGTCGACGCCGCCGAGACGGCCTGGTCCGAGGCCGAGGGCCTGTACGCCTCGATCGGTGACGAGGAGGGCCAGGCCCGCTGCCGCCGCCACCGCGCCGTCTGCGCCGCCTCCCGGATCGCCGAGTGACCGGCGACGACCGGCCGCCTCGTCATCGTTCGCCCGAGGACGGGCCGGCGCGCGGGGCGCCCGGCGTTCCCGGCTGACCGGCGGCGGGGTCGTCGCCCGCGCGCTCCGTGCCGGAGTGGGCGGGGAGGACGGCCTCGTACGAGGAGATGAACAGCTCCATCGCCTCGTCCACGGCCGCGCGGTCGCCGGTGGCGAGCAGGTCGAGCAGCAGGCCGCGCACGACGGCGATGCCGAGCCGCGCCCGGGCCGGCGCGCCGGCGGCCGGGTGGCCCTGGCGGATGAGGATCTCGGCCAGCGGGCGGGCCATGTCGTCGACGATGCCGTCGAGCAGCTCGGTGGTGTGCGTGCGGCCTTGCAGCGCCTGGCCGTACAGCTCGAAGAACAACCGCTCCAGCGGCCACATGGACGGGTCGGCCAGCCGGCGCCACATGCGCCGGGCCTGCTCCGCGGGCGGGGACCCGTCGTCGAGGTCGGCGAGCGCCTGCCGCTGGCGCGCCTCCACGGCCCGGACGACCTCGACGAGCAGGCCTTCCTTCGACCCGAAGTGGTACACGAGCATGCGGTGGCTGGTGCCGATCGCCGCCGCGAGTTGCCGCAGGCTCAGGTCGCCGATCCCGTGCGCGGCGACGTGGTCGATGGTCGCCGCGAGGAGGCGTTCCCGTGCGGTCATGTACCACATGGTACGGTCCGTACCAACTGGTACATGGCAAGGAGGTGCCATGCTGGAGATCGACGTGACCGCCCGGTCGGCGGCCGACCCCGATACCGTCTACCGTCTCCTGACCGACGGCGCCCGGTGGCCGGAGTGCTCCTCCCTCGGGTCGTTCGCGCTGGAACGGCCGGGCGACGGCGAGCGCGAGGGGGTCGGTGCGATCCGGGTGTTCAAGACGGGCACGGTACGGAACCGGGAACTCGTCGTCGAGGCCGTTCCGGGCCGGCGCTTCAGCTACACGCTGTTGTCCGGAATGCCGCTGCGCGACTATCGGGCCGACGTGGACCTGACGCCGGACGGGACTGGAACGATCATCCACTGGCGCTCGACGTTCGGCGTGAAATACCCCGGGACCGGCTGGTTCTTCCGCTGGTTCCTGGGCCGCTTCATCCGCGGCCTGGTGCCCGGCCTGGCCGCGTACGCCGCGCAGCGCCGGCGCGTGACCTGACGGTGCCCATCTCATGACCTCCAGGCGGCTTTCCGGCCCCGGCGGCGTACCGTTGAGGGGTGGTGTCGCAATCTTTCACAGAACCCGCGGTCTGGCCGGACGACGCGGGCACCGATGAGGTCGCGCACGGCTACCCGCCGCCCGCCCGCCCGGCGGGAACCACCGTCGTCGCCTACTGCGGCGCGGTCATGACGGTACGCGGAGAAACCTCCTCGACTCCTCCGCCCGGCACCTGCCCCGAGTGCGCCGAGATCTGGAGACGCCGGCGCCGCCGGTTCCGCTGAGACCACACTCCCCGGTCGGCCCGCCCTGCCGGCCCACCCCGCCGGCCGGCCCTGTTGCGCCGTCCTGCCGGCGCGCCGTGCCTGGCCCCTTCGCCGGCCGTGTGACCCGCCGGTCGTGCGACCCGGCGGACGGACGCCGGGCGGGCACGTCCGGGCGTCCCCCGCTGCCGTGGCGAGTGCGGCGAGTACGCCGACCGCGTCACCACAGCGGATCGGGCGAACGGCGCTGTTCGCCGCGTACCGGCACCGGCATGCTGAGATCCATGTCTTCCGAACTGACGCTCATGGCCGTCCACGCCCATCCCGACGACGAGGTGCTCGGCACCGGCGGGCTGTTCGCCCGCTGCGCCGACGAGGGGGTCCGCACCGTCCTGGTCACCTGCACGGGCGGCGAGCAGGGCGACGGACCGGGCGGGGTCAAACCGGGCGAGCCGGGCCACGACGAGGCCGCCGTACGCGAACGCCGGCTCGCCGAGCTGCGCGAGTCGGCCGCCCACCTCGGCATCGACCACCTGGAGCTCCTCGGCTACCGCGACTCGGGCATGGCCGGCTGGGACACGAACGGCCACCCGGAGGCCTTCGCCAACGTTCCGGTCGCGGGCGCGGCCACCCGGCTCGGCGCGCTGATCGAGCAGTACCGGCCCCAGGTCGTGGTGACCTATGACGAGAACGGCGGCTACGGCCACCCCGACCACATCCAGGCGCACCGGATCACGATCGCCGCCGTCGAGGCGAGCGAGATCCCGCGGAAGCTGTATTACACGGCGGTGCCGCGCGGCTGGATCGCCCGGCTGAGGGAGTTCCTGGGCGCGGCCGGCGTGGACGTCGCCGACTTCGACGTCTCCGACGACTTCGGCACCCCGGACGAGCTGATCACCGCCGTCCTCGACGTCTCCCCGTACGCCGAGCGCAAGCGCAAGGCCCTGGAGGCGCACGAGAGCCAGAGCGACACCGTCTTCATGCTGCGCCTGCCCGAGGAGGCGCAGCTCCAGGCGTTCGGCGCCGAGGCGTTCGTCCGCCGGATCTGCCGCGTCGACGCCCCCGGCCAGGAGGATGACGTCTTCGCCGGCCTGCGCTGACCGGTCTGGGCAGACCGCCTGCGCCGACCGGTCTGGGCAGACCGCCTGCGCCGACCGGTCTGGGCAGACCGCCTGCGCCGACCGGTTCGACGTGTCGAGCAGGGCGGGCGTCGGGCTGGATGTCGAACCGCGCCGCCACGTCCGGCGCGCCGTTGACGGCCGTCACCGCCTGAAGGCCGTTCCCGGACGTCCCAGCGCCGCTCCGGCTCACCCGATCGGCGCTTGTTCGATCACGAAATCCTTCTCCGGCGCGATCAGCGCCCAGGACTTGACCGATCCGTGGCCCTCCCACGGCACGTGGTCGGAGATGCCCGCGAGCGAGTCCCCGGCGTCCCCGTTGACGAGGGTCACCTCCTCGATCGGGCCGTCCGGCAAGTTCGCCGCGAAGGTGTACCACCACAGCGGCCGGTCCGGCAGCGCGTAGCCGTTGAACAGCCGCTCGGCGACGACCGCGGACGGCGGCCGGTCGATCGCCGCCCGCCGCGTCACATCGCTCAGACCGCCGAAGTCGCGGAACGCCAGCGGCCCGTAATGGATACGGGCGCTCCGCCGCCCGTCGAACCGCACCTCGCTGTGGACATCGGCGGCGAGCTCGTGGCCGGGCATTGCGTACGCGGCGAAGACCGGGAAGACGTTGTGCAGCCAGTCGTACGCGGCGGCGACCACCGGATGCCGCTCGCTGCTACCGACGCCGACGGCCTGATCCCAGGCGAACACCTCGCCCCACGCCGGATGGTTCACGCCGATCGGCAGCCGCACGACCAGACCGTTGGGCTGCAGGTCCGGGGTGCCCACCGCGACCCGCAGGCCGGCCTCCGGGAGCTCGACGCCGCCGCCGTCGTACCGGCAGGCCAGGCCGTGCCCCTCGGCGAACATCCGGGCCAGCAGCTCCTCCGCACTCGCCGCGTCCATCGCGCACCTTCCGTTGAGATCATGAACGCCCATCGGACGGGCGAACCGCCCGACCGGTTCACGCCGTTTCCGCCGTGCTCGCCGGGGCCTGACCGCTCGGCTCGTCCCGCTGCTCGAACCGCACGGCCTGACCGTGACCGCGCAGCGGAACGGCACGATCGTCGTAAGCCTTGGCGGCAGGCCGTACGCGGACCGTTCCGGCCGCCGGCGACGACACTGAGGGCCTGGTCTACGACCGCGCGACGCAGACGCTCGCGCTCGCCGAGCCCACCGGCGACCCCGACCGCGACCGGCTCCTCATCACGATGAAGACCACCACCGCGCGCGACCGACCGGGACGGGTCAAAGCCGACCACGCCCAAGGACCTGCAGACGATCGACGACTGATGAACGAGGAACTCGCATCCCGCCTGCGCGAGGAGATGGTCGCGCGCCTCATCGCGCGCGGCGTGCTCCGGTCCGAGCGCTGGATCCAGGCGTTCGGATCCGTGCCCCGGCACGAGCTCGTGCCGGAAGTCTTCACGGTCGCCGACGACGGCATGACCTACCCCGCCCTCCTGTGAGGAGGACGGGGTGGCTCCCTGTGGTTCCCTACTTCGCAGGCGGCGCGGGCGGAAGCGGCGGAGCCACCGGCGGCTCCGCAGAAGTCTCGGCCGGTGCCGGGCCGTTCGGCGCGTAGTACGCGCCGACCGCCGCGGCGGCCGCCAGGGCCACGCTGCCCCGGCTCTTCGCGGGCCCGTCCGGCAACGCGTTGTACGCCGCCTCGAGTCCGGCGGCCGCGGCGGCGACGTACGCCTTCCGCGGCTTTGGTCAGTACCGCAGGAGCGAGACCTTGGCCATCGCTCCCTGCAGCTGCCGGGGTTGGGGATTGGGGTGGTAGACGCGCAGGCGCAGCCGCATGCTCGGGTCGAGGCCGACTCCGGCGGTCGAGGCGGCGCGGTTGTGCGGCGGCCGCGCCCCGGCGGAGGCCGGCGACGGCGAGACCTGGACGGCCGGAACGTGCGGCCGGGTCTGCGATGACCCAGTGCACCGGATCCGCCGGTTCTCCCCGCGGATCATGCGGCACACCGCCGCCTCCTGGCTCGTCCAGGCCGGCGTGCCGCTGTACGGCGTTCAGACGCTGCTCGGGCACGAGGACTACGCCACGACGCAGCGGCACGCGCCTGGCGCCGGATGCCCACGGAAAGGTGATCGAGGCGTGGTCTCGACGCACTGCCGGCGAGTCTGACGCACGTGTGACGCACGAACGGAAAGAGGCCCGTCCCTCGTGGCTGAGGAAAGGGCCTCTGACCTGGCGTCGGGGTGGCGGGATTTGAACCCACGACCTCTTCGTCCCGAACGAAGCGCGCTGCCAAGCTGCGCCACACCCCGCCGGCCACAGGTCGCCTCGCAACGCCTGTGCCTCGTCGAGTCTAGCGGACGTTGAGGGGTGCCCGCGCCTCAGTATCCGGTCGTTCGCGCGCTCGGTCGCGTAGATCGCCCGTCCCGGTCGCCGGGTGAGGCGAGCCGTGCAACCCTGGGCGCGGCCGCCCCCATCTCCCGGGTATGGAGCAAGCGATGTGAACCGCGCGGACGACGAGTACACCGCGCGTCCAGGAGCTGCTGCCCCCGCTGCGCCGGAAGGGTGGTCTGCAGCGGTGGTCAGGTGGCGGGGACGAGGGTGAGCAGCGACGCCTCGGGCGGGCAGCAGAAGCGGACCGGCGCCCACGGGGAGGTGCCGAGCCCGGCGGAGACGTGCAGCCACGCCGGGCCGTGCCGGTGCAGACCCTTCACCCGCGCCGTCTCGATGCCGCAGTTGGTGACCAGCGCGCCCTTGACGGGCAGGCAGACCTGGCCGCCATGGGTGTGCCCGGCGAGCAGGAGCTGGTAGCCGTCGCCGGCGAAGCGGTCGAGGTTGCGCGGCTCCGGCGAGTGCATGACGCCGATGTTCAGCTCGCCCTCGGCCCGGCCGGCGATCTCGTCGTAGCGGTCCTTGCGGATGTGGGAGTCGTGCACGCCGCCGAACCAGATCTCCATGCCGCCGACCTTCAGCGTGCCCGTCCGGTTGTTCAGGTCGAGCCAGCCGGCGGCGGTCAGCGCGGAGCCCAGCTCGCGGTACGGCAGGTCGGGCACGGTGCGCCGCTTGTAGTCGGTCTTGCTGGTGCGCCACAGGTAGCGGGCGGGGTTCTTGGGCACCGGCGAGAACATGTCGTTCGAGCCGTACACGAACACCCCGGGCCGCTCCAGCAGCGGGCCAAGGAGCTGGAGGAACGGGCCGATGGCGTCCCGGTGCGCGATGGAGTCACCGGTGTTGACGACCAGGTCGGGTTCGAGCGCGTCCAGCGCGCGGACCCATGCGATGAGCCGGCGGCGGCCGGGGGTCAGGTGCGCGTCGGAGATGTGCAGGATCTTGATCGGCCGGCGGCCGTGGGCGAGCACCGGGACGTTGTAGCGGCGGAGCCGGAACCAGTTGCGCTCGATCACGGAGGCGTAGCCCGCTGCGGCGAACCCGGCGCCGAGGATCCCCAGCGGGACGGCGTATCTCTTTCGCACCGCACCATCGTGCCAGACCGCCGTGCCGGGTTATGCCGCGCGCCGAAACCCGGTGGCAGGGCAAGATTGTCTCCATGTTGAAGGAGAAGCTGCAGGCCGACCTGTCGGCCGCGATGAAGTCACGCGACGAGGTCCGCACCCGTACGCTCCGGATGGCGCTGACGGCCGTCACGAACGAGGAGGTCGCGGGCAAGCAGGCGCGCGAGCTCTCCGACGACGAGATCGTCAAGGTGCTGCAGCGGGAGGCGAAGAAGCGCCGCGAGGCGGCGGAGGCGTTCGCCGGCGCGGGCCGCGCCGAACAGGCGGAGGCCGAGCGGGCCGAGGGCGCGGTGATCGAGGAGTACCTGCCGGCGCAGCTCTCCGACGAGGAGCTGTCCGCGCTGGTGGCGGAGACGATCGCCGAGCTCGGCGCGGAGGGGCCGCGGGCGATGGGCGAGGTGATGAAGGCGGTGACCCCGAAGGTCGCCGGGCGCGCCGACGGCCGTCGCGTCTCGACCGAGGTCAAGCGCCGGCTCTCCGGCTGAGCCCGGCCGGCGCGCCGCGCCCCTGATGGCCGCCGCACGGCACCGCGCGCCTGGGGGCCGCCGCACGGCACCGCGCGCCTGGGGGCCGCCGCACGGCGCGGCGGCAGAGCCGGTCCGGATGTGCACCGGCCGGAGCCGGACCGCGGTACCGCAGGCGCCGCCTCGTCCGCCGGCGACGGCGGCGTCGCCGCCCGGGCGGGCCGTATGCGGCGGCCGTACATGGTCGTGGCCGTGCGCGGGCCGGAGGGTCGGGCGTGGCGACGGTCGCCGGGACGACGCAGGCCCCGGGCGCGGTCGCGCGCGGGGCCTCGACGGCGACCGGGTCGGTTGGACGGCGCCGGTCCTACCGGCTCGGTCGAACGGGGCCGTTTGAACGGGCTCGGTCGAGCGGGGCCGTTTGAACGGGCTCGGTCGAGCGGGTTCAGTTGAGCGGCCAGGGCAGGCCGTTCCCCGGCCTCCTCGGGTGCCTGGGCATCCCGCCCATGCC
>JBEHYF010000074.1:0-24932 GCA_048498315.1 Actinomycetota bacterium
TAGCTCGTCATGCAGCGGGACGATCCGCGCGTTACGTCGGCCCGATCGTCACCATCACCATTGCCGTCGAGAAGAAGCCGATGACTGCATACGCGAGGTCTTGTTACTGGTCAGGGTGGGAGCCTCCGGCCGGATTCGAACCGGCGACCTGCCGCTTACAAGGAATACGGACGCCCCTGGTCAGGATGCATCTGCCGAGTTGACGGCGTTGAGCGTTAACCGGTGACCGTCCCCGGTTGCCGTCGTTGCCGTCACCGTTGCCGTCAGCCTCATCCATATGTGCGGTGTCGGTGCTTGGGGTCAGTAGGCGATGGGCAGGGGGGCGAGGACTCCGGCGTTTTTGCGGCCTTCGATTTGTTGTCTTTCGGCTCCGGCGACCGTGAAGACGCTGAGGGCTTGCAGGGCGGGTCTGTTCACCGAGAGGGTGGGCGCTGGTTGTGGGCGTAGTACAGGGTGTTCGAGTAGTGCCTGGATGGCAGGGGTGTTTAGGGGGCGGCTCCATAGCGGCCAGATCATCACGTGGCGGTGGTTGTGGTGGTGCCAGAGTGTGGCGGTGACGCGTTCGCCGTCGCCGGTGAGGCGGAAGAGGGTCAGGGCTTGGGTGGCGAGCCAGGTGGCGCCGGGGACGCCGGCTTCGACGGATTTCCCTTCTGGGTGGTGGGCTGCGTTTCGGATGACGCGGTGGTCGAGGTATTCGCCGGTGAAGTTGTCGACGCGTCGCCATCCTTGTAGGGCTTCTCGTAGGTGTACGGGGTTTTCGCGTACGGCCTGGAGGGGTTTGGCGAAGAAGGTCCGGAGGCTTTGCTGGCCGCTGGGTGCGCAGTAGGGGGTGAGGGCGGCGCGGCCCTGCCGGTCGACGGCGAGGTCAGTGACGAGGACGCGGAGCCAGCGGAGGGCGTTCTCGCCGAGTTCGGCGACGCGGGTGACGAGGTCGGGGTACTGGTCGCGGGGCACGCGCATGGGGTCGCTTTCGCCGGGGCCGTCGGCACGGGTTTTGGTGCGGCTCGGTTTCCGGAGTGGGAAGCGGTCGTCGACGCCGACGATCGCGGTGTCGTCACCGGCGCGGGCGACGATGTCGGCCAGGGCGGTGGCTATCGCCTCGGTGGAGGTCAGGTCGCTGTGGAGTAGTGCGCAGCCGGAGGTGTCGGAGAAGGACAGGCGGATGTCGGGGCCTTTTTCTTGGGTGAGGAGGTTGTGCAGGCCCAAGGCGGCGAGGAAGCCGAGGGGGTCTCGGCCGTCCAGGGCCGGTAGTTCGACCGTGGTCGTCATTCGGTGGCCTCTTCTTCGCGTTCGGAGCACCAGATGTCGGCGAGTCTGACGATCGTCTCCAAGAGCGCGAGCCTCCATCTGCCGTGGATGTTGTTGAGGTAGGCGAATCTGCTGGGGGCGTCCCAGTCGACGGTTTGGTCGGTCAGGAGTTGTGTTGTGGTTCCGTCGATCGTGACCGTCACCTGTTGGGGATCTGGATCGTCGACGGGTGGGAGGAGGGGACGGCCGCGGCCGTGATGGGTGGCGATCAGGTGAATCAACAGGTCGTCCGCCTCGTCACTGATGGCTTGGGCGATCCGGGCGGAGAGGGCCTCATGTCGCATACCGTCCGGATAGCCGGCCATGATCCGGGCCCGTCGGAAGGCCGCTCGGTCGGCGGGGTCCATGCCGGATTTGGCCAGCAGCGGATCGTCTCCGTGGGCGCGTAGTGGCCGCTGGTAGAGCATGGCTTGGAAGCGAGGGTCTTGTTTGCCGTTGTCGTGCCACTCGGCGGCCCTGACCACGGCTGCTGTCAGCGGCTGCGGAAGGCGGAGGTTTCGTGCGAACTCCGCCGCGCGGGCCGCCACGGCGCGTTGATGCACCCACAGTCCGATGCGTTTTCCGGCTCCGGTGGAGGACTCCAGTACCCCCTCATCGCCTCGATGTCCACCGCCTCGTACGGAGAGTGTGATCACGGGCCGGCCGTCGGCGCTGGGGTAGGAGACCGCAGTGCATCCGTCCGCGAGTCGGCGGAGGTTGCGAAGGAACGGCAGGGGGTGGTCATCGACCGGGGGCAGGGCTTTGCGGAAGGCGTGCGCGGCCGGGATTTCGTCCTGATCAGCGTCGGCCATCGCGATCAGACCTTCGATGGCCGGGGCCAAGTCAGGGTGGTAGTTGCGGACTGTGGTGAGCAGTTCGGGTCGCAACCGGATGATCGGCCGTCCGCGGCGATCGGCTAGATCGGCGACGTCGATCACGGGTTCGGTGGAGGCGGGATTCCAGCCGTAGTCGTCGCAGCCGCCGAAGTCAGAGCGTACGACGATCATGTCTCCAGGCTGGACGTCTCCGGGTCGGACCGGTACCAGAGGCTGTCCCGGTCCGTGGTAGCGGGCGGCGACCTGCTCGCCCGATGGGGGAACGTCATCGCTGTCGGGTTGGCCTTCCAGGTCCGCTATCACGCTGTCTTCGTGGCGTGAGAGCCAGCGCCGCACAGCGGGGAGCGGGACCTCCAACGCCTCTTCCGAGACCGGGGGAACTGCCTCGAGGGCGGTCGCCCATTCGCAGGGGTCTGCGGGCAGCCCGGAGCGCCAGATGATCGAAACGTTGGGTTCTCCTCGGCCGATGCCGTGCAGGTAAGGCGCGACCGGGGTGTCGGGACACGGCGGCGGAGACGTCCTGGCCCAGGCGTCGAGGATCTCGCCGCACAGTTCAGGTGTGTACGGCTGCGGGGGCTGCATGGCGGCCTTCTGCCGTTTGGAGAGGCCGTCCAGCAGAAGACGTAGGGCCAGCGGCGAGACGGCGAGGCCGGGTGTCAGCAGTTGACTGCTCGGCGTCGCTTTCGGGGAGATCGGATCGATGAGGCCGGTGAGCCAGGACCAGGTGACTGCGCGGGCCGGACCGTATACCGGGTCGTCGTCCCCGACGCTGGGATCGTGGACCACCAACGCATGACTGATGTCGAGCTGACCGAGCCGGTCCAGCCTGCCGAGCCGCTGGATCAGCGCCGATAGTGCCGCGGACTCGGTCACCAGCGCGTCGAAGTCGACATTGGCGCCGACCTCGATCGTCTGGGTCGTCACGACGATGAGCCGGTCGCCTGGGCGGCGTTCGCGTCCGGCCCGGATCCGGTGATAGTAGGTGTGCAGGAGGTATTCCCGATCGATGGGTCGCACCCGGCCGGTGAGCAGTACCCGATCGAACTCCTGATCTGGGATCTGGTCGAAGACGGCACGGGCGCGGGTCACGGTGTTGCAGATGACCCCGACGACGTGCCCGGAGTCCGGCGGCCCGGCGAGGACCTGAGCCCAGGTGGCCATCGTCGCCGGAATGACGGTGGCGGTGTTCTTCTTGGTGGCGGGTGGGCACAGCAGGTGTAGGCGTCGCTGTGTGCGGAGCCGCCGCCCCGCGACGTCGTGGGTTTCATCTGCCCTACTGATCCGGTGGACCACCGTGTCGGGATCCGCCGGAGTCGTCGCGGACATGGTGACGAGGGCTGGCCCGCGTCCGGCGTCGAGTCGCTGAATGGTCTTGACGGTCTTTTGGAAGGGTCCGGCGAGATGCGCCTCATCAATGACGATCAGGCTGTCGGTGCCCACCAGCGCGGCATCGATCGACCGCAGATGCTCGCCCACGCCGTACCCGCGGAACAGCAACCGGCTGCCGACCTGGTCTACCGTTCCGACGATGACGGCGAACCGGTCAGGCCGTTCTAGCCATCGCCATGACCACGTCACGCCGCCCCGCATCCGGGTCACCTGCAACGGCAGGTGATCGCCCGCCTGGCGCAGAGCCTCGGCGACCTGCTTCGACAAGTCGCCGACCGGATCCTTCAAGGCTTTGGCGAGTCGCTCGGCATGCGCATACGCCTCATCGACGATGAGACGCCGGTCCACAACGAAGAACAACCGGCGACGCGCCGACTCCGGCCGGGCTGCGGCGGTGAAGATGGCGACGTCGATCACCGATGTTTTACCGAGACCGGTCGGGACGTCGAGCACATCGGGCCACCGTCCCTCGGCCAGGACGCGTTCTGCCAGCGCCTGTTGCCAGGGGAACGGCCGTCGGCCATGCACCTCTCGGAAAAAGGCGGCGAAGTCGTCCGGGGTGAGCCGCATCATCGCTCCTCCACTGCGGGTACGAAGAGGCCCAGGCCGACGTAACGCATGGCCCCGGCGAGAACCGGGCCGATGACGGGCTGATCGAAGGTGACCCGGACATGCACCATCGGCCTGCACGGCCGGTTGGATGGCATCGTGTCGCGGCGTGGCCGGTGGATCGCGCCGTCGATCATGGCGGCCGGAGAGAACTCCCAGTCTCGGGGTTCGGGGTAGCCGGCTCGAACGAGTGACTCACCGATCCCCTTGAGCACTCCGTCGTCGCCGCGGGAACGCCCGGGGAATCGATCCAGCATCAGCGGGGTCGCCGTCACCCACGTCCGCGAACCACCCCGATCTGCGGCGGTCCACCGCTCGGGTACCAGCCCCCATGGAGAGCTCGCTGACGGCAGGTACTCCAGCGGAAGCACCCGATCGCGGCGGAGCGTCAGACGATCCAGCGGACGGTCGACGATCGCGCGCCACAGCCGCGCGTACGCCTTGGGATCCAGGTCGTCCGGTACGGCGACGGCCACCCCGAGAATCCGCCCATCCGCGTGCTCGTGCCCCACATGTGGGAGTGCGAGGTAGGCAACATGCCGCCGGTCGTCCGCCCCATGCCCCGATACCTGGGCCGGCACATCCGTGCCGATACGGGCGAGGACCGCTTGGCGAAGCCTCGCAGTCACGGCGAGAAGAGAATCACCCGCCGGCTTCACCACTCCCCGCGCGATCCCGAAGATCAGCATCTCGCTGAACGGCGAGGCGGCGCGAGGTCTCGCGGGCGCGGCTTCAGCACGCGTATACGGGACCGTGCGGGCGACCTCCCACGACCGCCTTCCGTCGTTGTAGGCGTCTCGCAGCCGATCGGTGTAGCCGACGTACGGCACACGCAGCCATGCCATAGCCGGCTGCCCCAGCCGTGTCGACACGAACCGCGTCCACTCCGCACGTGGCTCAGCAGGCTCGGTGCCCACCAACAGCGTGACCGGTGATGTCGTACGCCCCAGATACGGCACCCGCCTCGCCAGCCTGCGCAGCGCCTGCAATGTGTCCGGTTCCGGAGAGGCGGCCGGCCAGACGAAAGCGAACTCCGGGTCCGCCGGCTCGGCACTGAACCGGGTCTTCATCCCGTTGGTGCGCCCAAGGCGATGTTGGCTGCCGCCCTTGCGGTCGGTGATGTTGGTGACGACGTAACCGTCGCGTCGAACCGAGGTGTACCGATCGGCCGCCCACACCTCCGGTGATCCCGCAGCCTCCAGCCACCGCAGCGCCCGCCAGTGACTGTCGTCGACTGCGGAGGCGACCAGTGCACAAAACAGCCTTCCCGGATGGGGCGGCCATTCCGCGGTGTCCGACCGCCCCCCACCGGCGTCGTACCGGCCATCGCGCAGCCGCACCAGGATCGACAGCGGCACCGCTTCACTCCTCGCCCGACGCTTTGGTCACCGCGTACTCGATCGCCTCGGCCAGGGCAGGAATCGGCTCCAAACCGATCGTGTCGGCAGCCATCACCAGCCCCGCCGTGGCCGTACGATCCCGCAGCTCGTGGAAGATCTCGATCGCCTCATCGGCCGACAGCGAGAATTCCTCCACCTCGCCACCATCGCGCTCGAACGCCAACGTCTCCCGGACCCGTACCAGGTCACAGCCCGACCGAAGCCACACCGACGGACGATCGAAAGCCAGCCGATCCCCCGCGAGCGCGAGCGCCAGCAACGTCGCGCGCGCCAGACGCGCCGTCTCCTCCGGAACGTCACCGAAGCGCACACGCTCGAGCCCGCCGAGCGAGATCCACGCGTCCCGGCGGGCCTCACTGATTGCCACCCCGCCAGGCGGGGCCTCCTTGGCCAGCGCGCTGCCGTGCCCGATCTCGCTGAGCTTCTTGCCTTTGGCCTTCTCCCCCTCCGAATAGAAGGTCCAGTCGGCCTCCGCCTTGGCCTTGTCGTCGATCGCGCCCGTGAGGTTGAGCGGGTCCTTGCGCATGCTCCTCCGCTCGCCCAGCTTCGGGTCAAGACCGAACATCGTTGAGGTGTAGAAGCGGGCGAACTTCGGCCACCGCCCCTTGCGATGCGAGTCCCACGCACCGAAGATCAGCGAACCTGGATCCAACTCGAACAGCGGACGCGCGTTCTCCGCACTGACCTGCCGAAGCCGCTGACCAACCTCGCTACGGTCGAAGCGGACACCCTCCACCAGGCTGTCGCGAAGGTAGGCGTCCGCGTACCGATGAGGGAACTCCAACGACGTCAGCCGCACCGTGCCACGGCTCGTCTTCGCGCGCAGCTCGAACAACGGCAGCTCGATGCGCCCTTTATCCCGGGCGATCAGCAGCGCCTCCTCGATCCGGTTCGCCTGCGAGGGAATCTGATCCAGCACCACCGTCTCCCGCATCTCCCCATCAACCCGCCGACTCTCCAGCAGGTACGGGCCACCAGGGAACGTCGGCGGCATCACCTTGTCGTCCGCTGCAGGCCGGTAGACACCACGGATGGAGATGCCGGCGTCCACCCGCTCCTCGTCCACCGCCGCCAGCAGCCGCTCGATGACCCTTTGATCCATGAATCGCCTCCATCTCTCCTTGGCCGGTCACGAGACGAAAACGCTACGACGCACCACCGACAGAACGCGGAAGTCCCGAAAAGGCCCATCACGCTAGGACACCTCCCACAAAAACGGTGACGCCAAAGTGTTGCTATAGGGCCGCCCATAATGCTCAGCCGCGACGATGACCGGACCGGTAGAGCCGGGGCGAGGGCGTCCCCCGCCCCGGCGAGATGCCCACGGCCAAACCCGCGGGAGGGGCGCCTTGTTGGTGGACCCCAACCAGCTAAGAAGCTTGCCGCAATACCTTGAAGGAGTCGGCGTGTCGGATATGGCCTCTATCGTACTGGCGGCGATTTCTATGGGCGTTATGAAAGGTTTGACGCTCCTCGCGGTGGTCATCGTGGTGCTATGGGACACGCGACCGAGTGAGCGCGCGGAGATCGTGCGCGCTACCGCTGAGCTGCTGCGCTGGCCGAGGCGCCCTCTCTGGTAGGGATCAGGTCATCGGATACAGCAGGGCTGGGTGACCTTTGGTATGAGGTACGGAAACGCCACAGCAGCCACATCGTCAAAGCTGTCGTCGGCCAGACCACATCACATAGCGGCGTCATGCTGGTGCCGGGCAGGCGGCGGCCCGTGCACCGAATCCACGCGGCCGCCGCGATGAGGGCCGACCCCGGAGAGCCGGTGACGCACCTCGTCGGGCCGGTGCGTGATGTTGTCCCGCTCGCCGCAATGAGGGCCGGCCCGGGAGGGCCGGTGACACCGCTCGTGGCGCGCGGCCGAGACTCTCGCATCCGAGGCCGCAATGAGGGCCGGCCTGGGAGGGCCGGTGACACTCCAGCCGGTCGGGTCGGTCGGCGTCAACCCCTGCTGGCCGCAATGAGGGCCGGCCTGGGAGGGCCGGTGACACTTCTCGTCGGCGGTCACCGAGGTGATCGCAGAGCCGAGCCGCAATGAGGGCCGGCCTGGGAGGGCCGGTGACACGGCAGCATCCGACACATCCCCCGGTGTGACGATCGGGCCGCAATGAGGGCCGGCATGGGAGGGCCGGTGACACGAGCAGGCATGCAAGGACGCCCCGTCCGGATCCCGCCGCAATGAGGGCCGGCCGCGATCCGGACGGCGGGGAGTGCGCCACCTGCGGCGGCAGTGGGATCGAGGCGGCCACCCTCGAAGTGGTCCAGACGGTGCAGCGGATCGCCGGCAAGCTGCGGTTCGTCCCACCCAAGACCGACGACTCGGTGCGCACCGTGCCGCTGCCAGATCTGTGCATCACGGCCCTCTGCGAGCACAAGGTCAAGCAACAGGCCGAGCGAGACGCTGCGGGTAAAGACTGGCAGGACTACGGCCTCGTCTTCCCCTCCCGCGTCGGAACGCCGATGGAACCGGACAACCTCCGCCGTAGCTGGGGCCGCGTGCGCAAGCGCGCCGGCCTTGAGGGGGTGCGCTTCCACGACATCCGCCACACCTGCGTGTCGCTGCTCCTCGACCTGGGCGTACCGCCACACGTCGTCCGCGACATCGTCGGTCACAGCGACATCGAGGTGACCATGACGATCTACGCACACGCCGCACTCGGCGAGAAGCGGCGGGCGCTCGAGAAGCTGGGAGATGCCCTCGGTTGAGGCCGTTGCCGTCAGCGTTGCCGTCAAAGAGACCTCGGGCGATCTTCGTCCGAGGTCTTTTGCCTGCTCAGAGTGGGAGCCTCCGGCCGGATTCGAACCGGCGACCTGCCGCTTACAAGGCGGACGCTCTGCCAGCTGAGCTACGGAGGCGCTGTCTCGCGATGGGGACCACGATAGCGCGTGCGCGTGGGGCTCCGGACGCTCCGGCGGCCGAACCGGGCGGCGTGCGGCCGCGTTCGGATCCACCTGGCGGCGATTAGTGAATGATGGTTCAATAACTGCGTGGCGCGGCCGAGGAAGATCACGGACGAGCGGCTGCTGGCGGCGGCCGGGGTGGCGATCAGCCGGCTCGGGCCTGGGTTCACGCTGGCGGACGTGGCCGGGGAGGCCGGGGTTGCGGTGGGCACGCTGGTGCAGCGTTTCGGTTCCAAGCACGGGCTGCTGGTCGCGATGACCAGGGCGGCGATCGACGGGATGCGGAACGGAATGGCCGTCTCCGTCGCGGCCACCGACGACCCGGTGGAGGCGGTGGCGAACGCGCTCGTCAGGGCGTACGCGCCGCTGGACGATCCGGGCACGGCCGTCAACAACCTGGCGCAGCTCGCCGTCGACCTGGCCGACCCGGAGCTGCGCGGGCTGATGGCGGACTTCTACGCCGCGGCGGAGGACGGGCTGTGCCCGCTGCTGGAGCGGGCGGTCGCCACGGGGGCGCTTCCGGGCGCTCCCCCGGCGCCGGTCGCCGCGCGGATCCTGGCCGCCGTGGCCGACGGTACCGCCGTGCACTGGTCGGCGCGGCCGGCCGGCGGCCTGTGCGACCGGCTGCGGGCCGACCTGACGGCGATCCTCGACGGCTGGCGCCACACGTCACGGTCACCGGTACGGGACGGGGAGAGGAAATGATCGGTCCGTTGCAGGGGCAGGTCGCGCTGGTCACCGGCGGTACGCGCGGCGCGGGCAGGGGCATGGCCGTCGAGCTGGGCGCGGCGGGCGCGACGGTGTACGTCACCGGGCGTACGACGCGGGAGTCGCGCAGCCCGGTGGGGCGGCCGGAGACGATCGAGGAGACCGCCGAGCTGGTGACTGAGGCCGGGGGCACGGGCATCGCGGTGCGCTGCGATCACATGGTGCCGGCCGACGTGCGGACGCTGGTCCGCCGGATCGAGGAGGAGCAGGGCGGCCGGCTGGACATCCTGGTCGACGACACGTGGGGCGCCGACCAGTGGATCGAGTGGAAGCCGCTGTGGGAGCACGACCTGGAGAACGGCCTGCGGGCGCTGCGGAACGGCCTGGAGACCCACCTGATCACGCTGCACGCCGTGCTGCCGCTGCTCGTACGGCGGGGGCGAGGGCTGGTCGTCGAGGTCACCGACGGGGACGACATGTTCAACGACCGGTACCGCGGGACGATGTTCTTCGACATGGTGAAGGTGGCCATCACCCGGCTGGGCCGGATGCTGCACGACGAGGTGTCCCCGCACGGCGTCACGTCGGTGTCGCTGACCCCCGGCTTCCTGCATTCGGAAGAGGTGCTGGACCACTTCGGCGTCACCGAGGAGAACTGGCGCGACGGCATCGCCAAGGACCGGTGGTTCGCCATCTCCGAGACGCCGCGGTACATCGGGCGCGCGGTCGTCGCGCTGGCCACCGACCCCGACGTGCAGCGCTGGTCGGGCAGGGCGCTTTCGTCGGGGCAGCTCGCCCGGCACTACGGATTCACCGACCTCGACGGCTCCCGGCCCGAGGCGAGCCGCTACTTCGCCGACGCCTACTTCGGCGACAAGAAGGGCGCCAAGGTCGAGGACTATCGCTGACCGCGCCCGCTCCCGATCCCGCGCACGCCGCAGGTGACCCGGGCGCGGTGGCGGTGCGGCCCAGGATCCCTACGCCTTGCCTGACCGCCGGCCGGCCTCCTGGCGCGCGATGCGGAGCGGCCGGCGTACGGCGGTCGCAGGGCGCCGATGCGCGGGCCGCTACGAGGTGCGGTGGCGGGCGATCTCGTACAGCGCGATGCCGGCCGCGACGCCGGCGTTCAGCGACTCGGCCTTCGGCCCCATCGGGATGTTCACCAGCAGGTCGCAGGTGTCCGCGACCAGACGGGACAGGCCCTTGCCCTCCGAGCCGACGACCAGCACCAGCGGGCCGGAGGCGGCGTCGAGGTCGCCGACGGCGACGGCACCGCGCGCGTCAAGCCCGGCGACGAACAGCCCGGCGCTCTGGTACGCCTTGAGCGCGCGCACGAGGTTGGTGGCGCGGGCGACCGGCACGGAGGCGAGCGTGCCCGCCGACGTCTTCCACGCCCCGGCCGTCACCCCGGCGGCGCGGCGCTCGGGCACGACGACGCCGTGCGCGCCGAACGCCGCCGCCGAGCGGACCACCGCGCCGAGGTTGCGCGGGTCGGTCACCCCGTCCAGCGCCACGATCAGCTGCGGTGTGCCACGGTCGAGCAGGTCGTCGGGGTGCGCGTACCGGTACTCGGGGACCTGGAGCACGACGCCCTGGTGGACGGCCCGGTCGGTCATGCGGTCCAGCTCGGCGCGGCCGGCCTCCAGCAGGGGGACGCCGGCGTCGGCGGCGAGCGTGATCGCCTCGCGGACGCGGTCGTCGGACACGCCCGTCATGACGTACAGCGCGGCGGCCGGCACCCTGGCCCGCAGCGCCTCGACGACCGGGTTGCGGCCCGTGACCAGCTCCGGACCCTGCGGCACGGCCCGCCGGGCGGGCCGTTCCCCGGCCGGCGCGGACGGCGAGGCGGTGGACGTACGCCGCGGACCCCGCGTCGCCGTGCCGGTACGCGTGGCCGACTTGGCGGCGCGGGCGGCCTGCCGCTTGCCGTACCAGTGCCGGTCTTCGGCCTTCGGGGTGTGGCTCGGCCCCTTCTTGCGACGCTTCGCCATCTGCTGATCCTCCGTGGTGTCCGGGCGCCCCAGGCGCCGGGAGAACTCTACGCGGAGCCGGGGCCTGCATCGTCCGTGACCGCCGGCCCGGCTCCCGCCGGGCATGGGGCACCGGCCATTCCGCCGCGGAGCGCCCGGCCGATGCGGCGCGGCGCGCCGGAGGCGGCGGTCGGCGCGGCCGCGCGGTTCAACCGTGCGGGGACGCGCGCGTCCGGGGCGCTGCCGGCGGCCGGGGCGACCCGGTCAGGAGCGGCGGAGCTCCCAGCGCGGGCCACGCGGGGTGTCCTCGATGACGATGCCGGCGGCGGCGAGGGCGTCGCGGATCGCGTCGGCGGAGGCGTAGTCCTTGCGGGCGCGCGCCGCCTGCCGCTGCTCCAGGGCGACGGAGACGAGCGCGTCGACGACGTCGCGCAGGTCGCCGCCGGCACCCTCCCACTGTTGCGACAGCGGGTCGAGGCCGAGCACGTCCAGCATCGCGCGCGTCTCGCCGAGGATACGGGTCACGGTGTCCTTGTCGCCGGCGGCCAGCGCGGTGTTGCCCTCGCGGACCGCGTCGTGCACGACGGCGAGGGCGTGCGGCACGCCGAGGTCGTCGTCCATGGCCTCGACGAACGCCGTCCGCATGGTGCTCGGCTCGACCCGCCCGGCGAGCTCGGCGGCGCGGGTCACGAAGTTCTCGATGCGCTGGTACGCCGACGCGGCCTCGCGCAGCGCGTCGTCGGAGTAGTCCATGATCGAGCGGTAGTGCGCGGAGCCGAGGTAGTAGCGCACCTCGACCGGGCGCGCGCGCTCCAGCAAGTCCGTCAGCAGCACGACGTTGCCGATGGACTTGCTCATCTTCTCGCCCTTCACCGTGAGCAGCCCGTTGTGCAGCCAGTACCGGGCGAACGGGTCGCCCGCGGCCGTCGACTGGGCGACCTCGTTCTCGTGGTGCGGGAAGATCAGGTCGACGCCGCCGCCGTGGATGTCGAACTCCGGCCCGAGATACTTCGTCGCCATCGCCGAGCACTCCAGGTGCCAGCCCGGGCGGCCCGGCCCCCACGGCGTCTCCCAGCTCGGCTCGCCCGGCTTGGCGCCCTTCCACAGCGCGAAGTCGCGCGGGTCGCGCTTGGCCTCTTCGTTGGGGGTGTCGCCGGCCGGCCGCATGTTCTCCAGCCGCTGGTTGGACAGCATGCCGTAGCGGTCGGCCCAGGAGGTGACGTCGAAGTACACGTCGCCCTCGGCGTCGTAGGCGTGGCCGGCTTCGATCAGGCGCCGGATCAGCGCGATCATCTCCGGTACGTGCCCGGTGGCGCGCGGCTCGACGGTGGGCGGCAGGCAGCCCAGCGCATCGTAGCCCCGGCTGAACACCCGCTGGTTCGCCTCGGCCACCGCGAACCAGGGCGTGCCGGTCTCGGCCGAGATGTTGATGATCTTGTCGTCCACGTCAGTGATGTTGCGGACGAACATGACGTCGTAGCCGGAGGCCCGCAGCCAGCGGACCACGATGTCGTAGATCACGCCGGAGCGCATGTGGCCGATGTGCGGGGCGGCCTGCGGCGTGGCACCACAGACGTAGATCCCCGCACGTCCCGCCCGCAGCGGGACGAATTCGCGGACGTCACGGGTACCGGTGTCATAAAGGCGCAGGCTCACGCGTAGAAGGCTATGCGATGGCGATCCGCCGACGTCACCGAAACGGGTTGCGCGCCGGGAATCGATCGCGCGCGGCGGCCACCCGGCCGCGGCGAGCGCCGGGCCGTGCGGGCTCTCAGGCCGGCCGCCGCACATCGCCGCCGCCCGGCCCCAGCGGGTGCCCGGGCCCGGAGTCGTTCGGGCTCTCGGACCGGCCGCCGCACGTGGCGGGCCGGGCACGCCCGGGTCAGGATCCGTGCGGGTCGGGGCTCGGGTCGACGGCCTGCGCGTTGTGGGAGTCACGGACGTACCGCGCCAGCTCGCCGAAGGCGATCGCGTTCGGCACCTCGCCGGCCGTCGCGGCCATGCCCGCGAGCCGGTCGGAACGGTCCACGTAGACCATGCCGTCGCGGATGTGCACCCCGGAGATCCGCTCCCACGGGACGTTCTCGCCGTCCTTGGCGATGCCCGCGCGGCTGACGGTGAACGGGCCGAGGCGGACCACGCCGCCGGCCTCCACACGGGAGACGTACTTCGGCAGCACCCGCTCGGTGACCTCCTGGGAAACCGTCTCGACCAGGTCCCGCGCGGCGGTCGACCCGCCGCCGACCGAGGTCTCGGCGCCGTCCTGGCGTTTCAGGGTCAGCCGCCAGGTGACCGCGTCCGCGGCCGCGCGCCGTACACCGGAGACGCGCAGCTCGGCGATGGCGTCCCACGGGTAGGCGGTCACGGCCCGCCAGGAGGCGACGACCAGGCCGTTCTCGAACACGTACGCCACCCGGCCCTGCTCCGGCAGGACGTCACGGAAGAGGATGCGGGCGGCGCCGCCGAGGTAGACCAGGGTGAGCATCAGGCTCAGCCCCGACGCCCAGCCGATGCCGTGCGCCAGGAACACCACCGTGAACGGCAGGAGCACCAGGCCGGGCAGGCTGAGGACGATCAGCCAGATCCGCGCCCGGCGGTCGATCGAGCGGGGGTCGTGGACGTCGCGCACCGCGCCGAGGCGTTCCTCGGCGGCGACGCGGCGCACCCGGTGCGGGACGTTCGGCTCGGCCAATGACTCACCCTGATGACTCGGGGATTTCGACCTTACGACGCCCCCGGCATACCCGCACGAATCACCGCGGTACCGGAACATGCCGTATCCGGCCATTCCGCCCTCCGCGCGCCGACCGCCGTCCCCCATGTCACGGCAACGGCTCCGGGACGGCTGCCGCTGCGGTGCCGCTCGGCCGCGCCGGTCACCGGCGAGCGCCGGCCGGCACGCCCTCCGAGACAGGTGGGCGTCCGGCCGGCACGGGCCGGATGGACCGGGCGCCCGGCCGGCGTATGCCGGGCGGGTGGGGCGAGCGGCATCCTCTCCGGAACCTCCGGGCGACACGCGGGACATGATCAAGGCGGGAGCGCGCCGATGCGGCCAAGATTGGGGTGACCCGCCCGAACCGACGGTTGGCTCCCCCATGACTGACACCCCCACGCACTACTCCAAGGCACAGCGCCGGCTGCTGACCGCGATCGGCGGGCTCGGCGTCGCCGCGCTCGCTGCCGCGGCGTTCGTGCTCTCCTACGACGACCTGCGGACGCTCGCCATACGCGGCGGTGCGGCACGCCACCGCGCGTTCCTCTACCCGGGCATTCTGGACGGGCTCGTGGTCGTCGTCATTCTGTCGATCCTCGCGGCGCGGCGCGCGTCGTGGTGGTCTCGCGCGGTCCGCTGGCTGCTCCTCCTGCTCCTGGTCGCCGGCGCGGGCGCGGCCGGCGTCGAGCGTGCCGTGAACGGCTATCGCGCGCTGCCGCACCGCTGGGTGTCCGGCGGCGTGGCCGCCGCGCCGTGGCTGATCCTCCTGATCGCCGTCTGGCTGTGGACAGCGGTGATCAAACAGGTGCTGCGGACGCGCCGCGCCCGGCCGGCCTCGCCGGCGGGTGGCGTCCCGTGCAGCGCACCCGGGGAGACGGCCGACAAGACGGCCGACGGGACGGTGCCGACGGTGATGGACGGCGACATCGTTCCCGGCTTCTCCCGCGGGGAGTCTTTCCCCGACGCCCGGCCGCTTCCGCGCCCGGCGATCGAACGCCCGCGCCCGCTCCTGGACGAGGAGGCGGCGGTGACGGCGTACACGGACGACGACCCGGCATTCCTGCCCTCACAGGATCCGGCCGACGAGCATGCCCCCGCCCAGGAGACGATCGAGGAGGACACCGCCGGTCCGCGCGCGGCTGCCGGAGACGAGCCGGACCCGTACCCTCCGGCCCCGGCCGCCTCCACGCCCGGCGCCTCCGAACCGAGGGCCTTGGCACCGGCCGCTTCTGCACGGGACGCTTCCGCACCGCCCGGTCCGTTCGAGCCGGACCCGAGCGCGACCGAGGCCGAACAGGTACGCGCCGGGCGTGAACCCTATCAGGCTCACCTGGAAGCGGCCCCCGGCGAGCCGGCTCCGGCAGAAGCGGGGACGCCCGACGACGGGACCGGTGGAGACGCGAGCGGTGACATCGAAGAAGACGCCGGCACGACGGCTCCCCGGATGATCGCGCGGCCGTTCCTGCCCACCGACGTACGGCTGGTCGGGCCGCCGGCGCCGGGCGACGATCTCGGCGACACGCAGCCGGACGGAATCAAGCTGCCGGACACCGACCCCGACGGGGTTCCCGTTCTCGGCACCACCCTGCCTCCGGCGGCCGGTTCCTCCGGGGTTGAGGCCGCCGAGGACCTGCCCGGCCGGACATCGGCGGACGCCGCCGAGGACGGCGACGATGAATGGCTCTTCGAAGCGGATGCCGATCACCCGGATGCCGGAGACGGCCTCGACGCGGGTGACGTGGCGCACGGGCGGCGTCGGGCCGATGCCCCGGTGCCGGATGCGGGTGAGATCTCCGAAGAGCCGGTCTCGGGTGGCACGCCCGTAGAGCCGACCGCCGGGCCGGACGCTCCCGGACAGGTCCCGGCACCGCCACCTCCGTCGGGGACGTTCCGCAGCTCGCCGACCCCGCCCCGCGGGCGCGGCTGAGCGGGGATACCAGGCAGGGAAGAGACCGCCCGCGCGGGCACACCCGCCCGCCCACCGGACTGAAGCCACCGCATGCACGTTCGCGCCCACTCGTCAACCCGGTACCGTCCGCGCACGTAGGAAGGTGCACGCTCCGTGGTTCGTCGGCATCGCGGGGCGGCGCAGAACCCGCCGGGCGGGCGGCGGGGAAGCCGCCCGGCGGGCACGGCCGATCCGCCGCCGATCGGGGCCGCAGCCGTACCGGGGAAGCCGCCGAGCGGGCACGGCCGAGCCCGGCACGCGGGCGCCGTGGGCACGGCCGAGCGGGCCTGCCGGCTCGGGTGGGATCGCGTTCCGGTCCGGATCCCCGACCCGGTGGGATCGGATCGGTACCGGATCGGGAAGGGTAGGCATCGTGGATACCTGGGTTCCCACCCCCGAAGGCAGCGGCTTCGGGGTGCGCAATCTTCCGTACGGGGTGTTCTCCCGCCGCGGCGAACTGCCGCGCGTGGGCGTCGCGATCGGCGCGTACGTGCTTGACCTGGCCGAGCTGGCCGGCGCGGGGCTGCTGGCGGACCGCCGGTGGTTCGCCTCCGGGTCGCTGAACGCCTTCATGGCCGCCGGGCGGGCCGTGTGGCAGCCGACCCGTGACCGGCTGATCACGCTGCTCACCGACGAGAGCCACCGCGCCCAGGTCGAACCGCATCTGATCCCGCTGGACGAGGCGGAGCTGCACCTGCCGTTCGAGGTCGCCGACTACGTCGACTTCTACTCCTCACGCGAGCACGCCACGAACGTCGGGCGGATCTTCCGGCCCGGGTCGGAGCCGCTGATGCCGAACTGGGAGCACATGCCGATCGGCTACCACGGCCGCTCCGGGACGGTCGTGGTATCGGGGACGCCGATCGTGCGGCCGTGCGGGCAGCGCCTCGGCCCCGACGGGCCGGTCTTCGGGCCCTCGACGAAGCTCGACGTCGAAGTGGAGGTCGGGTTCGTCGTGGGGGTGCCGTCGACGCTGGGACGTCCGGTGCCGGTCGCCGGGTTCCGCGAGCACGTGTTCGGTTTCACGCTGGTCAACGACTGGAGCGCGCGCGACATCCAGTCGTGGGAGACACGGCCGCTCGGGCCGTTCCTCGGCAAGTCGTTCGCGACGTCGGTGTCGCCGTGGGTGGTGCCGGTCGCGGCGCTGGAGGAGGCACGGGTCGCGCCGCCGGCGCAGGACCCGCCGCCGCTGCCGTACCTGCGCTGTGACGAGCCGTGGGCGCTGGACCTGAGCCTCGAACTGGAGATCAACGGGCATGTGGTGAGCCGCCCGCCGTTCGCCGGGATGTACTGGACGGCGCCGCAGCAGCTCGCCCATGCCACCGTGAACGGCGCGGCGCTGCGCACCGGCGACCTGATGGCGTCCGGCACTGTGTCGGGTCCGGCCCGCGACCAGCGGGGCAGCCTGCTGGAGCTGACCTGGGACGGCGGCGAGCCGATCGAGCTCCCCGGCGGGGGGCGGCGCACGTTCCTGGAGGACGGCGACACGGTGCGGATCCGCGGCGTCGCGCGCGCCGCGGACGGCGAGCGGATCGGCTTCGGCGAGGTCGCCGGCACCGTGCTGCCGGTCGTCTGCTGACCGTGCGTGCGGCGGTACAGGTGCCCGGGCGACCGCGCCGGCCCGGGCGAGGGCGGCGAGGATACGGGCGGCGAGGTCAGACCATGACGAGAGCGGTTGCGATCGCGACGAGGCCCTCACCGCGGCCGGTCAGGCCCAGGCCGTCGGTGGTGGTTCCGAGCACGCTCACCGGGGCGCCGCCGAGCGCCTCGCTGAGGGCCTTCTCCGCCTCCGCACGGCGCCTGCCGATCCGCGGGCGCACGCCGACGACCTGGATCGCGACGTTGCCGATGGTGTGGCCCGCCTCGGTGATCAGCCGGTGTACCTCGCGGAGCAGGTCGACTCCGGACGCGCCCGCCCAGCGCGGGTCGTCGGTGCCGAACACCGCGCCAAGGTCGCCGAGCCCGGCCGCCGACAGCAGCGCGTCACAGGCCGCGTGCGCGGCGACGTCGCCGTCGGAGTGCCCCGACAGCCCGTCGCCCTCGCCCGGCCACTCGATCCCGGCCACTCTCAGCGGGCGACCCGAACCGAACGGGTGGACGTCGACCCCGACGCCCACCCGTGGACAGCGTGCCGCCAAGTGCCTAACCGGCCAGGACCTCGTCGAGGAGGGCCTCGGCCTTGTCCTCGTTGGTCTTCTCGGCCAGCGCGAGCTCGCTCACCAGTATCTGCCGCGCCTTGGCCAGCATGCGCTTTTCACCGGCCGACAGGCCGCGCTCCTTGTCACGCCGCCACAGATCCCGGACGACCTCGGCGACCTTGTTCACGTCGCCGGACGCGAGCTTCTCGAGGTTCGCCTTGTACCGCCTGGACCAGTTGGTCGGCTCTTCGGTGTAGGGCGCGCGCAGCACCTCGAACACCTTCTCGAGCCCTTCCTGGCCCACAACGTCGCGGACACCGACGAGCTCGGCGTTCTCGGCGGGGACGCGAACGGTGAGATCGCCCTTGTCGACCTTCAGGACCAGGTAGGTCTTGTCTTGACCATTGATGGCACGAGTCTCGATGGCTTCGATCCGAGCAGCCCCATGGTGGGGGTAGACGACGGTGTCGCCGACCTTGAAAGTCATGTGACAAGTACCCCTTCCGCTATGCATAAGGGTAGCACGCTGCAGGGACCTGCCGAAGCGACCAACCGGACATATACGCAGGTCAGCACGGTAATTAGGGTATTGACAAACCCCGATTTCAGGGGAACGGGCCGCCATGGGCATTCGATTGCCCCACACCCCTCACACAGCGGCGGAAGCGGCTCATACTGGAGGTGGACGAGCCGACGCGGGCCCGCATGCCCCCGGGCGAGGGGCAAGCGGGTCCGGGTGGGGCCGGCAGCGGTCCGAGAAGGTGGGTGTGTGGCGTGGGGCTTCACGGCGACTCTGACGACTACGGGCTCCCCAAGGTCGATATCGTCGTCCCGGACGATGCCAGGGAACTCGACCGCGATGTCATCGCCTACCGGCGAGAGCTGCGCCAGCAACGCCGCCGCGAACGTTTGCGGCGCATCGCGCGCCCCTTCACCCGGTACGGCATCGCCGCCCCGTTCATCGCCAGCGCCGTCCTGATCGCCCTCATCAGCGGCCTGCTGATGACGGTCGTGTCGCCCCCGCCGTCCTCGCGTACGGTCCCGGTGCCGCCGGCACCGACGCACCAGCCGGGCCAGAAATACGGTCCGCTGCCCGTCGGTGACGTCACCGTCGACGGCAAGCTGACGCCGGTCCGCGACCTGGTCGACCGGGCCGGCGTGATCGTGATCGTGCCGCGGGCGTGCGGGTGCGACGGCGCCGTGTCCAGCCTCGCCCAACAGGCGGTGAACCAGCGCCTGCAGGTCTGGCTGGTCGCCGACGGCCGCAGCGGCACCGACGCCGCCGACGTGCGCACCCTGGCCGCCGCCGTGCCGCACGGCGGCGCGATCGCCGCAGAGGACCCCGACCGCCTGCTGTCGTCCACCTACCAGGCGCAGGGGCTCACCGCCGTGCTCATCCGCCCCGACCGCATCGTCCGGGACATCCTCCGCGGCGTCCGCGCCGGCCGCGACTACGCCGCCGATCTGCAGCCTCTGCAGACGCCGAGCTGATCCGCGCGGCGCGGGCAGCCGGCGGCCGTCGACCGCGTGTACGGTTTTCCCGGCGCCTGCCGATCCACAAAACAGGCCCCGCGTCAAGACCCCGTGGGCACCTCGCTACGCTTCCAACGTGCATTACGCACGCAACGGGGGAAGTCCACGTCTGTCCAAGGAGAGAACGACGCCGTGAGCCGCTACCGCCGCCGGGCCGTCGCCATCGCCGCCGGCGCCATCGCCGTCGCTCCGATGGTGTCCGCCTGCGCCGCCGGGCGAAGCCCCCAGACGGCCCTGCCGACCCAGCTCGTCGAGGGCGTGAACGCTTCCCGCGGCAACCTCGCCATCCGCAACGTGTTCGTGCTGGGCCCGGAGCCCGGCCAGCGCCTGCCGGTCGGCGGCGCGGCGCCCGTTTACGCCTGGATCGTGGCCGGGGGCACGGCGCCCGACCGCCTCGTCGGCGTGGACGCGCCCGGCGTCGCCCAGTCGGTCGAGATCGCCGGTGGCACGCTGAACCTTCCGCCGAACACGCTCGTCCCGACCAACCTCGCGGAGTCCCCGCGCCCGGCTCCCGGCCGGCCCGCGCCGGGCGTGACGCCCAGCGCGAAGCCCACCACCACAGCCACCAGGCCGATCAAACCGACCAAGCCGGCCCACGGCAAGAAGCCCCCCGGCGGCACGCCCACCGCGGGAGCCCCAGGTGCGGCCACGCCGTCCACGGCGCCCACGGGCGCGCCGGGGTCGAGCGCCCCCACGACCACCGGGGCGCCGTCCGGCACCCAGGGCTCGGCCATCGTCCTCACGGGCCTCACCAGGGCGCTGTCGGGCGGCGAGACGCTCCGGCTGACCTTCCACTTCCAGCGGTCCGGCGCGATCACGCTGAGCGTCCCGGTGGAGCTGCAGCAGGGCTACTACGCGACCTACGCGCCCGCCCCGAGCACGCCGCAGACCGGCACACCCACCACGCCGGGCCAGCCGTTCGCGTCGCCGAGCGGCTCGGCCACGCCTGCCAAGCCGGCCAAATCGAAGAAGCCGTCCCCCAGCCCCACCGCCTGATCAGGCTCGCCGACCGACGGCCTGCGCCGCGGTGCCGGCTCATCCGGCCGGCCGTGCCGGGCAGGTGCGGCCGGCCGGATGAGCAGCGGTTCAGCGGTACGGCAACCGTCCAGCGCCGCGCCCGTCGCCACGCCCCGCTGCCGCCTGGCCGACTTGGCGTTCCGGCTCGTGCGGCGTGCCGGCTCGTACGCCCGGCCGCAGCCGCGGCCTCGTTCCCCGTGGGTACCAGCCGGGGATTCGCGGGGTTTGGCGTGCGGCGTCGTGATCGCCGCGTCAGGGGCCGGTGACCGCGCCCACATCGGCGTGAGGCACGGCGACGCGGGCGGCCGGACCGCCCCTGATGTCCGCGGGTCGCCGCCGACGCTCGCCTCTCCTGAGGTGAGACCGATGGTGGCCACGGCGCCGCACGGCCCGTTCCGGCGACAATGTCCCTCGGGCGAGGCCGGTCGCGAACACGGCCGCCGCCGCCGGTGATGCCCCCGGGCCGTCGCCGACACCCGCGCCTCCCGGGGCGAGACCGCCCGCGGCGCGTCACGGCCCGTTCCGCCGGGTGACGCCGCCTGCCCGGTGCGGCGGCGCATGAGCACCTCCGCTTCCTCCTTTGGGAGGGCGTTCGGGCGGTCAGTGGTCCGGCTCGAACTTGTAGCCGAGGCCGCGCACCGTGATGATGAAGCGCGGCGTCGACGGCACCGGCTCGATCTTGGCGCGGAGCCGCTTGATGTGGACGTCGAGCGTCTTGGTGTCGCCGACGTAGTCGGCGCCCCAGACGCGGTCGATCAGCTGCATGCGGGTCAGCACCCGCCCGGCGTTCCGCAGCAGCACCTCCAGGAGCTCGAACTCCTTGAGCGGCAGCGGCACCTCCTCGCCGGCGACGGTCACGACGTGGCGTTCGACGTCCATGCGCACCGGGCCCGCCTCCAAGGTGGCGGGCGCCGGCTCCTCGCCGTCACCGCGGCGGCGCAGCACCGCCCGGATACGGGCGACCAGCTCGCGCGAGGAGAACGGCTTGGTCACGTAGTCGTCGGCGCCGAGTTCCAGGCCGACGACCTTGTCGACCTCACTGTCCTTGGCGGTCAGCATGATCACTGGAACGTTCGACTTGGTGCGCAGCTCCCGGCACACCTCGGTGCCGGGCAGGCCGGGCAGCATCAGGTCGAGCAGCACCAGGTCGGCACCGAAGCGGTCGAAGGACTCCAGGGCGGCCGGCCCGGTCTCGGCGACGGCGACCTCGAAGCCCTCCTTGCGCAACATGTACGACAGCGCGTCGCTGAACGACTCCTCGTCTTCCACGACGAGCACTCGGGTCACTAGGGGGCCTCCCGTACGGTCTCTGGCTCGGCTGTTTCCCTCGCGGATGCGGAGGCGGTGAGCAACGGCAGGCGGATGGTGAACGTCGAGCCCGATCCCTCCTTGCTCCAGACGGTCACCTCGCCCCGATGCCTGGTCGTGACGTGCTTGACGATGGCGAGCCCGAGGCCGGTGCCGCCGGTGCGGCGCGACCGTGCCGGATCGACCCGGTAGAAGCGCTCGAAGATGCGTTCGAGGTCGGCCTCGGGAATCCCGATCCCCTGGTCGGTGACGCTGATCTCGACGTGCCCCCCGTCGGCCTGCCGGGTGCACACGACGACACGGGTGTGCTCGGGGCTGTAGGCGATGGCATTGTCGATGAGGTTGCGCACGGCGGTGACGAGCAGTTCTTCGTCCCCGGTCACCCGCAGGTCCTCGCGGCCGCCGACGGCGAGCGTGATGTCCTTCGGCTCGGCCTTGAGGCGGCAGCGGTCGACGGCCTCGTGGACGACGTCGTCGACCGCCACCGGCCGCGGCTCTGCACCGGGCTCGCCGCCCTGCAAGCGCGACAGCGTGATCAGATCCTGGACGACGTTGGTGAGCCGCGCCGACTCGTGCTGCATGCGCTGGGCGAAGCGCCGGACCGCCTCGGGGTCGTCGGCGGCCTCCTCGATGGTCTCGGCCAGCAGCGAAAGAGCGCCGACGGGGGTCTTCAGCTCGTGGCTGACGTTGGCGACGAAGTCGCGGCGGACGGCCTCGACGCGGCGGAACTCGGTCAGGTCCTCGGCGAGCACCAGCACCAGGCCGTTCGAGCCCATCGGCGCAACCCGGACCGCGAACCAGCGGCCCTCCTTGCGCCCGCGCACGACCTCGATCTCCTTCTCGCGGATCTCGCCGTCGCGGCGGACGAGGCGGGCCATGGCGAGAAGATCGTCCACGAGCAGGCGGTCGCCGCTGACCAGGCCGAACGCGCGCGCGGCGGAGCTGGCGCGCAGCACGCGGTCCTCGCCGTCGACGACGACCGCCGATGACGGCAGGACGCTGAGGACGGAGGCCACGCCGCCCGGGAGGCCGGACAGCGGAGTAGGGGTCCCGGCCGACCGCTCCGCGCGCTCGCTCACGCGTACGGCCAGCCCGGCGACCAGGCCGGTCATCAGCCCGACGACGCCCGCCAGACCGGCGACTACCTCCACGTCCACATCTTGGATCGTAGGCGGGAGTCCGGCCGGCCCCCGCCACCGAGGCGGCCGCCTGCAACGACGTTCGCCCAAAGTTAACCTGTCGCCATACGACCGTTCATTCGGAACCGCGATGCTGCTGGCTGGGTGATCAGGTCCGATCAAAGGATTTCTGTTTATGCGAGACGCCTACCACGAGGAGCTCGACGGGCTCTCCGACAAGCTCGTGGAGATGACGCGGCTGGTCCGGTCCGCGATGACGCGCGCCAGCACGGCGCTGCTCGACGCCGACCTGCGGCTCGCCGAAGACGTCATCGGCGCCGATGAGCAGGTCAACAAGCTCAACGCGGAGATCGAGGAGACGATCTTCGACCTGATGGCGCGGCAGCAGCCGGTGGCCGGCGACCTGCGGACGCTGATCGCCGCGCTGCGCATGAGCGGGGACATCGAGCGCATGGGCGATCTCGCCGTCCACCTCGCCAAGACCGCGCGGCGCCGGCACCCCGACTCGGCCATCCCGCCGGAGCTTCAGGCGACGGTGCTGGAGATGTCGCAGATCGCCGAACGCATGATCGCCAAGGCGGGCAGCGTGATCGCCTCCCGCGACGTCGAGATGGGGCTGGAGCTCGACGCCGACGACGACCAGATGGACCGTCTGCACCGCAAGCTGTTCGACGCGCTCCTGTCGCCGAAGTGGCGGCACGGCGTGGAGCCCGCGGTGGACATCTCGCTGGCCGGACGCTACTTCGAGCGCTTCGCCGACCACGCCGTGCACGTCGCCGAGAACGTCGTCTACCTGGTCACGGGGCAGCACCCCGAGGAGATCGAGACCGCCGGCTGACCCCCCGCGCGGCGCGGGCGGCGGCCGAGCTCAGCCCCTGCCGGGCCCGCCGACGACCCCGAATGCGCGAGCGGCCCTCTCGCCTCCGGCGCAGGCGCAGGTGAGAGGGCCTTTCCGTGATCGGGCCTACTTCCTGCCCTGGTTCTTGACCGCCTCGATGGCCTCCTTGGCGGCCTCCGGGTCGAGGTACTCCCCGCCCTTCTTGAGCGGCTCGAACCGCTCGTCCAGCTCGTACAGCAGCGGGATTCCGGTCGGGATGTTCAGCCCCGCGATCTCCTCGTCGGAGATGCCGTCGAGGTGCTTCACGAGGGCGCGCAGCGAGTTGCCGTGCGCTGCGACGAGGACGGTGCGGCCCGCCGCCAGGTCCGGGATGATCGCGTCGTACCAGTACGGCAGCAGCCGCTCGACCACGTCGGCCAGGCACTCGGTGCGCGGGATCAGCTCCGGCGGCAGCAGCGCGTAGCGCGGGTCGCCGACCTGCGACAGCGGGTCGCTGTCGGCGATCGGCGGGGGCGGCGTGCCGTACGAGCGACGCCAGATCATGAACTGCTCGTCGCCGTATTCCTCGCGCGTCTGCGCCTTGTTCTTGCCCTGCAGGGCGCCGTAGTGGCGCTCGTTGAGCCGCCAGGAGCGGCGTACGGGGATCCACAGCCGCTCGGCCGCGTCGAGCGCGATGTCGGCGGTGCGGATGGCCCGCTTGAGGACGGAGGTGTGGACGACGTCGAGCTTGATGTCGGCGTCGAGCAGGAGGTCGCCGCCGGTGACCGCCTCCTCCTCCCCCTTCTCGGACAGGTCGACGTCGACCCACCCGGTGAACAACCCTTCGGCGTTCCAAACGCTCTCGCCGTGTCGGAGAAGTACCAGTGTCGCCATAAGCAGCGAGCGTAGTGCGCTACCGGTCCGCATGCCGCGACCGGGCCGCGCCGCCGGCCGTTCGACATCGTACGGTCACCCGCACGCCACCGTCCGGGCCGTGCGGCCGGAACCCGGGCGGGCCGGCGGGCCTCGCGGGCCGCTTCCGCCGGAACCGCGGCGGTTCCCGGCCGTCTCGCGCCCAGCGGGCCGACGGGCCCGCCGACGCGGCCGGGAAGGCCGCGCATCACTCCGGCGGCCGCGCATCACTCCGGCGGATGAGCAGATCCGGGGACCGGCGGCCCGCCGACGCGACCGCGAATCACTCCGGCAGACG
>JBEHYF010000075.1:0-24730 GCA_048498315.1 Actinomycetota bacterium
CCGGCCGGGCCATTCGCCCGGACAGGAGGGTGTAACCGAGAGGAGACTTTTTGTCGGTATGACAAAAATTTAGCCTCGCGCTCGTGACCGACGATCGGTGGACGACTCCCCTCGTCATGCTCGCCGTCGACCTGGTGATCCTCACGTTGCGCGAGTCACGCCTGCATGTCCTGCTCATCGAGCGCGGCGTCGAGCCGTACGAGGGCGCTCTGGCGCTGCCGGGCGGCTTCCTGCGCCATCGTGACGAGGACATCATCGCTGCAGCGCACCGGGAGCTGGCCGAAGAGACGGACCTGGATGTCGAGACGCTCCGGCTGGAACAGCTCGGCGTGTACGGCGACCCCCACCGCGACCCGCGGGGCCGGGTGGTGTCCGTGGCGTATCTGGCGATCGCGCCAAGGCTGCCGGAACCGACCGCCGGCACGGACGCGGCGAGTGCCCGATGGCAGCCGGCCGAGCAGGTGCTCTCCGGCGACCTGGAACTCGCCTTCGACCACCGGCGGATCGTCGCGGACGGTGTCGACCGGGCGCGCGTCAAGCTCGAGCATTCCCCTCTGGCGACGGCCTTCTGCGGGCCCACCTTCACGATCAGCGAGCTTCAGCAGGTGTACGAGGCGGTGTGGGGGATCCGCCTCGACCCACGGAACTTCTACCGCAAGGTGCAGAACACGGATGGATTCATCGTCCCCGCCGGTTCGGCGCGAAAGCCCGCGACCGGGAGACCGGCCAGGCTGTTCAAGGCCGGCCCGTGCACCGTTCTGTATCCACCGATGGTCCGGCCCGAATCGTCGAGCAAGGAGGAGCCATAACGTGAGCCACGGCCCGATCGTGATTCTCACCGCACTCGACCTGGAGTACCAGGCCGTCCGGAAACGGTTAACCGACCTGCGCTCGCATCCGCATCCGCAGGGCACCCGCTTCGAAGTCGGCCGGATCGCGGACGGCGACTGCCGCATCGCGCTCGCCCTCGTCGGCAAGGGCAACCAGCCCGCGGCGGTGCTGGCCGAACGGGCCATCACCGAGTTCCACCCGATCGCCGTGTTCTTCGTCGGAGTGGCGGGCGCTCGACAGCCGCACATCGCGCTCGGCGACGTCGTGGTCGCCACGCACGTCTATGCGTACCACGGCGGAACCAGCGAGGACGACGGCTTCAGAAGCCGCCCTCGCGTCTGGGAGATCTCACACGGCGCCGAGCAGATCGCCCGGCACATCGCCCGCACCGAGTCGTGGGCACACAGGGTGGCCGCAACCGGCCGGGCGCCCACGGTCCACTTCGGACCGATCGCCGCCGGCGAAGTGGTCCTCAACTCCACGGCCTCCACGTACGCCCGCCGGCTTCAGGACAGGTACAACGACGCGCTGGCGATCGAGATGGAGGGCGCCGGCGTGGCACAGGCCGCACAGCTGAACCGATCGTTGCCGATGGTCGTGGTGCGCGGGATCAGCGACCGGGCCGACGGAACCAAGGAGGCCACGGACCGGCAGGACTGGCAGCGGCGAGCCATGGCCAACGCCGCGGCGTTCGCCATGGTCCTGGCCGGGCACCTGGCCGCGGAGGAACGAAACGACGACCGGCACGGCGTGGCCGGAGAGAACGGGAGCGGGGTGATGCGTGACACGACCCGGAACGTCGCGAAGGGTAACGCCCGCGTCGGAGTGCAGGCCGGCGTCGTACACGGCGACATCTGGATCACCCGCGAGCCGAATCCGCCGGCCGATCCGGCGGAGGCCATCGCCGATCTCCGCTCTCGCATCCGCGCCGCCCTGGCAGCGGGGCGGCTGGACGAAGACACCTGTGCGGCTGCGGAGGCGGAACTCGCCGCGGCCGACGCGGCACTGCGGACCGACACGACGCCGAGCCGGAGCAGGCTGGTGATCGCGCTGAAGAAGGTGCACGGGCTCCTCGGCGATGTGGCCGATCTGGCCTCGGCCGTACTGGGCGTCATCGCACTGGTTCAAGGTCGATGACCATGGATCCGCACACCACGAACGTCGCCGGTGATCACTCCTACGTCGGCGCACAGGCCGGAATCGTGCACGGCGACGTCAACGTGTACGCGCTGCCCGCGGACGCCTCACCCGAGGAGAAGTTCAGGGTCGGCGTCCGTCGACTCGACGGCGGTATGCCGGCGAAAGCCTGGCAGCTCATCAACGAAGCGGTCGATTCGGATTACGTCGACAACGAGGTCTGCTTCTACTGGCTGCTCGCCCTGGTCAGCGGCCGTACCAGGTACGAACTGTCCGATGAAGAAGCCGCCGCGCTGCGCAACGAGCGAAACATCCTCCATCTGCAGGGCGACGACGCATGGGCGGACGGCGTGACGGTCATCCGCCGCCTGATCGAGTCCGCGCGAAGGCCCGACGCGGACATTCGTGTGGCGCTGAAGGAGTTCGGCCGACTCGGCGGCGTCCAGCGCAGCCTGATCCTCCGGCACATGGAGGTATTCCTCGACAGGCCGATCCGTGACCAGATGTGGCGGCGCGCCGTCGCACGAGCCGAGCGCGAGCGAATGGCGGGCGACCGGCTGAATCGGGCGTGGAAGTTCTTCGAACCCGATCCGGCCGGGCCCCGCGTCCGCCCGACCCGGCCGGTCACGGTTCCGGTGACCACCTGGGCGCGGGCCGTCGCGGCGACGGCCGTCCTCGCGGCCGCGGGAGCGCACATCGGATTCCTGCTGGTGCGGACGGGGCAGGTCCTGGCGTTCCTCGCCTACCTGCTGAGCATCACCGGTGGGAGCGTCGCCGCGCACGCCGGTATCGAGTGGCGATTCCTCACCCTGCGCCGCCGCGCGAAGAATCGTGAGTACCGGACCCCGTCGCGCGGAAGGAGCGCACCGCCGGACGGCTTCGCGAGAAGAGTGGACAAACAGTTCGATCACTACTTCGCCAAATATGTGCCCCGTGGTGTCGAGCGGAGTGTCTGGCTGGCCGAGACGGCCGGGATTCGCCGGAGCATGCGCAATGAGATCGTCGAGATCTACCGAGAATCAAGAACGAGCGCCGAGCAGATCTCATGGCTCATCCGCCACCGAGTCGGCGACGTCAGACGTCGTTGGGAGAACGGCACGCTCTGGGAACACGAGTGGAAACTCGCGGCGTCCCTTGCCACGAAGGCCGAAGCGGTCGCAGGCCTGGCCATTCTGATCGGTGGTGGCCTCTGCGCGGTCACCGCCGCGCTGCAGACCGCGCCGCTGAGTGCGGCCCGCTCGATCGCCGTCGCCGTGGTCGCCGGGTGGGCCGCCGCTCACGCCTGGCTGCACATAGCCCTGGAGTACCGCCGGTACGCCGCCGACAGGTCGGACGAGAAGCGGGCATTGCGGGAAGCCGGCGCGGCCTTCGCCGCATGGCGGGCCACGCTGGCCGACAAACCCGGCGACGATGAAATGGCCGCCTGGCTGGATTGTGACCGGAAAGTGCTGCTGAACAAGGCGTTGCAGCATTACCGGCTGACCATGAGCGACGTCCTCGCGCATGCTTTCATTGAGGCCCCCGCCCCATCGGCCCGCCGGGCACGTGTGAAAGGCGGTCCCCGGCGTTACATGAAGTACCGGATTCTCGCATTCCTTCTCACCGCGGACGGGGTACGCCAGTTCGCGATGGAACTCGACTTCGAGCGGGGTACATTTCATGATGAGCAGCGGACCAACTACCGTTACGACGCGATCGCCTCGGTGCAGGTGGTTCAGACGGACGATGACGAACGGACCGTCGAACTCGTTCTCATGAACGGGCAGCAGATCAAAGTCCAGGTGACAGATCCGGGAACGGAGGACGTACTGCAGGACGAGACCCCCGAGGCGGTATCGGAGGCGACCCTGGACGCCGCCGGCCTGCGCCACACCCTGCACGTCCTCGAAGGCGTCGCCGCCGAGGGCAGGGAATGGATCACTCACGAACATCGGCGGGGAGAAACCCGTGCGAAGAATCCCGTATGAGCGGGGAGAGGCCGGTCCGGCCGTGGACCGGCCGAGGTCCGCGCAGCGCCGGTCGGCCGATGCCCGTGTCATGCCGCCGACCGGGTTTCCGCCACGGATCGTCTCATTCCAGAGTACGCTGGCCGCCGATCGAACCTTTCTTCATCAGCAAGGCGGCGGGGGTGCCGATGGGAAGGCACGGCAAGAACGATGCTTGCGGTACATGCGGCGGGAAGGGTGAAATCCCGATCACCGGCGACGGCTACGGCGGTCGCGGAACACAAAAGGTGACATGCCCTTCGTGCAACGGAACGGGAAGGGCGTGAGCGAAGAGCCCGTGACGTTCCCGAACCTTCCCTCGGTCGACCGTCGCCCGTTCATTCCCGACGACGTCTGGGTGGTGGAGAACAAGGCATGGGTGCGGTTGTCGCGTCGCGACGACCCGCTTCGATGGGAACGTCTGGTAGCGTCCGATGAATGGATCGCAACCAAAATCAAAGACGGCATTTGGCCGGTGTCGTCTTCGTCGTCCCCTGGCGTTATGGCGGACATGATTTCGGCGCTGAGACTCGAACCGGGCATGCGGGTGCTGGAAATCGGCACGGGCACGGGGTGGAACGCCGCATGCCTGGCCGCGCTCGGTGCCAAGGTGGTCTCTGTCGAGATCGACGCCGCGATTGCCGAGCAAGCGCGTACCAACCTGCAAAAGGCGGGCCACGGCGACGTTGTCGTGGTCACGGGCAACGGTGAACACGGCGCGGCGGAGTACGCGCCTTATGACCGTGTTCTCTCCACCGCCGCGGTTCACAGCGTTCCGTACGCATGGGTCGAGCAGTGCCGGGAGGGCGGGCTCATCGTAACGCCCTACACGGGCGAAGGGCACAAATGCGCCTTGCTCGTCCTCGCCGTTTCTGACGGGGTGGCCGCCGGCGGCACGCAGGGCACGGCGTCGTTCATGCCCCTACGCGGGCAGGGGCTGTCCCAGGTGGAACAGCGTGCCATCGAGTCTCATGACGATCTTCACGTCACGGTGAACAGGGCGGGACAGGTGGTCACTTACTCCTCATCGCGGGGGACATAGCCCTCGGTGCCGGAGGGAGAGCCGGGAGCCGTGGATCTGGCCGGGCCGGCAGAGGGCGTACGACCAGACCCGCGGCTCGTCACTCACTCAACCGCCTCGCCATCCGTCGTGCGGACCTCGACGCACGTGGTGCCGCCGTTGGTCGAATGGCTTGACCTACGCCAGTCCATATCGACACCCGATCAGCCGGCGGTGGTCTCGCGGTCGGCTACGGCGACCTCAACGCATGTAGTTCCACCGTTGTTCGAGTAACTTGCCTTACGCCATTCCATAGGTCTGCGCCGCTTCCAAAATCAGGTCAATGGATTCCTGCTCCTGCAGAGCGCTTGATCGCAGTGTTTCCCACAAGCGCTCTAGCGCCTCGATGTCTTCAGGTCGCTCGATCACGTCTCCCTTCAGTGAATTGTCAACGTAGGCGATCCTTCTCCCGTCGAAGGAGGCCAACTCCAGTGGTCCGGCGAATCCTGCATGTGCCCCAAACGCGGAATGGGATCACCTGGACGATGACTTCAGGTCGCGCAGCGAGCTTCACCAGGTGCATCAGTTGATCATGCATTGCCCTGGGGCCACCGACAGGATGCCGCAAGACCGCCTCGCCAAGTACGGCTACGACGAGCGGTGGCTCATCTTTGGAGAGGATCTCCTGCTGGGCGCGGCGCGCCGCGATTTGCTCGTCGAGTTCGAAGGGTGCTGGTTTCCCGAGGCGGAGAACGGAACGAGAGTAATCGTCCGTCTGGAATATGGCGGGAACGACTATCGGCTGATAGATCAACAGCTGCGTGGCGCGTCTGTTGATTTTGATCCATTTCCCAGCCCACTCTGGGGAGAACTCGTTCGTCGCCAAGTCCTCGATGATGCCTTTCAAGATCTCGAACTTGGACTCGATGCCGAGTTCGGCCGTGAGTCGTTCAAGATCGCGGAGGGTCGGGGTGCGGGTGCCGGACTCCCACTTGGCGACCAGGGAGTTGTCCACGGGAAAGAGGCCCGCGACCTGCGCCCGGCTCATCCCTTTTGCCTCGCGGGCGCGCTTCAGTTCCCTACCGACGAACCTCCGTGCTGTCATCCCGTTCGCGGCCATCGGGGGTTGGACTCCTTTGGACGGTTGTCGCCGTGGTTGTTGTCCGTACCGTGTCGATGCGTTGGCGGTTCACAGCGTATCTCCCCGTCGCCACTCTGTTGAGTCGTAAGTGACGAAGGGAGACGCGGATGAAAAACCCCTATACCGCCGAACAGGTACATGCCTATGCGAAATGGTTAACGCAGGCGTGCCAGGCGGCCGGGCTGCGCGCCGAGCAGCACGGGCGGACGGTGCTCGTGGTCGCGGCCGACCATCACCTGTCCGAGCGGGTCGCCTGCGAGCCCGACGGCGACGGTGAGCTGCGCTGGTGGTGGAGCTGGGGGAGGCCGATCACCGACCTGCGCGACCCGGCCCGCACGCTGACGCCGGACGACGTCGACGACCTGGTCGCCGCGATCGCCAACGTCGTCCGGATCGAGGTGCGGGGATCATGAGCACCACTCCGGACGCGCCGCCGCCCGTGGACGAGCAACTGCGCCGGTCGGTCGAGACTTTCTACCGCGTCGTCGACCGGCTCGGCCTGCCGGCCGTGTCCGAGGCGTGCGCGCTCATGCAGCTCGACCGGCTCGTACGCCGCTATCCGGCCGCCGCGCGCGAGAGCCTGCGGCTGTTGGAGCGCGGCCGCCGGGCCGGGAGCGGCCGGGCCGGAAGCGACGGCGGCGATGTCAGCGGGATGGCGCCGAGCTCGCCCAGCGGAGCGTGACGGCGGCGAGGGACGGGGCGACGGCGAGTGGCAACGACCGGATCGGTGGGGCGGCGCTCGAACGGCCGCCGCCCGGCCCTCGGCCACGTAGTAGAACGGGCCGGCGTGGCCGAGCACGCGCAGCCATACCGGGGCGAGGCTGAACGGCACGATGAGCCCGCACATCAGCAGGACGGCAGGGTGAAGAAGCCGGCCGCCTGTGCCGGGCCGTTCTCGTCGCCGATCAGCAGCGCCGGCGCGTTCGAGAGGGCCGTGCCCGGTATCACGATCATGACGAGCGCGCCGGGCGTGAACAGCTCCAGCGCCGAGCCGCCGGGCAGCATGCGCCGGCTCCACATGCGGGCGCGCACGGTCTGCGGCCGTTCCCCGGCTGCGGCGGCGCGAAAAGCCTCCCGTTCAATTCCGAGTGGTATTCGGAGCGCTGTCGGATTGTCGTGAACAGAACTATCTGTCGTATTTGCGTCTTTTGGGAGGTGTCCGAATTCGAACGCGCGCTGCACGTGTTCTGGTCGGAGTAAACTTCCGGCATGGCCGACGTCTATATGTATGCGGACGAGACCGGTGACCTCCATATGAACGGATCGTCGGGATCAAGCCGCTACTTTGGCTTCGGCACCGCCGTGTTCGAAGGTCGCCATGGCCGGCAGCTCATGGAGGGACTGGAACTACGCGCCGCGTTGGAGCGCGAAGGGGTGAGCCTGCCCAGAGGGCTGCACGCCAAGGACGACTCACATCGCACCCGTGACGACGTGTTCGACCTGATCCGGCGTCAGGAGCCGCGCATCGACACGACCTTCCTGTACAAGGCGAACGCCTATGAGCGCATCAGGGCGGCCGGCCCGGCGCGGCTGTACAAGCTTGCCTGGTATCTCCATTTCAAGGAGATCGCGTTGCGGGTAAGCCGACCGGGCGACACGCTCTACGTGATCGCCGCGACGCTGACCACCCATCGCAAGACCATGGACGCCCGAGCGGCCCTGGCCGACGTGTGCGAGCAGGCCGCCCGGGACAGGCAGATCGTGTTGTGCGTCTGGGACGCCCCGACCGCGTGGGGCATCCAGGTCGCCGACTATGCGCTGTGGGCCGTGCACCGAGTGCTCGAGGGTCGGCCCTGCAAGTGGTACGACGACTGCGTCAAGCCGACGCTCCAGACGACCTTCACGCCGTGGGGGAAGGCATAGTAGTGGCCGGCTATCCCAGTTCGCCTGGGAAGAGGTCCCCTGGACCCCTTATCACCGGCCACCTTCAGTAAACGGCATCGGCCGACCTGCGTCAAGCCCTCGGCTACGAAACGTTAAGTGGTCACTTTTCGCTGACCGCACGTATGGGCCTTAGGCATCTCCTCACCATATGTCGAAGATGGCCAATAAATGGCTCGTCGATGGACGTATTTGCCGGGCGGGCTGGCGGGCACGCGACCCTTCGACATGTTCTCCGGATCGCGGAACGTGTACGGTCGTCAGCCGCTCGGCGGATCGACGCGTCGCCGGAACAGCCGCGTATTGCGCCCGGGATCGAGTGCGTCACCGTTCGCGGCCTCCTGGACCCGCGCCGGGTTGCAGGACGCGGTCGATGCGGATGGGCAGGTGGCGGTGGCGGACGCCGGTGGCGTGCCAGACGGCGTTGGCGATCGCTGCCGCGGCGCCGACGATGCCGATCTCGCCGATCCCCTTGATGCCCGAGGGGTTGTAGTCGTCCGGGTCGTCGATCCAGTCGGCCTCGATGAGCGGCACGTCGGCGTTGGCCGCGTAGTGGTAGCCGGCCAGGTCGTCGTTGACCACGCCGCCGTACGCCGGGTCGCGGACGCCCTCCTCGTGCAGCGCCATCGACAGGCCCCAGATCATGCCGCCGACGAGCTGGCCGCGCGCGGTGAGCGGGTTGACGATCCGGCCGACGGCGAAGATCCCGAGCATGCGGCGCACCCGCACCTCGCCGGTCGCCGTGTCCACCCCGACCTCGGCGAACTGGGCGCCGTAGCCGTGGGCCTCCATCTGTGGCCGGCTTCCGACCAGCTCCGAGGTGTCCGCCCCGGCGGTGATCCCCTCCTCCGGGATGCCGCCGGCCACCGTGAGCTTCTCCCGCAGCGCGGCGGCCGCCTCGGTGATCGCCCAGGCCCACGAGGCCGTGCCCATCGACCCGCCGGCGAGCCAGGTCGGCCCGAAGTCGCTGTCGGCGATCCGCACCCGGACCGACTCCACGGGTACCGCGAGCGCATCCGCGGCGATCAGCGCGACGGCGGTACGGCCGCCGGTGCCGATGTCGGCCGCGCCGATCCGCACCGTGAACGTGCCGTCCGCCTCGGCGGTGATCGAGGCCGTGGACGGCGCGACGCCCGCGGAGTGCGTCGAGGCGGCCATTCCCGTCCCGATCCACCAGCGGCCCTCCCGGCGCATCGCCGGGCGCGGGTCGCGGTCCTTCCAGCCGAACCGGCGCGCGCCCTCCTCGTAGCAGGCGACCAGGTTGCGGCTGGCGAACGGCAGCCCGGACGCGGGCCCGGCCGCCGGCTCGTTCCGGATCCGCAGCGTGATCGGGTCGAGGCCGGCCTTCTCGGCGAGCTCGTCCATGGCCGACTCGACGGCGAACGACCCGGGGGTCAGGCCGGGTGCGCGCATGAACGTCGGCGGCGGCACGTCCAGCGGCACCACCCGGGTGCGCACGCGCAGCGCGTCGGCGGCGTACATCAGGCGGCTGTGCCGGGTGGTGTGCTCGACGAACTCCCGCACGACCGACGTCATCGCGACGCTCTCGTGGTCCAGCGCCCGCAGCCGGCCGTCGGTGTCCGCGCCCAGCCGCACCCGCTGCGCCGTCGCCGGCCGGTACCCGGTGAGCGCGAACATCTGCCGGCGCGTCAGGACGACCCGGACGGCGCGGTCGAGCACGGTCGCGGCCATCACCGCCAGCACCGCGGGCGCACGCGGCGAGCCCTTGGAGCCGAAGCCGCCGCCGACGTGCTCCGACCGGACCCGCACCGAGGACGGGTCGAGCGAGAACAGCGCCGCGAGGATGCCCGCGGCGGCGTGCGCGCCCTGCGTCGAGTCGACGACCTCCAGCCGTCCGTTCTCCCACCGCGCCACCGCCGCGTGCGGCTCCATCGCGTTGTGGTACTGCTCGGGCGTCGTGTACTCCTCGTCGACCACCAGCGCGGACACGGCGATCTCCGCGTCGACGTCGCCCTTGACCACGTCCGGCTGCGCGGGCGGCCGGATCTCCGGCGTATGCGCGCGCTCGTGATCGGCGCTGAAGGCGGCGTCGTGCGGCTCCTCGTCGTAGGTGACGGCGAGGGCCTCGGCCCCGGCCCTGGCCTGCTCGGGAGTCTCCGCCACCACGAGCGCCACCGGCCAGCCCCGGTACGGGACGCGGTCGTCCTGCAGCATCAGCAGGCTCGCGTCCGGGCCCATGAAACCGGCGCCGGGCGTCAGGCGCGGCGCGTTCCCGTGGTGCAGCACCCCGAGCACGCCCGGCATGGCCATGACGGCGTCGGCGTCGATGTGCCGGATCCGGCCGCGTGCCACCGTCGAGGTCACCACCCAGCCGTGCGCGAGCTCGGCGAACGGCACGTCGGCCGCGTACTGTGCCTCGCCGGTGACCTTGGCGCGGCCCTCCAGCCGTGTGCGCGGCCTGCCGACCGCACCCGATGCGGGGGCCGTGGGTGCCGGCGCCGTCTTCGTGGCCGTACGGGTGGCCGGCGTCATGGCGGGTGAGAGGGCGGACGGTGCGGTCATCGGACGGTCTCCTCGGTCTCACCGGCGAGCTCGGTCAGGATGTTCACGGCCAGGTTCGCGGTCAGCGGCACCTTGTACCCGTTGTGCGGCAGTGGCCGGGCGGCGGCAAGCTCGGCGTCCACGGCGGCGGCGAACGCCGCGCGCGTCGCCGGCCCGCCGCGCAGCGCGCGCTCGGCCTCCCGGGCGCGCCACGGATGAGAAGCCACGGCGCCGAAGGCCAGCCGCACGTCACGGACGACGCCGTCCCGCACGTCCAGGGCCGCCGCGACGGAGGCGGTGGCGAACGCGTACGACGCGCGCTCGCGCACCTTGCGGTATCGGGACCGGGCGGCGACGGGCGCGGCGGGCAGCGTGACCCCGGTGATCAGCGCACCGGGCGGCAGCGCCGTCTCCCGGTGCGGTGTGTCGCCGACCGGCAGGTAGAACTCGGCCAGCGGCAGCTCCGCGGGACCGTCCAGGGTCTCGAACGAGACGACGGCGTCGAAGGCGGCCAGCGCCACGCCCATGTCCGACGGGCCGGTGGCCGCGCAGTGCTCGGTCCAGCCGAGGATCGCGTGGTTACGGTGCTCACCGGCGATCGCGGAGCAGCCGCTGCCCGGCACGCGCTTGTTGCACGGCTGGGAGGTGTCGGCGAAGTAGGGGCAGCGGGTGCGCTGCAGCAGGTTGCCGCCGACGGTGGCCATGTTGCGGAGCTGGCCGGACGCGCCGGCGAGGACGGCCTGGGCCAGTGCCGGGAAGCGGCGCCTGACCTCCGGGTCGGCGGCCAGGTCGCTGTTGGTGACGGTCGCGCCGATGGTGACGGCGCCGTCCGCGGCGACCTCGATCCGGTCCAGCGGCAGCCCGCGCACGTCGATGAGCAGCGCGGGCTGCTCCACGCCGAGCTTCATGAGGTCGATGAGGTTGGTTCCGCCGCCGAGGAGACGGCCGCCGGGGTGGCCGGCGAGCAGGGCGACCGCCTCCCGGGCATCGGCCGCGCGGTGGTAGTCGAACTCCCTCATGCCGTCACCTCCGCGTGCCGCCGGGCCGGGGCCGCCTCGCCGGCGCCGTCGGCCGTGTCACCGGCGGCCGTGCCGCCGTCGGCCGTGCCGCCGGCGGCCATCCGCGCGGCGGCGGTCGCGACCGCACGGACGATCGAGACGTACGCGCCGCAGCGGCACAGGTTGCCGCTCATCCGCTCCCGGATCTCCTCGTCGTCCAGCAGCGGCGGACCGGCCTCGGGACGGACGTCGGCCGTGGCGGCGCTCGGCCACCGCGCCGCGTGCTCCTCGATCACGGCGACCGCCGAGCAGATCTGCCCGGGGGTGCAGTAGCCGCACTGGTAGCCGTCGAACTCCAGGAAGGCCTCCTGGACGGGGTGCAGCCGGTCGCCGTCGGCGATGCCCTCGATGGTGGTGACCGCGCGCCCTTGGACGGCGACCGCGAGCTGGAGGCAGGAGTTGATGCGGCGGCCGTCGAGGAGGACCGTGCACGCGCCGCACTGGCCCTGGTCACAGCCCTTCTTGGTGCCGGTCAGTCCGAGGCGCTCGCGCAGCGCGTCGAGCAGGGTGGTGCGGTTGTCGACGGTGAGATCATGCGTCTCGCCGTTGACCCGCAGCGATATGGCGGTTGATTTGCTGGAGGTCACGAGATCTCCCGAGGCAGAGTTCGGGCCGCCGGACGCGACCCGGCCGGGCGCCGTCCCGGCCCCGCGGACGCGTCTTCGGCGGTGGGCAGGCGAAGGTGACCGCTTCGGGCGGTATGGAGGCATCGTTCCCGGCCGGGTCGCCCGGCGTCACGTCACCCGTAACCGGAGCCCCCTCCATAAGATCCTGACCCTAAGCGGAGGTGGCTCCGGTTGGCAACCCGATTAACGATCCGCGGCCGCGCCGGAATCGAGGTTGTAGACGCGCACGGCGTTGCCGCCCAGCACCAGCGCGGCGGTCTCCTCGTCGGGGCACAGCCCGGCGACCGCGCGGGCGTTCGCCGCGATGCCCGGCACGCCCGGCCAGTCGGTGCCGAAGATGAACCGGCGGGCCAGCCGGGCGAAGTCGTAGCGCGCGTAGTACTCCGGCAGCCTCTTCGGCGGCAGCCCCGACAGGTCGATCCACACCGTCTCGCGGGACAGTGCCAGGAACGCCGCGGCGTCGTACCACCAGCCGCGCCCGCCGTGCGCCAGCACGACGTTCAGCGTGGGGAAGTCGCGCAGCACCTCATCGAGCAGCACCGGGTCGGCGAAGGAGTTGGTCGAGCCGGGGAACGTGCTGGTGCCGCAGTGCACGACCACCGGGATGCCCCGGGACCGGCACACCTCGTACGCCGGGTACAGCGCGCGGTCGTTCGCCGGAAAGCCGCCGTGCACCGGGTGCAGCTTGAGCGCGACCGCGCCCAGGTCGAGCTGGCGTTCGAGCTCCTCGGCGATCGGGTAGTGCAGGTGCGGGTTGACGTTGGCGATCGGCCGCATCCGCCGCGGGTCGTGGGAGGTCAGCGGGAGCAGGTCCTCGATCGGCTGGATGCCGGTGGCCTTCGGGCTGTACTCGCACAGCAGCAGCGCGATGTCGACGCCCTCCTCCTCCAGCAGGGCCGCGAACTCCTCCGGGACCGGCGTGCCGTCGGCGTCGTACACCCGCGCCAGCACGGCGGCGTCGCCGAAGTCGCCGGCCCAGGTGTGCCAGGCGGGTTTGATGGTCGGCAGCCGGGCGGGGTGAAGGTGGACGTCGACGAGCAGATGACCATCGAGCATGGCGCTGTCTCGCTCTCCGGGAGGAAGTTTCTACAGGACGCTGATGGTGGATGTGGTTTCTGTAAAATTATGCAGCGTGACCGCCCCGCGACCCACGCTGACGCGACGGCATGCCCTGGGCGAGACGAGCGCGCGCTCGCTCCTCCTCACGGTGCTGGGCGAGTTCGTGCTGCGCAACGACCGCCCGGTCTGGACCGCCACCCTGGTCGAGGTGCTCGACGAGCTCGGCGTCGAGGAGAAGTCCGCGCGCCAGGCGCTCGCCCGCACCGCGGCCGACGGCTGGCTCACCTCCGAACGGGTCGGCCGCAACGTCCGCTGGTCCCTCACGCCGCCCGGCCGCCGGCTGCTCACCGAGGGCGCGGAGCGCATCTACGGCTTCGGCGCCGAGCCCGAGCCGTGGGACGGCGTGTGGCTCATCGTGTACGTCTCCGTCCCGGAGTCCAAGCGCCGGCTGCGGCACAAGCTGCGCACCCGGCTGAGCTGGGCCGGGTTCGGCTCGCCCGGCCCCGGGATGTGGCTGTCGCCGTCGGCGGCGCGTGAGCCGGAGGCGCGCGAGGTCATCGAAGGGCTCGGCCTGGAGGCGGGCGCCATGTCGTTCACGGCGCGTTTCGCCGGCGTGGGCAGCGAGCAGGCGATGGTGCGGAGGGCCTGGGACCTGGAGGACGTCGCCGCCCGGTACGAGGAGTTCATCCGCGCGTTCGACGGGCCGCCGCCCGCCTCGCCGGCCGATATCATGCTCGCGCAGACCCGGCTCGTGCACGAGTGGCGCCGGTTCCCGTTCATCGACCCGCGGCTGCCGCCCGCCCTGCTGCCCGCCGAGTGGGCCGGCGCGCGGGCGCGCAAGTTGTTCGACGCCCGGCACGCCGAGTGGGACGCCGCCGCCCAGCAGCGCTGGCGCGACCTCGCCGGCACCTGACCGGCGGCCGGGGCCCCGCGAGGCGGCACGCGCGGCTGCTCCGGCGGCGCGCCATGGCCGTTGTGGTGGCACCACGCGTACGCCGCCGGCGGACCGCGCCCGGCGTCCTCCGGCACGGCGCGCGCGGCTCAGCTCGGGGCCGGCTCGCCTGCGGGGACGCCGGGAGCCGGGCCGGGCGCGCCGGCGTCCCGCAGCAGGCTCTCGCGGACCAGGTAGCGCCGGATCTTGCCGGTCGCGGTGGTCGGCAGCGCGTCGACGAAGCGCACCGCCCGCGGGCGCTTGAACGCGGCCAGCCCTTCGCGGCAGAAGGCGATCAGCTCCTCGCCGGTGACCTGCGCTCCCGGCGTCCGTACGACGACGGCGACCGGCTTGTCGAGGCCGTCGGCGTCCGGAACGGCGACGACCGCGGCCTGCGCGACGGCCGGGTGCTCCAGCAACCGCGCCTCCACCTCGCTCGGCGACACCCAGATGCCGCCCGCCTTGATCATGTCATCGGAGCGGCCGAGGAACCGGTAGCCGCCGTCGTCGCCCAGCACGTACGTGTCGCCGGTGCGCAGCCACTCGCCCTGGAACACCCGCCGCGTGATCGCGGTCCGGCACCAGTAGCCGGTGGCGATCGAGTCACCGCGCACCATGAGGTGGCCGGGCGTTCCCGGCGCGACGTCGGCGCCGGTGTCGTCGACGATGCGCACGTCGTACCCGGGCACCGGCGACCCGGTGCTGCCCGGCCGCACCCGGCCCGGCCGGTTGGAGATGAAGATGTGCAGCGCCTCGGTCGAGCCGATGCCGTCGAGGATCTCCACGCCGAACCGGTCGGCGAACCGCTGGAAGATCGGCGCGGGCAGCGGCTCGCCCGCCGACACCGCCTGGCGTACCGAGGAGAACGTGTCGGCCGGCAGGTCGGCGGCCAGCAGCGCCGCGTAGAACGTCGGCACGCCGAAGAACAGCGTCGGCCGTTCCCGCACGACCCGCTCGGCGACCAGCGCCGGCGTCGGCCGGCCGGGCTCCAGCACCGCCGACGCACCGGCGGACAGCGGGAAGAAGCAGGAGTTGCCGATGCCGTAGGCGAAGAACAGCTTGGGCACCGACAGGCACCGGTCGTCCGGCCGTACGCCCAGCACCTGCGCGCCGTACGTCTCGGCCACCGCGCGGATCGAGGCGTGCCGGTGCACGGTCGCCTTCGGCAGCCCGGTGGTGCCCGAGGTGTACAGCCACAGCGCGGTGGAGTCGGGGCTCGTCGGGTACGGGTCGCCGGCGCTCCCGTCGCCCGCCGTCTCGTCCCCGGCCGAGCCTTCGCCGCTCACCTCGGCGAGCCGGCGGGCCGCCGCCCATTCCGGGGCGCTCGGCGGCGCGTCGCCGGCCATGAGGAACGCGGCCAGCTCCGGCGCCGACCGTGCGGCCTCCTCGGCGAGCGCGCCGAACTCCGGGCTCGCCGCCAGCACCCGCGCCCGCGAGTCGCGCAGCAGCCCGGCCAGGTCCTTGGCCGTCAGCATCGTCGACACCGGCACCGGGACCGCGCCCATCCGCATCGCGGCAAGGATCAGCACGAGCATGTCCGGGCCGTCCGCCATGAACAGCAGCACCCGCTCCTCGGGCCGTACGCCGAGGTCGCGCAGGCCGGCCGCGGTGCGGCGGATGCGGGCGAGCAGCTCGGCGTAGGTCAGTGTGCCGCCCGGTCCGGTGACCGCGACCCGGTCACCGCGCCCGGCCTCGACGTGACGGTCGACGAGATAGGTGCAGGCGTTGAAGGGGAAGGCGTTGACGGGGGAGGCGTTGACGGGGGAGGCGTTGGACACCGGACACCACGCCCTCGGGTCACAGGTGGACGTACTCGTAGTCGAACGGTTTGCCGTTGATGCCGTTACGCGGGGGTTCGAGCCAGGCCGCGATCTTACCGGGCTCGTACACGGGGCGCATGAGCGAGGCGACGAACGCCTTGTCGGTGTCGGTGGGCAGCCACGCGCCCTTGCGCCTCTCCCACTCCTCGTCGCCGAGCACCTCGCCGTCGGGGGAGACGTTGACCCCGGCGAACGCGCCGACGTGCCGGTTGAACGCCCGGTGCGGCAGGCGCAGCCGGTGGGGGAGACCGGCTTCGGCCAGGATGCGGTTCCACCGCTTCACGCCGTTCTCGCAGTCGGCGATGTACTGGTCGCGCAGGTCGCTGTTGAGCGCGGTCAGCGCCTCCACCTCGACCGTGCCCGGCTCGCCGTCCACCAGCGCGTCGACCCGCGCGCCGTCGTCGGCGAGCACGTGGTCGTCCCTGCGCCGTTCCTCCTGCCAGCGGCCCTTCAGCCCGGCGGAGAAGTAGTTCGCTGCGTTCGTCGACGTCTCGCCGCCGAACAGGTCCAGGCTCGCGCTGTAGTGGAAGTTCAGGTACTTCTGGATGATGGTCAGCGGGATCGCACCGTGCGGGCCCGCGTCGTCGGTGTCGTGCTCGACCATCAGCCGCGCCGTACGCCCCACCACCCGGTCGATGCCGGTGGTGCCCACGAACATGTGGTGGGCCTCCTCCTTGAGCATGAACTCGCAGGTGCGCGACAGCGGGTCGAAACCGCTCTCCTTCAGCGTGCCGAGCTGGTACTTGCCGTCCCGGTCGGTGAAGTAGGTGAACATGAAGAACGACAGCCAGTCGGGCGTCTCCTCATTGAACGCGCGGAGGATGCGCGGGGAGTCCTCGCTGCCGGAGTTGCGGCGCAGCAGTTCCTCCGCCTCCGCGCGGCCCTCGCGGCCGAAGTGGGCGTGCAGGAGGTAGACCATCGCCCACAGGTGCCGGCCCTCCTCCACGTTCACCTGGAAGAGGTTGCGCAGGTCGTACAGGCTCGGTGCGGTGAAGCCGAGGCGGCGCTGCTGCTCGACGCTGGCCGGCTCGGTGTCGCCCTGGATGACGATGAGCCGCTGCAGCTCCGCGCGGTACTCGCCGGGAACCTTCTGCCACACCGGCTCGCCCTTGTGCTCGCCGAACGCGATGCGCCGGTCGGGGCGCGGCTCGGCGAGGAAGATGCCCCAGCGGTACTGGTCCACCGGCACGTGCGCGAAGTGCGCCCAGCCCTCGCGGCCGACGTTCACCGCCGTGCGCAGGTAGACGTCCCGGGTGGACAGTTCGGGTCCCATCTCGGCCCACCACTGCTGGAACCGCGGCTGCCACGACTCCAGCGCCCGCTGCAGCCGCCGGTCGTCGGCCAGCCCGACGTTGTTCGGGATCTTCTCCTGGTAGTCCGCTGTGCTCATTGGTCGCTCACTCTTCTCCCTCGCTCCGCCGCCGGCCCTCGTCGCGCCGGAGCCGCGCAGAGGAACACGGTCCGGCCGGTGGCTCCGCTCGCCGCGGCGAGTTCGCTCCGCATGATCAGACGCGCTTCCGGTCGAAGTGCGCGCGCTTTCCGGTGCCGTACCTGCTGAGCGCGCCGTCGGGGCCGGCGGCGTTCGGCCGGTTGAAGATCCAGTTCTGCCAGGCGGAAAGCCGGCCGAAGATCTTCGTCTCCATCGTCTCGGGGCCGGCGAACCGGTGGTTGGCCTCCATGCCGGTGAGCGCGTCGGGGCTCAGCGCAGCCCGCTCCTCCAGCGCGATCCGCACCTCGTCCTCCCAGTCGATGTCGTCCAGGGCGAGGGTGACCAGCCCGATCTTCTCGGCCTCGTCCGCGCCGACCGGGCACCCGAGCACCTCCCGCACGGCGGCGAGCGCGGCGTCGTCGCCGTAGAACCGCGCGGCCAGCCGGGACAGGCCGTTCGCCATCGGGAACGCGCCGAGGTTCGCGCCGGTCACCACGATCTCGGCCCCTTCCAGGAGGTACTGCCGGTCGCAGGCCAGGGCCGGCTCCAGCAGCGGACCGGCGAAGCAGCTTCCCGGCTCGATCAGCGCCACGAGGCTGCGGCTGGTCACGTCGAGGCGCTTGAGCGTCCGCTTGTAGTAGTGCCGGATCTCGGCGGCCAGCCAGTCCTTGTCGCCGGTCATCGCCTCCTCGTACGCGAGGACGGCGGCGGGGTCGCCTTCGGTCTTGATCACCCAGGTGCCGCGCTCGGGCTCGTTGGTGCGCAGCCACAGGATCAGGTCGTCCAGCTCGCGGGTCATGGCGAGGGGCCAAAAGCCGGCGTCGACCCTGGCCGGCGGCTCATCTTCCGGGGCGCGCACCGTGATGGTGACGACGTCGTCGCCGAGCTCGGCGGTCACGTGCCGGTACGCGATGCGGCCCGCGGTGATCTCCGGTTCGAGCATCGGCAGCTCCACGCCGCGGGCGCCCTCGGCGGCGGCGCGCGGCGACCGGGCGGCGGCCTCGCGGGCCCGCTCGCGCACGACCTCGTCGAACCGGCTGCGCGGCACCGCTTCGTCGGCCAGCCCCCACTCGACGGCGGTACGGCCCTTCAGCCCCTCGGCCTTGGTGGCGAACACGTCCGCGCGGTCGCGGCGGACCTTGCGCTTGTCGGTGACGCGGGTCAGGCCGCCGGTGCCGGGCAGCACGCCGAGCAGCGGCACCTCCGGCAGCGACACGGCGGCGGACCGGTCGTCGACCAGCAGGATGCGGTCGCAGGCGAGCGCGATCTCGTAGCCGCCGCCGGAGGCGGTGCCGTTCACGGCGGCGATGTAGATCTGCCCGGAGTTCTCGGTGGCGTCCTCGATGCCGCAGCGGGTCTCGTTGGTGAACTTGCAGAAATTCACCTTCCACGCGTGCTCCGACGCGGCCAGCATGCGGATGTTCGCGCCGGCGCAGAACACCGTGTCCTTGCCGCTGGTGATGACGACCGCGCGCACCTCGGGATGCTCGAACCGCAGCCGCTGCACGGCGTCGTACAGCTCGATGTCCACGCCGAGGTCGTAGGAGTTGAGCTTGAGGTCGTAGCCGGGGCGCAGGCCGCCCTTCTCGTCGACGTCGAGCACCAGCCGGGCGATCGCGCCGTCGTACTCGATACGCCAGTGCTTGTACAGGTCGGGGCGGGTCTGGAACGAGACCGGCGGGCCGGGATCGGGCACGGCTGACATGGCCACCTCCTCGTCAGACGTCATTCTGGGCTTTCATCGCGGTGCGTCAAGGTTTTGTAGAAGATCTGGAGCGGATCGCCTGTCGTGGCCGAGCCGGCCGCCGCCCGCCGGCGCGACGCGGCGCGGTGTCGTGAGCCGTTGTGGACCGGCTCGGCCCGATCCGGCCGGGACCGGCCCGATCCGGCCGGATCGGGCCGGGCGCCTGCCTAGGATTCCATCGTGGGCGCCGAGCGGAAGAAGTACTTCAGGCACGTCGCGGCCGCACGCGCTCGGCTGCTGAGATGGGCCACCGCCAACGGCGTACCGCTCGTGCGCGTCGAGTTCGTCGGCCCGTTCGTCGAATCCGATCACAGCCTGCACGTTTGGTTGTTCTACGATACCGATCTCAACGTCGGGCGCCTCGACGAGAACGGAACGACCGCGGCCCTGCGGCGGGAGTTCCTGTCGATCCTGAGTGCCGACGGCTATCCTCGCGAGTGGCTGCACGACGTCGGCTTCTCCGTCGACTCCCACGAGAACGTCGAGCGGAACTACGAAGGCAGCTACTTCTACCGCCTGCGATGAGCAATGGCCCTTCGCCGCCGATGCCGCGATGGCTGCATGTCGCGGGGCCGGGTCGATCGAGGGCAGAAGCGGAGAATCCGGCCGTGGAAATGTCGGCGTTCGAACGTATCATCGAACCATGGCCGACAACGCGACGTTCCGTACGCACCCCGCCCTCACCGCGGCCGAGGTGGCCGCCCTCGGGCTCTCGCTGGCGCACCTCGGCGCGGGCCCCCAGTCCGCCACCGCCCGCCGCGCCATCCGGCGGCTCTTCGACGACGCCGAGCCCGGCACCGACGTCGTCGCCACCACCCTCGCCACGCTGACCCGGCCGCTCGACCCCACGACCGCACGCCGTGCCCGCACGATCGCCGGCGCCATCACCGCCCGGCTCGTCATCCGCCTCCACTACGCCGACGCCCGGGGAGACGTCACGACCCGCGAGGTCGAGCCGGTGACCTGCCTCGTCCACCGCGACCATTGGTACCTCGTCGGCTGGTGCCGCCTGCGCCGGCACATCCGCGCGTTCCGCTTCGACCGCATCCTCGCGGTCGAGGCCACCGAGATCCCCGCCCGCCCGCACCGCGCCGAGAAGTTCCTGCCCTTCCAGCCCCGCACCCGGCGCACGGCCGCGACGCCGCGAAGCGCTCCGCCCTCGCACCGTACGGGCGGTCCGGCCGGCGCCGCGCATCACCGGTCGAGCCTGGCGCCCGCACGCTGACCGGCCGCGCATTCCCCCTCTCCGGCGCGCACCGCGCCGGAGAGGGCCGGCGCCGGGCACGCGACGTCAGGTTCCCAGCGCGGACAGGACCGCATCGACGACGCGCTCGACGAAGTCGTCGGTGAGTGGTTCGCGGGAGAGCAGCCGCCGGTAGAAGATCGGGCCGAGCAGCAGGACGTCGACGAGTTCGGTCGCGCCGTCGTCGCGGATCTCCCCGCGGGCGACGGCGCGCCGTACCGCGGCGTGCAGAGGGCGGCGGCGCTGGAGGGTGAACTCCGCGAGCAGGCGGGCGATCTCGGGGTCGCGCTCGGCGGCGTCGACGAGGGCCGGCACGAGGGCCGCCGCCGGGGCGTCCAGCACCCGCCGGAGGTCGTGGACGAAGCCGAGCACGTCGCCGCGCAGGGAGCCGCTGTCGGGCGCGGACGCGGTCGGGACGGTGGCCTCGACCGCGGCCAGCAGCAGCGCCCGCTTGTCGGGCCAGTGCCGGTAGATGGTCGTCTTGGCGACGCCCGAGCGCGCCGAGATCGCCTCGATGGTCGTCCCGGCGAAGCCGTGCTCGGCGAGCAGGTCGAGGGCCGTTTCGATGATCACGCGGCGGGACCGGACGGCCCGGGGATCGCGCGAGGTGGATGCCATTCGTGTCCTTGTCGTGCGGGTGCCGGCGTCTTGCGGGTGCCGAGCGTCTTCGCTACGCTACTGTAGCGTAGCGAAAATGAAGAGGGGCGGATTGCGGTGAAGTTCGGAGTCGAGATCCCGACGTGCACGGCCGGAATGATGCACCCGGCGCGCTTCGCCACCATGGAGGAGGTCGTCGACACGGCGGTGGAGGCCGAGCAACTCGGCTACCACGACGTCGGCGGCAACGACCATCTCAGCACGATGCGGTTCGTCCGCGATGCGTGGCCGGAGCCGCCCGACTACTTCGAGCCGCTCATCACGCTCGCCGGCGTCGCGGCCCGCACGTCGGTGCTCCGGCTGAGCACCGCGATCCTGATGCTGCCGCTGCGCCACAGCGTGCTGCTCGCCAAGCAGATCGCCACGCTCGACCATCTCAGCGGCGGCCGTGTCACGATCGGCGTCGCCGTCGGCGGCTACCGCGACGAGTTCGAGGGCGTCGCCCCCGACCTGGCCGGCGCCAGGCGCGCCGACCTGGCGCGGGAGCGGCTGGAGGCGCTGCGCGCGCTGTTCGAGCGGCCGCGCGCCACCTACCACGGCGAGTACGAACGGTTCGACGACGTCGAGATGTACCCCAAGCCGCTGCAGTCCCCGCTGCCGATCTACTCGGGCGGCAACGTCGACGGCTCCATCCGGCGGGCCGCGGAGCTGTGCCAGGGATGGCTGCCCGCCAAGATGGGGCCGGACGGCATCCGCGCGGGCCGCGCGAAGCTGGAGACCTACGCGCGGGCGGCGGACCGCGACCCGGCAACGATCATCACCGCGCTGCAGTCGGTGGTGTGCCTGGGCGACACCGCCGAAGAGGCGCGCCAGAAGTTCCTCGACTCCTCCTTCGACCTCTTCCGCACCTCGCTCAAGGACACGATGACCAAGGGCGTCGACCTCGACGCGTACCTGAGGCTCAACCTCATCGGCACGCCCGACGAGGTGTGCGCCAAGGTCGCCGCGTACGCGGACGCGGGCGTCGAGCACCTGTGCGGCCTGCTGTTCGTCGGCAACACCGTGGAGGAGATGCGCGCCCAGATCCGCGCCTTCGCCCGGCACGTCCTTCCCGCCTTTCCCGAGCCGTAGCGCCCGCCGGGCGCCAGACGCCCGGCACCCGGTGCCGTCCCGCCGCACCGGGCGCCGGGTCCGCGTCAGGCTCAGCCCAGGATCTCGGCGCGCAGGCGGGTCTTGAGGATCTTGCCGCCGGGGTTGCGCGGCAGCTCGCCGTCGCGGAACCAGATGTGCGCCGGCACCTTGAACGCGGCGATCCGTTCCCGCAGGAACTCCGTCAGCTCCCCGGCGGTCAGCGTCGCGCCGGGCCGCGGGCAGATCACCGCGCCGACCTCCTCGCCGAGCACCTCGTGCGGCACGCCGATGACGGCGGCGTCCGCCACCGCGGGGTGCTCGTAGATCGCCGCCTCCACCTCGGCGCAGTACACGTTCTCGCCGCCGCGGATCAGCATGTCCTTGGCCCGGTCGACGATGTAGACGAAGCCCTCCTCGTCCACCCGGGCCAGGTCGCCGCTGTGGAACCAGCCGTCCACGAACGCCTGCGCGGTCGCGTCGGGCCGGTTCCAGTAGCCCTTGATGACGTTCGGGCCCTTGATCAGCAGCTCGCCGACCTCACCCGCGGGCAGCTCATTGCCGTCGGGGTCCACCACCTTCACGTCGCACACCGGCACCGGCGGGCCGACGCTGTCGGGGTGCCGCAGGTAGTTGACGCCGCTGTTGTACGTCGTCACCGAGGACGTCTCGGTCAGCCCGTACCCGTTGCTCGGCACGCGGTCGGGCAGCAGCTCCTTGATCTTGTCGACCAGCGCGGGCGGCGCGGGCGCGCCGCCGTACGACACCGAGGTCAGGCTGGAGGTGTCGTACCTGTGGAACTCCGGTGAGGTGAGCACCTGCCAGGCCATGGTCGGCACGCCGCCGAAGCCGGTGACCTTCTCCCGCTCGATGAGCTGCAGCGCGCGCTCGGGGTTCCACTTGTACATCAGCACGATCGTGCCGCCGTTGACCATGCTGCCGACGAGCACCGAATGGCAGCCGGTCGCGTGGAACAGCGGAACACTGAGCAGCGTGACGCGGCGCTGCGGCGCGGCCAGCTCCTCGATCGTGCCGCCCGCCTGCAAGCCGGCCGCCAGTATCGCGTACATGAGGCTGAACGGATTGCCGGCGATGTTGCGCTGCGTGCCGAGCGCGCCCTTGGACCGGCCGGTCGTCCCGGACGTGTAGAAGATGGTCGCGTCGTCCTCCGGGTCGATGGCGGCTTCGGGCAGCGACGGCTCGGCGGACAGGGCCGCCCCGGCCATGACCGACTCGTACGTGTCGGCGCCGGCCGGCGGCGGGCCCTCGCCGCGGACCACGATCGCCGGGATGCCCAGGCCGGGCAGCGCCCCGGCCAACCGCTCGGCCCGTTCCCGGTCGGCGATCAGCAGCCGTGCGCCGCTGTCGCGCAGGCCGTACTCCAGCTCGGGCGCGGTCCACCACGCGTTCAGCGGGACGACGACGGCGCCGAGCGCGGCGGCGCCGAAGAACGCGATCGACCATTCGGGGAAGTTGCGCATCGCGATCGCGACCCGGTCGCCCTTGCGCACGCCGTACCGCTCGGCGAGCCGGTGCGCGAAGGCGGCCGCGTGCCGGAAGTGCTCCTCGAAGGTGAGCCGTTCGTCTTCGTAGACGAGGAACGGCTTGTCACCGTGGAGCCGGCTGAGCTCGAGGATCGCCCGCAGCGACGGCGGCGCGTGCTTCCACACGCGGGTCCGGACGCCGCGGATCTCCACCTCGTCCATCTCGAACAGCCGGCCCGGAGCCGTCAGGGCGGCCCGCACTTCTTCGACGCTCTTCATGGCACCTCCGCCTCGGGAGCCTACGGTCCGGTACCGGCGGGGACCAGAGGTGAACCGAAGGAGGTTCGGTTTGTTTCGCGCGGCGGCGTTCAGGGCTTGCGGGCGACTCCGCCGTAGCAGATCGACCGGGACGGGTCGGCGGGCGGGGTGGTGCCGGGCTTCGGCCGCCACAGTGGGGTCCACACCAGACCCGGCTCGACCAGCTCCAGGCCGTCGAAGAAGGCGGCCACCTGCGGCCACCTCCGGGCGTACGCCGAGCTGGACGTGCGGTACTTCTCGGCGATGGTCTCCTCCAGCCCCTCGGTGTGGTCCTGCGTGATGTGCGAGATCACCACGTGGCTGCCCGACGGCAGGGCGTCGATGTATCTGCGGACCAGACCGTAGGGGTCCTCCTCGTCCGAGAGGAAGTGCAGCACCGCGACCAGCAGTAATGCGATGGGCTGCGTGAAGTCGAACAGTCGGCGCAGCGCCGGGTCGTCCAGGATCTCCTTCGGGTCGCGCATGTCGTGCCGCAGGATGATCGCGTTGTCGACGCCGTGCAGCATCTCGCGCCCGTGCGCGAGCACGACCGGGTCGTTGTCGATGTAGACGACCCGCCCGTCAGGGGTGACGTCCTGCACGATCTCGTGTACCTGGCCGTAGGTTGGCAGGCCGGTGCCGATGTCCAGGAACTGCCGGATGCCGGCCTCGGCGAGGTAGCGGGTGGCGCGGCCGAGGAACTCGCGGTTCTGCCGGGCGGCGGTCCGGACGTTGGGCAACGCCGCGATCAGATCCTCGCCGACGACGCGGTCGGCGGGGTAGTGATCCTTGCCGCCGAGGACGTAGTTGTACACCCGCGCGGGGCTCGGGATGTCC
>JBEHYF010000076.1:0-24318 GCA_048498315.1 Actinomycetota bacterium
GCGGCGCAGCAGCAGCGGATCGATCATCCATAGGAGGCCGAACAGGACGCCGAGCACCACCGGCGCGGCGATCAGGCGCTGCGCCGAGAGCTGCAGCCAGAGATTGCGGCGGAGCTCCCGCGCGGGAGGCGGCGGGCGCAAGGTCCTACCTGATGGTGAAGTCGGCGATCCGCAGGTCGCCGTGGAACACCAGGTACACGTCCTGGCGGCCGCGGGCGCCGTGCAGCGCTGTGGTCGTGGTCGCGTACGTGTACACGTCCCCGGTGCTGCCGACCGTCGCGGTGCCGGCGAGCGGGCCGCTCGGCGAGCCGAGCCGGACCTCGATCGAGCCGTCCCCGGCGCTCGCCTTCGCCACCCGCGCGGTGAAGGTCGAGGCGCCGGAGCCGAGCGACGCGTCGGCGAACTTCAGCCAGTCTCCGTCGGTCGCACCGACCGCGGTGCCGCGCACCTTGCTCTCGTCGACCAGCCGCACCCCCTGGTAGTCGTCGAAGTCGACGGCCTTGGTGGTGCGGGCCAGGTTCCGCGGCGGGATCGTCTCGCCGTGCACCCGCACCGCGGCCCGCTGCCGGATGTCGGCCGACGACGCGCCCACCATCAGGTCGTACGTCGCGGTCTCGACGACGTTCCGGTCCCGGGTGACGTCGTAGTGCGCCAGGTCGGCGACCGGGAACGACAGGTGGACCGTCGCGGTCCGGCCCGGGTCCAGGTGCACCCGCTGGAAGCCGTGCAACTGCTTGAGCGGTTCCTTGTCGCGGGAGGTCCGCTGGTGGGTGTAGAGCTGCACGACCTCGTCACCGGCCCGCTTGCCGGTGTTCGTCACCTGCACCGTGGCGTCGACCGTCCCGTCGCGCACGCTCGCCCGCAGGTTCCGGTACGTGAACGTCGTGTACGACAGGCCGTACCCGAACGGGTACAGCGGCGTGCCCCGGTAGTACAGGTACGTGCGGTCGGACTTGATGATGTCGTAGTCGAGGATGCTCGGCAGGCTGGTGCCGGCCCGGTACCAGGTCTGGGTGAGCCGTCCGGCCGGGTCGTTGTCGCCGAAGAGGGTATCGGCGATGGCGTGCCCGGTCTCGGCGCCCGCGTGCGTCGTCCACAGGATCGCCGGGACGTTCCGCTGCTCCCAGTCGATGGTCGTCGGGTAGCTGTCCTCCAGCACGACGATCGTGTGCGGGTTGGCCGCCCGTACGGCCTTGACCAGCGCCTCCTGCCCCTCGGCCAGCGCCATCGACGTCCGGTCGTGCGCCTCGCGGCCGTTGATGAACGGCATGCTGCCCACGACGACCACCGCGGCGTCGGCGCCCTTGGCCGCCTTCACCGCCTCGTCCACGCCGCTGCTGATCGTGTCCTTGGCGAAGTGCGCGGCATCGTCGGCGGTGGTCAGCGTGATCGTGCCGTCGCCCGCCACGCCGAGGTACTTCTTGTCGCCGAACCACGACTCGTCGGTCTCGTACCCGGCGTACCGGATCAGGTAGCTGCCGTCGCCCTGCTTCTCCAGCTTGAACTGCTGCTGGACGAACCAGCCGTTCGGCTGGGCCTGGTCGTTGACGAAGCCGGACCCGTTGTAGCCGGCGTACTTGCCGTTGGCGACGCTGCGCAGCGTCAGCACGCCCTGGCCCCAGTCGAACGCGTCGAACCGGGTGGCCGGGTCGGCGCTGGTCGCGCTCTCCGTCAGCACCGCGCCGGACGGGCCGGTGCCCGCCGTGATGTACTTGCCGGTCTTGACGTCCCTGAACGCGATGCGGTCGGCGCCCTCGGAGCCGGTCACGGTGGCGTTCGCGCCGAGCCGCTGCCTGATGCCGTCCAGCGGGGTGACCGTGTACGGCAGCGAGCCGGAGTACCAGTCGGTGTAGAGGGTCTTGCTCAACGGGCCGACGACCGCGACCTTCTTCGTCGTGGCGGCGTTCAGCGGCAGCGCGCCGCCGGAGTTCTTCAGCAGCACCATGGCCTGGTCGGCGGTCTGCCGTTCCAGCCGCTGGTTCGCCGGGCTGTCGATGACATCCTTGGTGATCTTCCCGTACGGGCCGCCGCCCGGGTCGAAGTCGCCGAGCCGGAACCGCAGGTTCAGGATGTGCCGCACCGCCGTGTCGACGTCGGACTCCTTCAACAGGCCCTGCGACAGCGCCGACTTGATCGCCGCCGCGGTCTTGGAGCCGTCGGTGTCGTCCACGGTGAAGCTGTCGATGCCGGCCTTGAGCGTCGCGGCGTCCGCCTCCGGCTGGGTGGCGTAGTAGTCCTCGCTGCCGGTCAGGTTGTTCGGGGCACCCGCGTCGGTGACGTTGACCAGCGTGCGATCGGTCCACGACCGCACGACGTCGTTCAGATCCGGGTTGACGGTGTCCGGCCGGCCGTTGACCAGGTTGTACGAGGCCATCACGCCGGTGGCCGCGTCGTCGGAGATGGCGGCGGAGAACGCCTTCTCGTCGTACTCGTGCAGCACCCGCGGGCGTACGTCCGAGGACGTCGTGTCGCGGTTCACCTCGTTGTTATAGGCGAGGTAGTGCTTGAGCACCGGCGCGGCGCGCAGGTGGTTCGGGTCCGGGCCCTCGATGCCGGAGCCGTACGCGGTGGAGATCGCGCCGGTCAGGTACGGGTCCTCGGAGTATCCCTCCTCGTTGCGGCCCCAGCGCGGGTCGCGCAGCAGGTTGGTGACGGGCGCCCACAGCTGCACGCCCCACACGTCGGGGTCGATGGAGTTGTACCCGCGCGCCTCGGTGCCGACCGCGGCGCCGACCTTCTTGATCAGGTCCGGGTTCCAGGTGGAGGCGAGGCCGACGGCCTGGGGGAAGACCGTGCCCTTGGCGGTGACGACGGCGCCCTTGTTGTGGATGTCGGTGGACCAGGCGACGCCGTGCAGCGCCTCCGTGCCGGTCTTGAACGGCTGGACACCGAGCCGCGGGATGGCCGGCTCGTACTGGTGCAGCAGCGACACCTTCTCGTCCAGGGTGAGCCGCCCGAGCAGGTCGTCGACCCGCTTGTTCAGGGGGAGGCGCGGGTTCTGGAACGGATACGTGTACGTGGTCTCGGCGTGGGCCGGGCCGGCCGGCCCGAGCGTGACCGCGATGGCCACGCCCAGGCCGACGGCGATCCGGGGTCTGCTTCTCACCTTGCTACGACCTCCTAGTCGAAGCGCTCTGCGATGGGCCCCCGAGGAAACTCAGAGATGACGCCGCGGTACCAGTGCGCGCTGTCCTTCCAGGTGCGGCGCTGGGTCGCGTAGTCGACGTGCACGAGGCCGAACCGCTTCGAGTAGCCGTACGCCCACTCGAAGTTGTCCAGCAGCGACCAGACGAAGTAGCCGCGCAGGTCGACGCCCGTCTCGCGGGCCCGCCCCGCGGCCGCGACGTGGTCGCGCAGGTAGTCGATGCGGCGCTGGTCGCGCACGCGGCCGTCCGCGTCGACGCGGTCGTCGAACGCGGCCCCGTTCTCGGTGATCATCACCGGCAGGTCCGGGTACTCCCGGTGCAGCCGCTGCAGCAGCTCGGTCAGGCCGGTCGCGTCGATCGGCCAGCCCATCTGCGTGTACGGGCCCGGCTGCGGCAGGAAGTCGATGTCGTCGCAGCCCACCCACGGCGAGCCGGCGCCGTCGTTGTGGCCGTCCGCGGTCGCGCGCGGCGACACGCCGTCCCAGCGGCGCACGAGCGTGGGCGCGTAGTAGTTCACGCCCAGCACGTCCAGCGGCGCGTTGATCGTGGCCTCGTCGCCGTCCCGCACGAACCGCCAGTCGGTGACCGCGCGGGTGTCCTCCAGCAGGTCGGCCGGGTAGGCGCCGTCCAGCATCGGGCCGAGGAACACCCGGTTGGCCACGGCGTCCACCTGGCGCACGGCGTCGTCGTCGCCGCGCACGTGGTGCAGGTTCAGCGTCACCGACACCCGGCCCGGCAGGACGCGCGCGGCCAGCCCGTGCGCCAGGTTCAGGTGGTGCGCGGCGGCCAGCGCCGCGGCCGGCTCGGTGCGGCCGGGCGCGTGCACGCCGGCCGCGTAGCCGAGGAACGCCGAGCACCACGGCTCGTTCAGCGTGGTCCAGGTGTGCACGCGGTCGCCGAGGGCCGCGCCGATCCGCTCGGCGTACTCGGCGAACCGGTACGCGGTGTCGCGGGCCGGCCAGCCGCCGGCGTCCTCCAGCTCTTGCGGCAGGTCCCAGTGGTACAGCGTGGCGACCGGCGCGATGTCCCGCTCCAGCAGCGCGTCCACGAGCCGGGAGTAGACGTCGATGCCGCGCTTGTCGTGGATCCGCGGCCAGGCGATCGAGAAGCGGTAGGAGCGCAGGCCCAGCTCGCTCATGATCTGCAGGTCCTCGCGCCAGCGGTGGTAGTGGTCGGCCGCCTCGTCGCCCGTGTCGCCGTCCAGCACGCGCCCGGGCGTGTGGCTGAACGTGTCCCAGATCGACGGCTTGCGGCCGTCTTCGGTGACCGCCCCTTCGATCTGGTACGACGCCGTGGCCGCACCCCACAGGAACCGCTCGGTCCGCTCTGTGCTCATTGCGCTCTCTCCGTTCGCGCGGTGAGCGGGCGCTTTGACGCACCGTCTTCCCTCGTCGCTCCGGTCGCTGCGCTCCCTGCGCTCCTCAGTCCAGACGACGCGCGCCCGCTCACTCGATACCTCCGACGATGATCTCGTCGGCGCCCGCCTCGATCAGCAGGCCCTGCTCATGATCGAGCACGCGGCCGCCGTTCACCGAACCGGTTCGGATGCCGGGCAGGAGCAGGCGCCAGTTCCGGGCGCCCTCCGCCGTGACGCGTACCGTGCCGCCGTCGCGGGTCGTCGTGAACACCGCGGCGACCTCGCCGGACGTAGTGGGGACCTCCGCCGTGACCCGCGCGCCGTCGGGCAGCGCGTACGCGTGCAGGGTCACGCCGTCGGCGTAGTCGTAGTCGGGCCGGTCGTCCACCGCCCCGAACGGGATCACCGACCCGGGCCGGGCCAGCAGCGGCACGCTGAGGAACCCGTGCCGCTCCCGCACCCACCGGCCGCCGGACACCGGCTCGCCGGTCAGGACCCGCGTCCAGGTGCCCTCCGGCACGTAGTAGGCGACGTCGCCCTCGGCCGAGAACACCGGCGCGACCAGCAGGTCCGGGCCCAGCATGTACTGCCGGTCGAGGTGGCTCACCGCTGGGTCGCCGGGGAACTCCACGACCATCGCCCGCATCATCGGCACGCCCGCGCCGTACGTCTCCCGCGCGGTCGCCTGCAGGTACGGCGCCAGCCGCGCCTTGAGCCGGGTGAACAGCCGCAGCACGTCGACGGCCTCATCGTCGAACAGCCACGGCACCCGGTAGGACTGGTTCCCGTGCAGCCGGCTGTGCGAGGACAGCAGGCCGAAGGCGATCCACCGCTTGAACACGGACGCATCGGGGGTGCCCTCGAAACCACCGATGTCATGGCTCCAGTACCCGAACCCGGACATGGTCAGCGACAGCCCGCCGCGCAGCGACTCGGCCATCGCCTCGAACGTCGACTCCGCGTCGCCGCCCCAGTGCACCGGGAACGCCTGCGACCCGGCCGTGGCCGAGCGGGCGAACAGCACCGCCTCGCCCTCGCCGCGCCGCTTGCGCAGCAGCTCGAAGACCGTCTGGTTGTACAGGTACGTGTAGTAGTTGTGCATCCGCTCGGGGTCGGAGCCGTCGAAGTAGACCACATCCGTCGGGATGCGCTCGCCGAAGTCGGTCTTGAAGCAGTCGACGCCCATGTCCAGCAGCGCGTCCAGCTTTCCGGCGAACCACTCGCGCGCCTCGGGGTTGGTGAAGTCGACCAGGCCCATTCCGGGCTGCCACTTGTCCCACTGCCACACGTCGCCGTTCGGCCTCTTCACCAGGAAGCCGCGCTCCCGGCCCTCCTCGAACAGCTTGGAGCGCTGCGCGATGTACGGGTTGATCCAGACGCAGATCTTCAGGCCGCGCGCCTTGAGCCGGGCGAGCATGCCGGGCGGGTCGGGGAACACCCGCGGGTCCCACTCGAAGTCGCACCAGTGGAACTCGCGCATCCAGAAGCAGTCGAAGTGGAACACCGACAGCGGCAGGTCCCGCTCGGCCATCCCGTCGATGAAGGAGGTGACCGTCTCCTCGTCGTAGGAGGTGGTGAACGACGTCGACAGCCACAGCCCGAACGACCAGGCCGGCAGCCGCGCCGGGCGGCCGGTCAGCGCCGTGTACTTGCGGAGGATCTCCTTCGGCGTCGGGCCGTAGATGACGAAGTAGCGCAACGACTGGCCCTCGACGCTGAACTGGGTGCGGGTCACCGCCTCCGACGCCACCTCGTACGACACGTGGCCCGGGTGGTCGACGAACACGCCGTACCCGGCGTCCGTCAGGTAGAACGGCACGTTCTTGTACGCCTGCTCGCTGGCCGTGCCGCCGTCGGCGTTCCAGATGTCGACGGTCTGGCCGTTCTTGACCAGCGGCCCGAACCGCTCGCCGAGGCCGTAGACGTGGTGGCCGACGCCGAGGTCGAGCTGTTCGCGGATGTAGTGCCGGCCGTCGCCGGTCTCCATGATGGCCGTGGTCTTCCAGCCGCCGCCGGTGAGCCGCTTCCCGTCCGCGAGGAAGTCGACGCGCCAGTCGCCGGTGCGGGCCACACGCACCGACAGCGCGCCCGAGGTGAACGTCGCCGCCTCGTCGTCGGCCGCGGCCGTGACCTCGGCGGGCTCCTCGTGCAGCAGGAACCGCGGTTCGCGCGGCACCTCGCCGGCGAAGTGCGTGACCGTGACGCCGATGACGTCGGGCATCGGGGAGGAGTAGGTCAGCGTGAGCTGCGGGCCCTTCAGCAGATCTCCGCGGTGGCGGATGTGCTGCGTCGGCGCGTACACGCTGAGGGAGTCCGGCCGGACCTGCACGTCGAGGACCTCGACCGGGTAGTGGGCCTGGATGCCGTCGCGCAGCATCCAGTAGCCATCGGTGAACTTCATGGTGGGGGATCGATCCTTTACTTGACCGCGCCCACGGTGATCCCGCGGGTGAGGGTGCGCTGGAAGATCAGGAAGAAGACGACGGCCGGGATGATGCCCAGCAGCGCCGACGCGCTGGTCATCGTGGCGTCCATCATGTGCTGGCCGTAGAGCACGCCGACGGCGACCGGCACCGTCTGGTTCTCGTTCGAGATCAGGAAGATCATCGGGAGGAAGAACTCGTTCCACGTCCAGATGAAGAACAGGACGAACATGATGCCGAGCGTCGGCCGGCTGATCGGCACGACGATGCGCCACAGGATCCGCAGCCGGCTCGCGCCGTCCATCCGCGCGGCCTCCAGGATCTCCCGGGGGAACGTGGACAGCACTGACGACAGCAGGTAGGTGCCGAACGCGCTCTGGATCACCGTGAAGATGATGATGACGCTGAGCCGCGTGTCGTACAGACCGGCCTCCTTCGCCATGAAGTACAGCGGGTAGACCAGCACCTCCTGCGGCAGCGTGTTCGCCAGCAGGAACAGCGCGGTGATCGTCAGCCGGCCGCGGATGCGGCCGATGCCCAGCGCGTAGGAGTTCAGCACCGAGACGATGACCGCGAGCACGGCGACCGAACCGCTGATCAGCACGCTGTTGACCAGCTTGCCGCCGAAGCTCGACATCTCCCAGAAGTTCGTGATCCCGTCCAGGTACAGGCCCTTGGGCAGGCTCAGCGGGCCGTGAGTGGAGTACTCCGACGGGGTCTTGAACGCGTTGAGCGCGATGACGACGATGGGCAGGAGCATCACCACGGCGAGCACGACGAGCCCCACGAGGACCGCCCACGCCCCGGGGCTCCGCCGCCGCGAGGCAACGGCACTCACCGGTCTCTCCTTTCGGCCTTGCCCTGCTGCCGGAGGAACAGCGCGGTGACGACGATGACGATCGCCGTCATCACCGTCGCGATCGAGGCGCCGTAGCCGACCTGGGTCTTTTCGAAGAAGTTCTGGTACGACTGGTAGGCGGGCACGGCGGTCGCGCCGCCCGGCCCCCCGCGCGTCAGAATGAAGATCTTGTCGAAGCTCTTGATGGCGGCGACCGTGGTGATCAGCAGCACCACGTAGATCTCCGGGCGGATCTGGTTGATCGTGATGTGCCGGAAGCGCTGCCACCACGACGCGCCGTCGATCTCCGCCGCCTCGTACAGCGCCGGGTCGACCCGCTGCAGGCCGGTCATGAAGATGACGAGCGGGAAGCCGATCTGCACCCACACCATGACGCCCATCACCGAGTACAGCGCGAGGTTCGGGTCGCCGAGCCAGTCCTCGCGCAGCGAGCCGAGGCCCACCGCCTTGAGGATTGCGTTCATCGCCCCGTTGTCCGGTGCCAGGATCCACGCCCACGCGACGCCGGCCACCGCGAACGGCAGCACCTGCGGCAGGTAGATGCACGCGCGCAGCACCGAGGCGGTGCGCGGGCCGAACCGCTTGCCGACGAAGTCGAACAGCGCGGCCGCCAAGACCAGCCCGGTGATCGCCGGGATGATCGCCATGGCGACGATCAGCGCGATGTTGTGCTCGAAGGAGGCCCAGAAGGAGCCGTCGGCGAACAGCTTCGAGTAGTTGCCCAGCCCGACCCACCGGGGTCTGCCGATACCGTCCCACGTGGTGAGGCTGATGCCGATGTTCATCACGAACGGCACCACGATCACGACGGTGAACAGGATCGTGCCGGGGATCAGGTAGACCGCGTACGAGCTCTCGCGGCGCCGCCGCCCGGCCGGCCGGGAGACCGGCTTCGCGCGCGGCGCGCTCAGTGTTTGCGTCATGGGAATCGCTCCGGTGCGGGGCGGCCGGCGGCGTGCGCGGCCGCCCCGCGGGTCGGGCTCAGTGGCTCGGGAGGTTCTCGTTGTAGGAGGAGGCGAAGCCGCTCAGCACGCTCTGCGGGCTCGCCGAGCCGTTGATCAGCTTCTGGGTGCCGGCGACGAGCACGTCGTAGAAGCCCGGCACCGGCCAGTCCGGGTAGAAGCCGAACGCGTTGTTGTCCGCGAGCGTCTTGTAGTCCCCGATCAGCTTCTTGTTCTTCGGGTCGGTGACGCTGTTGATGTCGGCCGCGACCGGCACGCCGCCGTTATCGGCGAGCAGGTTCTGGATGTCCTTCTTCATCGTGATGTCGATGAAGTCGTAGGCGAGGTCCTTGTTCTTGGAGTTCTTCGGGATCACCCACAGGTTGCCGCTGGAGCCGAGGGTCAGCTTGCTGCCGGGCCACAGGAAGCTGTCCCACTGGAAGTTCTTGATCTCCTTCTCGAACCGGCCGTACCACCAGCTTCCGGAGAAGAACATCGGGTACTTGCCGGCGATGAAGGCGGTGCCGGCGTCCTCGGCCTTCAGACCCGCCGACGTCTTGGCGATGTAGCCCTTCTTCACCCAGTCGCTGAACGTGTTCGCGGCGTAGGTCCAGGCCGGGTCGTGGAAGTCGGGCTTGCCGGTGTAGCGCTGGTAGTTGCTCACCCAGGTCGGGTCGGCCTTCATCAGCGCGAGCTGGTAGAGGTACTGCTGGGCCGGGTACTCCTGGCCGGCGTCGGCGAGTGGCGTGACGCCCTTCTTGACGAAGGCGTCCATCGCAGCGGTGAACTCGCCGAACGTCGTCGGCACCTTGATGCCGTATTTGTCGAACATCGACTTGTTGTAATAGACCATCAGGTATTCGGCGTAGTTCGGGATGCCGTACCACTTGTCGCCGCCCATGACGCCCTTGGCGTCGTACTTGGCGGTCTCGGCGACGTTCGGGGCCAGCAGCTTGTCCCAGCCGCGCTTGGTCACCTCGGACGTCATGTCGGTGATCAGGCCCTGCTTGGCGAGCAGGCCGGCGGTGGCGTTGCCCTTGTTGTACTCGAGGATGTCCGGGGCGTCCTTGGAGTTGAGCACCATGGGCGCCGTCTTCTGGATCTGCTCGAAGCCCTTCTCCTCGAACTTCACCGTGACGCCCGGATGGGTCTGCTCGAACTCCTTGATCGCCTGGTTCCAGGCGATGCCCATGGCGCTGTCGGCGCTCTCGTAGTGCCACAGCTTCAGCACCTTGGACGAGGATCCGGATCCGCCGCCGCACGCGGCCGCGGAAAGGGCCAGCATCCCCACGGTCAGCGCCGCGAGGGCCTTCGTCGGTTTGAACATTCGGTTCTCCTTCGGGGGTGCATCTCAGTCGAAGCGCTTCGACGGCGCCGCTGCGCGCGGGCCGGCGTCCGGCGTCCCGTCACGGCACGGGGGTACTGGATCGGATGGTGAGACGCGGCGGCAGCAGCGTCGCCGCGGGCGTGTCGTGGCCGTCCAGCTTCTGCATGAGCAGCGTGACGGCCTGCCGGCCGAGATCGTCGGCCGGGATGGAGATCGAGGTCAGGTCGAGCCGCTCGGCGAGGTCGTCGGGAGCGATGGCGATCACCGACAGGTCGTCGGGAATGCGTAGCCCGGCCGCGCGGAAGGCCGTGAGCAGCGGTTCGGCGGCCGGCTCGTTGTGCACCGCGATGCCGGTCAGATTCGGGTGGTCGCGGAGCAGGTCGGCGGTGGTCTGGTGGGCGGCCTCCGGGTCGCAGGGGCGGACGACCGCGGTGACGCCGTGCTCGGCTGCGGCCCGCTGGAAGCCGGCCTTCGTGCGTTCGGCGAAGCCGGTGCCCCGCTCATACACCGCCGGCGGCGCGCCGATCAGCGCGATCTCGCGGTGCCCGAGGTCGGCCAGGTGCCGCGCGCAGGCCGCGCCGGCCGCCTCGAAGTCGAAGTCGATGCAGGTCAGATCGGCCGGGTCGGCGGGGAAGCCGATCAGCACGGACGGCCGGCCGAGGGTGCGCAGCACGGGCAGGCGAACGTCGTGCAGCTCGATGTCCATGACGATGATCGCGTCGACCATCGAGGAACCGGCCACCCGTTCCAGCCCGTCGGCGCCCTCGTCCTGGGTGAGCAGCAGCACGTCGTGGTCGAACGTGCGGGCGGTCGTCACGGCCGAGATCACCATCTGCATGACGATCGGCACGTGGATGCCCGAGCGCAGCGGCACGACGAGGGCGATGACGTTGGAGCGGTTGCTGGCCAGCGCGCGGGCGCCGGCGTGCGGCCGGTAGCCCAGCACCCGGATGCTGTCGAGCACCCGGCGCCGGGTCTGTTCCGAGATGGACCGCTTCCCGCTGAGCACGTACGAGACGGTGCTCGGCGACACGCCGGCGTGGCGGGCCACATCAGAGATCTTCACCACGGTCCGCTCCCATCGAAAGCCGGCTTCTGTCGAAGCGCTTCGATTGCGGCGATGTTAAGTCCGTCGTCTTGTGGGGGCAATAACCCGTTATGAGAATGAGACCGGAATTTGGGAACGCTCCCACGCGCCGGAAACCGAGCCGATCGTGGTGATCGCACGGGGCGGCGGTGTGCGACGGGGCCGCGGTGTGCGACGGAGCCCGGGGGGTTCGACGTGAGGCGGCGGCGTCCGGGTGCGGGAGGCGGCCGGGACGGCGCCGTTGCGGGCCGGCGCCGTCCCGGCCGTGCCCGTGGCAGGCCGTGGTCATGGCAGGCCGTGGTCATGGCAGGCCGTGGTCATGGCAGGCCGTGGTCGGCGAGCGGCGGGCCATGCCCGCGGCAGGCCGTCCCCGCGGCGGGTCACGCTCGGGGCGGGAGGCGATGAGGCCCTCGGGCGGCCGGGACCGCTCGTCTCCGGCCGCCCGAGGGGGTCTACAGGGTCAGCGCCAGCTGTCGTTGATCGTGGCGGTGCCCCCGGAGCCGGTGGTGTACGACCGGTTCGGGTCGGACTCCCAGGTGACGGATCCGTCCGGATTCTTCTTGATGTACTTGTACTGGAAGGTGGTGTTCGGCGGCAGCGGCACGGTCGCCGACCAGGTCGGGTAGCCGGCCGACGAGAGCGCCACGGCCGCGTCCGGCGACCACGAGCCGAGCGCCGGGATCGAGCCGACCACGAAGACGTTCTGGCCGTAGTACGTCGTCGCGTACTCGTTGAAGGTCACCTGCACCGCGCTGGAGCCGCTCCCGGTGGCCGCCACGTCGATCGCCACCGCCGACCCCGCCGGGACCTGGAACGCCGCGTTACCCGAGCCGTCGACCGTGACCGCCGTGCCGGTGCACATGCCGGACGACACGCCGCCGCCGACCACGTCGCAGTACGTCCCGGCGGGCATGCCGGTGGCGAGCGTGCGGCTCAGCGCCGAGCCGGAGTTGTTGATGACGACGAAGCCCTTGCCGCCGCGGCCGAAGGCGATCTGGTTCGACCCGTCGGACCACCAGTTCGTCACCGAGGTGCCCTTGACCGCGTTGTGGAAGCCGACCATGCCGCCCATCGCCCGGTCGAGGCAGCCCTGCCAGCCGCTCGCGCAGTTCGTGTTCGTCACGTAGCCGTTCGAGTCGGCGGGCGGGGAGTCGTCGGTGCCGTTGAAGTCGAACCCCGAGTAGACCTGCGGGGTGCCGAAGTTCCAGGCGAGCGAGAAGATCGTCGCGAGCCGGTACTTCGCGCCGTCCTTGTACGACAGCGTGCTGCCGTTGCGCTCGGTGTCGTGGTTGGCGACGAACACGACGGCCTTGTCGCTCGGCTCCATACCCCACGACTGCCCGAAGCTCTGCAGGTTCGCGATGCTGCCGTTGAACTGTTCCTTCAGCTTCTGGCCGTAGACGAACTCCAGCAGGTCGCCGGTGCCCTCGAACGCGCTCGGCGCCAGCGCGCCGGTGCCGCCCGGCATGACCTCCTGGTAGATGTAGGCGCTCTTCGTCAGCTTGCTCTCGATCGCGGCCAGGTCGGTGGAGCCGATGTGCTTGGCCGCGTCGATGCGGAACCCGTCGACGCCGAGCGAGAGCAGGTCGTTGAGGTAACCGGCGATCTCCCCGCGAACGTAGTCGGACTCAGTCCTCAGGTCGGACAGATCGGACAGCTCGCACTTGGTGACCTCGGTGTAGTCGTTCCAGTTGTGGATCTGGTCGTCCGACTCGGGGCAGTCGTTCGGGTAGTTGTGGAAGTCCGCGGACGAGTAGATCCCGGGATAGTTGTACTTGGAGAAGGTCTTGCCGCCGTAGGTGACGCTGCCCTGGCCGGTCATGTGGTTGATGACCGCGTCGGCGTACACCTTGACGCCGGCGTTGTGGCAGGCCTGGACCATCGCGGCGAACTGCGCGCGGGTGCCCATGCGGCTGTTCACGTCGTAGTCGCCGGGCTGGTAGACCTCCCACCAGGGGTGGCCGTCGCGGGACAGCGAGTCCTCCGGCGGCGCGACCTGCACGCCGCCGTAGCCGTCGGGGCCGAGCACGTTCGTGCACTCGGAAGCGACCGAGGGCCAGTTCCATTCGAAGAGGTTGGCGATGACGTCATGCGCGCCGCTGGGAGAGGCGGCGGCGGGCGTGGCGGGGACCGTCGAGGCGGACAGCAGGGCCGCCGAGGCGGCGGCCAGGACGGCCAGGGTGGGGAACATGCGTCTGCGCATGCGGGCCTCCTGGAGCGGGGGTGATCAGGAACCCCGGTGGGTGAAGGGGGTGGCGGCCGCCGTGTTTCGATCGAGTTGCCGAGACGGTAACGCCGGGCGGCCGGTCCGGCAATACTTTCAGCAAAATTGCGAAAGAAATTCGGTCGCACCATCGCCCTCCCCGCCGGAGCGACGGTAGATTCGACGTCGTGAACCTGCGTCTGGCGGACATCGCCGCCCGAGCCGGCGTGAGCGAGGCCACGGTAAGCCGTGTGCTCAACGGCAAGCAGGGGGTCGCGCCCGCGACCCGGCAGGCCGTCATCGACGCGCTCGATCACCTCGGCTACGACCGCCCCGCCCGCGTCCGGCAGCCGAGGGCCGGGCTGATCGGCCTGATCGTCGCGGAGCTCGACAACCCCATCTTCCCGGCCTTCGCCCAGGTCATCGAGAACACCCTCGCCGTGCACGGCTACACGGCGGTGCTGTGCGCGCTGGCTCCCGGCGGCATCAACGAGGACGACTACACCGAGCTGCTGCTCGAACGCGGCGTCTCGGGCATCATCTTCGTCTCCGGCCTGCACGCCGACTCGCTGGCCGACCACGGCCGCTACAAGCGGCTCACCGACCGCGGCCTGCCGATCGTGCTCATCAACGGGTACGCCGGAGAGGTTGACGCGACCTGCGTGTCCAGCGACGAGGCCGGCTCCATGGAGCTGGCCGTCGGCCACCTCGCCCACCTCGGCCACCGCCGCATCGGGCTGGCGATCGGCCCGGAGCGGTTCGTGCCGGTGATCCGCAAGACGCAGGGCTACCGCAAGGGCATGGCCGATCACCTGGGCGTCGCCGACGTCGACGACCTGATCGTCAACACGATCTTCACGGTCGAGGGCGGCGAGGCGGCGGCCCGGCGGCTGCTCGACCGCGGCTGCACCGCGATCTGCTGCGGCAGCGACATGATGGCGATCGGCGCGATCCGCGCCGCCCGGCAGCGCGGCCTGCGGGTGCCCGGCGACGTGTCGGTCGTCGGCTTCGACGACTCCACCCTCATGGCCTACATCGACCCGCCGCTGACGACCGTGCGCCAGCCCGTGCGCGAGATGTCGCTGGCAGCCGTGCGCGGCCTGCTCGACGAGATCGAGGGCGTACCGGTCCCGCACACCGAGCTGGTGTTCCGCCCCGAGCTGGTGGTCCGTGCCTCCACCGGGCCCGCCGCGCCCACCGATCCATAAGGCCTTGCAGAAATATTCCGCAAGGTGTTTGCACGACGGCCGTTCGCTGTTACGTTCTGATCGATCGGTGCGTGGGTCACCTGCCGCGCGCCGATCTTCCGTCGTCCCCGACGTCGCGGGCGACTCCGTCAGGATCTCGCTCGTTCGACGACCGCGCCACCGGGCCGACCGGGGGCCGGGATGTCCCCTGCCGCAAGGAGGCACATCGTGCGGCTGATCACCGAGCCTCGGCCCACCGGGAAGGACGCGCGCTGGTGGCGCGATGCGGTCATCTACCAGATCTACGTGCGCAGCTTCGCCGACGGCGACGGCGATGGCGTCGGCGACCTGCTCGGCGTGCGCAGCCGCCTGCGCTACCTCGCCGACCTGGGCGTCGACGCGCTCTGGCTCACGCCGTTCTACCGGTCGCCCATGGCCGACGGCGGCTACGACGTGGCCGACCACCGCGCAGTCGACCCCGGCTTCGGCACCCTCGGCGACGTCGAGGCACTCGTCCACGACGCACACCGGCACGGCCTGAAGGTCATCGTCGACGTCGTGCCGAACCACACCTCCTCGGCGCACCCGTGGTTCCGCAAGGCGGTCGCGGCCGGCCCCGGTGCGCCCGAGCGCGACCGCTACATCTTCCGGCCCGGCCGCGGCGACCTGCCGCCGAACGACTGGGAGTCGGTCTTCGGCGGCCCGGCCTGGACCCGGCTGCCCGACGGCGAGTGGTACCTCCACCTGTTCGCCCCGGGCCAGCCCGACCTGAACTGGGACAACCCCGAGGTGCACGAGGAGTTCGCCGACATCCTGCGGTTCTGGCTCGACCGTGGCGTCGACGGGTTCCGGTTCGACGTTGCGCACGGCATGGTCAAGGCCGCCGGGCTGCCCGACGTCGGGTACACCGGCCAGATCGAGATGCTCGGCAGCGCCGAGCTGCCCTACTTCGATCAGGACGGCGTGCATGACATCCACCGGTCGTGGCGGCGGCTGCTGGACGCGTACGGGGCGATCGGCGTCGCCGAGGCGTGGGTGCCGAACGCCGACCGGCTGTCCCGGTACGTGCGGCCCGACGAGCTGCACCAGGCGTTCAACTTCCACTACCTGAACGCCGATTGGAACGCTCCGGACCTGCGCCGTGTCATCGACGAGTCCCTCGCCGCCACCGCCATGGTGGGCGCGCCGACCACCTGGGTGCTGTCCAACCACGACGTGCAGCGGCACGTCACCCGGTACGGTGACGGCGCCCTCGGCCTCCGCCGCGCCCGCGCCGCGGCCCTGCTCACCCTCGCCCTCCCCGGCTGCACGTACGTCTACCAGGGCGAGGAGCTGGGCCTGCCGGAGGTGACCGACCTGCCGGAGGAGTACCGCCGCGACCCGCAGTGGGGCAACGGCCGGGGCCGCGACGGCTGCCGCGTGCCCATACCGTGGGCCTACGCCGAGCCGCCGTTCGGATTCAGCCCGCCCGGCGCCGCCGAACCGTGGCTGCCCGTGCCGCCGGCGTGGCGCGACCTCACCGTGGCGGCGCAGCTCGCCGACCCGGCCTCCACCCTCGCCCTGTACCGCAGGGCGCTGCGCATCCGCCGGGCGCACCCCGCCCTCGGCGACGGCGCGCTGCGCTGGCGCGACGCGCCCGGCGACGTGCTGCTGTTCGAGCGCGAGCCCGGGTTCGCCTGCGCCGTGAACCTCGGTTCCGGGCCGGTCCGGCTGAACCTGCCCGGCACGCTGCTGCTGGCGAGCGAGGAGCTCACCGACGGGACGCTGCCGCCCGACGCGGCCGCCTGGTGGGCGACGAAGTCGTGACGCCGGCACCCGCACCCGACCCGCACCCGCGCTCGCGGCCGCACTCGTGCTCGCGCGCGGCTGCGCCCGGCACGGTCGGCCGCGTCACCGGCCCCGATCGGCCATCAGGCGCGGCCCGCGCGGCGGTCACGAGGGCCGGCGGGTAGCGCACCCGATCCTGGAAGGCGCCCGACATGCCGGCCCGACAGGCCGGTGTCCGTCATCGACAGGTGTGCGAACAGCGTGGGGACCGTGCCGCGATCGGCCTGGGACCGGGCGGGGCGCGCACGCCATGGTCGTCCGGCGCAGCGCCGGCCGATCCGCCGGGAGCATTCATCCAACGCGCGCAAAGCTGCAAATGGCGCATCATCGGGACGGATCGCCTGACAGAGTCGGCGTCATGCCCGACGCCTCCCTGACGACGACCATCATCTCGACGGCCGGCACCCTCCTCGGCGCACTCGGCGGGATCGGGCTCAGCCAGGCGACCGCGATCCTCCGCGAGACGCGGCTGGCCGAGCGGCAGCGCACCGAGCGCCGCGACCGGGCCCGGGAGCAGGCCTACACGGACCTGCTCGGCGCGGCCCGCCAGCTCTGTCTCCAGATCGAGGTCGCGGCCCGATGCCCGTGGCGCGACATGGACGTGCGGCTGTCCGCCATCGAGCGGCAGGGGGCGGAGATCAGCAGGCACGCCTCGCGGGTCGCGATGTACGCGCCGCCCGACGTCGCCGACGCCGGGCGGGCGATCGCGGAGGACGCCCGGCGGCTGGTCGCGCTGGTCGCCGAGCTCACCCAGATGACCTACGACGACGCAGGCGAGTTCCGCGGTGGCGAGATGCGCCAGCGCCCCGACGTGACGAAGTTCGACGCGGCCGTCAAGGCGTTCGACGACGCGGTGGCCGCCGACGGCGGATCGTGAGCACACACGGCCGGGCACACACGACGGGGTGCACGCGCCGGCCGCACACGGTCCGGGTCACGCCAGAGGGCACACGGGCGCGCAGCCGGGGCACACGGCCCGGGCGCATGCGGCCGGGCCGACGCATCCGGGCGCACACAGACGGGATCCTCATAGCGGCGGGCCGGCGCCCGAGGCCCAGGGTGAGGCGCCGCGCGGCGATCGGGCTCGCCGGGCGCTGCAGGGGAGCGCTCGCCGGCCGGGACGGGTCCGCGCCGAAGGCTCGGCCCGGCGCGAGGGCCGCCGTCACTCAGCGGGGTGGATCGTCGGGGCCGGCCTGGATGAGGCGCAGCGCCTCTTCGCGCTGGTGCGGCGACAGCGCCGGGGCACGGGCCGCGGCGGCGCGACGGGCGAACTCCCTGGCCCGGGACCGGTCGCCGCCGAGCGCGCCGATGCGGGCGGCGTACAGCAGCACCGGGCCGTTGTCGGGGGCGTCGGCGAGCGCCGTGTTGATCTCTTCGCCGGCGGCGCGGGCGTCACGGAGGGTCGCAAGGGCGAGTGCACGGGCCGCGCGGGTGGCCGGTCGCCGGTGGCGGGGCACCCGGTCGAGGTCGCGCAGCGCATCTTCGGCCCGCCCGAGGTCGGCGAGCATCTCACCGCGGGTGAGCAGCGCCTCGGGCGTGTCGCCGTTGGCGGCGAGCACGCCGGTGAGCACCGTGAGCGCGGCGTGCTCCTGGCCGGCCTGCCACAGCGTGCGGCCGAGCTCGGTCTGCACGGCCGGGTCATCGGGCGCACGCTCGGCGGCGGCGCGCAGCTCGGCCACCGCCTCGGCGGTGCGGCCCTGGGCGAGCAGTGACCGGCCGACCGCCATCAGCAGGCGGGTCACGGCGACGGTGTCCTGAAGCGTCTCGAACATCGCGGCGGCGGCCCGGTAGTGCCGCTCGGCCGCGGCCGGCTCGCCGCGGGCGTGCGCGATGTCTCCGCGCATCAGCTCCGCCTCGGCGCGTCCGCGCAGGTCGTCATCGCCGCGCAGGCGCAGCGCCCGCTCGACCTGTTCCTCGGCCCGGGTCGGCTCGCCCTCGGCGAGGGTGGTCGCGGCGGCGCGGAGACGGTCGGGGAAGGCAGGCGCGGCGTCGCCGGGCAGCAGGTCGGAGGCGTGGAGACGCAACAGCGGACCGGCGAGACGATCGTGCTGCAACCGGTAGCGGCGGGGGCCGGGTTCGGCCCTGAGCAGGTGGCGGTCTTCCAGCGTCCGCGCCACCGACTCCGGCAGCCCGGCGACATGGCCGTCTTCCTCCCGCACGGTGGCACAACGGCCGTCTTCGGTGACGAAGGCGTGCTGGAGCCAGGAGGCGAGGCGTTCGGGCGGAAGGCCGTACTCGGCGCCGACCTGGGCGATAACCTGGCCGCAGAAGGCGGCCAAGGCGCGGCCGGCGTCGGCGAACTCGCGGACATGGTCGACGGTGACGGCCCCGGCCCCGGGCGGCAGCGACCGCCACAGCGACGAGCACACCACTTGCACGAGTACGGGTTCGATGGCGCCGGCGCCCTCGTCATCGGTGCCGGTCGCCGCGCCCAGGGCGCTCAGGAGTTCTTCGACCGCGCCGGGGGCGAACCACCGCCCGGCGCGCTCCATCGGGCCGGCGATCGCATCGCGCGCCTCGTCGCGGGTGAACGGCCGGAGCTCGTGGCTGCCGGCGGAGCCGAAGTGCCGCACGTAGGCGGCGAGCCGCTCGTCGCGTACCGAGATCAGCAGCCGCAGGCCGGGCAGCTCGTCGCAGGCCTCGGCCAGCTCGTCGAGGAACGCCGCGCGTTCGCCGTCGCGTTCGCGCGGGCCGTCGAAAAGGGTCTCGGCCTGGTCGATCGCGGCGAGGATGGGGACCGGATCGCCGTAGTGGTCGGTACGCCCGGCGCGACGGCGCAGGAAGTCGCCGACCGTGACGCCTGCCAGCCGGCTCGGCGGCTCTGCGGGCGACCAGGAGGACAGCAGCGCCAGGGTGTAGGAGTTGTGCTCGGGCAGGGCCGCGGCGGGGAAGGCGACGGCCCGGGTGAGCCGCCCGACGGGCAGGACGTCGGGGAGCGGCCAGCGCAGGCCGGCCGGCGCGCCCGCCTCGATCAGGGACGTCTTTCCCACCCCCGCGGGCCCGTGCAGCACGGTCACCGTGTCAGTGGTCCACCGCTCGACGAGCTCGCGGACGTCGGTGGCGCGGCCGAAGAAGAGGGAGCCTTCTTCCGGGCGAAAAGGACGAACGCCGATATACGGGTTCCGATCGACGTTCTCGGTCGCCGCGCCCACGGTCACGGCAGCGACCCTATCCCAGATCGGCGCTCCGAACCGACGGGTGGGCCCGAACGTGCCCAGGACGCCTGAGCTCTATGGCCGGTCGCCGAACGTGACCGGCGGTGAGGGGAACGTCGCGTCACCTCGTGCGTCAGGTCACTATCAGGGAAATGCCCGGTAAATGCCTGAATGGAGAGACCATCGGCGGCATATCCCCGCTGTCGAGATGCCGGGTTGACACGGCCTGTGTGGACTCGGATGAGGCAGGGTGAGGCGAATGTCCGAATGTGTGGTCTGGCGGTGCATGCCCGGCTCTTTTGCGGGGCCGTCCTCCCGGCAGCCCGAACAGGTTCCTGGACCGCCGTCACGGTGTCATCCGTACGGCCGGCCGGATACGTCTGCGCGGACGGCGCGACGCGCCGCGCGGCGCCTCCTCCGGTGTCCGGATCAGGACATGCCGCCCGCAGGGGACGCGCCGTCGTGGCCGGACCGCTCGGCGCCGGTCCGCCCGCGTGTCGTCGTCCGGTTCGCTGTCGCATGCGGTGTCCGCCCGTCGACGGTTCGGTGGTCGGTGTCAGATCCGGGAGCCGAATCCGGCGGACGAGGGCTCGCCGTCGCTTTCTTCGGCACTCAGGAGGCGGTCCAGCGCGCTGTCCAGCACGCTCTCCGCCGCCTCGCTCCGGTCGCGGAGAGAGCGCAGGGTCGCCCTGGACAGGTCGGGCAGGCCACTGGTCCAGGCCGCGTCTTCGTCGGGCATGTCCTTCCTCCGCGGCTTCCGTTCACCCACCCTTGTATTCCCCTCTCTTCGGGCCGGCAAGCTGCCTCCGCGCGGCGTACTCGCCGCTCTGTTTCAGGATCACTCACGATGAGGAGGTTGCCTAGTCTCGACCGCCACACCGGGTGTCCGTGGCGGGATGGGGTGTTTGAAGATTGGTTTACTCTTTGTCGGGTTCTGGCTGTGGTCGAAATGAGATTTACGGGCGGCCGGATGGGGGACCGCTTCGAACGGCGGCTTAAGATGGCGGAATCGAGTCGGCGAGCAGCCGGAAATAGAATCGCGGAGGCGGACGCGTGACGAGTGTGCGGGCACCGGGGCGGGTCCCGGAGATCTGGGGAAGGGTTCCCCAGCGCAATAGGCATTTCACCGGCCGCGAGGATCTCCTGGACCGTCTGCACGAGACGATCTCCGGCGGGGTCACCGCGGTGGTGCCGCAGCCGTACGCACTCCAGGGCATCGGCGGCGTCGGCAAGACCCAGCTTGCCATCGAGTACGCCTGGCGGTATCGGTCCGAGTACGACATCGTGTGGTGGATCCCGGCCGACCAGCCGGTGCTCGTCCGCTCTTCACTGGCGACTCTCGCCACCCGCCTGGGCCTGGCCTCCGCGTCGGTCGCCGGCATCGACGACGCCGTCGCGGCGGTGCTCGACGCCCTGCGCCGCGGCGAGCCGTACGACCGCTGGCTGCTCATCTTCGACAACGCCGACCAGCCCGAAGACCTCAACGAGTTCATCCCGCGCGAGCCCGGCCACGCCCTGATCACCTCGCGCGACAACCGCTGGGACACGGTGGCCGACACGATCCTCGTCGACGTCTTCAGCCGGTCCGAGAGTGTGGAGTTCCTCAACCGCAGGGTGCCGACCGGCATCGCGGAGGCCGACGCCGGACGTCTCGCCGAAGAGCTCGGCGACCTGCCGCTCGCCCTCGAACAGGCCGGCGCTCTTCAGGCCGAGACCGGCATCTCGGTCGAGGAGTACCTCGAGGCGCTCAAGCAGCAGACCGGGCGCCTGCTCATCCAGGGAAAGCCGCCCGAGTACCCCAACTCGATGACCGCCGCCTGGCAGCTTTCGGTCGAGCAGCTCCAGCGGAAGATGCCCGAGGCCGTCACACTGCTCCAGTGCTGCGCCTTCTTCGGCCCCGAGCCGATCCCGCGCGACGTGTTCACGCGCCGGATCGACGGCGCCCGGCCCGAGCTGGCCAAGCTCGTGGGCGACACCATCCTCCGCACCCAGGCCATCCAGATGCTCGGGCGCTTCGCGCTCGCCCGCGTCGACCCAGCCTCGCGCACCCTCCAGGTCCACCGTCTCGTGCAGGCTCTGATCCGCGAGACGCTGTCGGAGGAGGAGCGAGATCGCGTCCGCCACGAGGTGCACCAGCTGCTCGCCCGCAACGCGCCGGCCGATCCGGACAACGAGAGCGAGTGGCCGCGGTTCGAGTCGCTCGTCCCGCACGTCCGGCCGTCCCTCGTCGCGGGCTGCCGGCACAAGGACGTGCGCGCGTTCGCCCTGAACGTCGTGCGCTACCTCTACCGGCTCGGCGACCGGCAGTCCTGCCGCTCTTTCGTCGAGCTGTTCCTGGAACGGTGGACACGCGACTCCGGCAAGGACGACCCGTCCGTGCTCATGGCCGGGCGCCACCTCGGCAACCTGCTGCGCGACCTGGGGGAGTACCAGGCCGCCTACGAGGTCGACCGCACGGCGCTGGAGCGCGCCCGAGCGGTGTTCGGTGAAGACCACGAGAACACGCTGCTGCTGATGAACAGCTTCGGCGCCGACCTGCGGGCTCACGGCGACTTCAAGCAGGCCATGGAGCACGACGAAGACTCCCTGAGGCGGCACGAGGCGGTCTTCGGCCAGGAACCTCGCGGACAGCTGCTGATCCTCCGGGTAAAGAACAACCTCGCGCTCGACTACGGCCTCGTCAGCCGGTACCAGGACGCACGTGCGCTGCAGGAGGAGGTCTACGTGCAGCGCAGCGAGGGCGAGGCCCTGTACAGCGTGAGCAAGACGGAGGTGCTGGGGGCCTACAGCGGGTTCGCCCGGCTCGTCCGGCTCTGTGGCGAGTACGACGAGGCCAGCTCTCTCGGCGAGGACGCCCTCGCGTACGGCCGCGAGCACCTCGGCCCCGACCACTACTGGACACTCCGTACCGCTGTCGACGCGTCGATCGCGCTGCGCCGCGCCGGCAAGTATGAAGACGCGCTCGAGCTGATCGAGGATACCTCCGAGCGTTGCCTTCGCCTGTTCGGCCCCGACAACCCTGACACGCTCGCCGCCGCGATGAGCCATGCGAACCTCCTCCGCGCGATGGGCCGGATCGACACCGCCTTCGAGCTGGCGCAGGAGACGACCGAGCGGTATCCGCGGGTGTACGGCGAGGACCACCCGTACAACCACGCGTGCGCGGGCAACCTCGCCCTGCTCCGCCGCGTCCGGGGCGACCTCAACGGCGCCCTCGAACTCAACCGCCGATCGCTCGAACGCCTCGACGCCAAGCTCGGCCGCGACCACCACTACTCGCTCACGGTCGCCACCAACCTGGCCAGCGACCTCGCCGCCATGGGCGACCTCGCCGCCGCCCGCGAACTCGGCCGCGACACGCTCGACCGCCTCGAACAGTGCCTCGGGGAGCGGCACCCGCTGACGCTCGGCTGCGCGGCCAACCTCGCGGCCGACCACTTCGCCGCCGCGGCCCAGGGCGTCGAAGGGGCGGAAGAGGAGGGGACGAAGCTGGCGACCGCCACCTACCAGGCGTACGACAGCACCCTCGGCCCCGACCACCCCGACACCAGGGCGGCCAAGGAACGCCGTCACCTCGACTTCGACTTCGACCCGCCGCCGATCTGACCGGCCGCGCCGCCTCGGTCCGTCCGGCCGCAGGTCAGCGTGCGGGGCACCGGCACCGTGCGGGGCGGCGGTCGCCGCTCCGGCCGCAGGTCGCTCCTCCGGCCGCAGGTCAGCGTGCGGGCCGGACGAGGGCGGTGCCGTTGCGCCGCCGCCAGCGGCTCATGTGCCGCTCGGCGTCGCTGCGCGCCCGGGCGAGCGCGGCGCGAGGCACTGGCTCGGCACGCCAGGCGCGCAGCGTCCCGCGCATGCCGCAGACGAAGTGCTCGCCGGCCGGCGTGAGCCGGCCGGACGCCAGGAGCATCTCGGTGACGGACCAGGCCGCGTCCCGCCACCGTGCGAACGCCGCGTCCGCGCTCTCGCCGGCGCGGCCGTTCTCCCGTGCCCGTCGCCGCCGCCAGAAACCCGCGACCCCCAGGTAGGCGTAGGCGCCCTGCAGCAGCCCGCTGGCCGGGCGCGGGTCGTCCCGCCATGGCGCGTAGAACCGGCTGCCGTCGTCGGGAGTGGTCAGGGGCGTGACGTTGAGCAGCGCGGTGAGCTTGGCGTGCTGCACCTCGTGCGCGAGCGTTTCGGCGAACGCGTGCGCGTCCGCGGGCGTGGACAGCGCGACGCAGCCGAAGACGTCCCGCGCCGTGGCGCTCACCTGCCCCTCGGCAGGTCGCCGCAGCGGCGTGAGCGCGCGTATCGCGGTGCGGATCTCCTCTGCGGCCGTCCAGTGGTCCACAACGAGCATCTCCCACGCTGGGCCGAGCCGGTCCCGCCACTGCCGGAGCTCTTCCGCGGTCAGCCGGTCCGCCACGTTGTCCATGACCGGCATGCGGTACGGATCGACGTCGTCCACGAGAAACCGGATGACCGCGTCGCCGGCCCGCGCGGACAGCCGGCGCAGCCCCTGCCAGCCCGGCGCGTCCCGCCACGGGTCGGCCGGCACACACGGGAGCCCGCCCGGCGCGTCGATCTCCGCGCCCTGCGGGGACGTCCGGATCACCACCTGGCCGCCGGCGCGGTCGGGCGGCAGGCTGAGGCGGCCGAGCGAGGGCAGCGTGATCGTGGCGTCGGACGCCACGCCGACCGGGATCGTCCGGCGCGCGCCGGCCCTGACCGCGGCAGCGGCGGCGAGGGCCGCCATCCGGCCGGGGGCGGCGGGGGCGTGCCCGCGCGTCAGCGCCCGTACCGTGGCGTGCGCCCAAGCACCGACCGCGG
>JBEHYF010000077.1:0-24289 GCA_048498315.1 Actinomycetota bacterium
GTGTCCCAGGGGTAGGTGTCCCAGGGGTAGGTGTCCCAGGGGTAGGTGCCCGGAGTGTCCCGGGCCAGGGTGTCCATGTGGTTCGCCGCGCGGGCGAGCAGGATGGCCGCCTGCCCGGCCGTCAGGCGCGCGGCGGGGTCCTTGCGCAACAACCCCTCGATGACCGGGGCGAGCGGGCCGGCGTGCGGTGCGGGCGCCGGGTCGCGGGTCAGGATCGCGTGGAGCATCGCGTTGGCGTTCGGCGCCTCGAAGGGACGGCGGCCTTCGACGGCGTAGAACAGCGTCGCGCCGAGGGACCACAGGTCCGAGGCGGCGACGGCGGGTTCGCCGCGGGCCCGTTCCGGCGCGGTGTAGGCGGGCGCGCCCATGACGATTCCGGAACATGTGAGGCCGGGGTCGCCCTCGACGACGGCCAGGCCGAAGTCGCCGAGCACCACGCGCCCGTCGCCGACGAGGACGTTCGCCGGTTTGACGTCGCGGTGCAGCACGCCGGCGTCGTGCGCGGCGCGCAGCGCGTCGAGTAACCGCAGGCCGAGGGCGGCGGCCCGCCGGGGCGGCAGCGGTCCCTCCGCGCGGACCAGCGCGGCCAGCGACCGTCCCCGGACCAGCTCCATGACGAGCCACAGGTCGCCGCGGTCCGCGACGACCTCGTACACCGTGACCACGCCGGGGTGCGCGAGCCGGGCCGCCATGCGCGCCTCCCGCAGGGTCCGCGCATGCTGTTCGGCCCGCTGGCGCCCGGTGAAGTGCGCGGGAAGGAACAGCCGCTTGGCCGCGACGTCGCGGTGCAGGCGCTCGTCCCGCGCCCGCCACACCTCCGCGAAGCCGCCCCGGCCGATCGGCTCGACGAGACGGTAGTGACCGCCGATGATCTGCCCAGCCCCCTCCCGCATGGCAGGACTCTATGGGCTACTCGGCCATCCCGGAAAGGGACTTCCAGGTCTTCTCCGGTTGATCGGGCGCAGCGCGGGACAGCGGACGACCCGGATCGGCCAGCCGGGCTATTGCCACTAGCGTGACATTTGTGGTGCCATTTGACCCCTCAACGAACAAATCACGTGCGTGCTGTCGATGCTGCCGCGGATACCGGTGAGGCTGTCATGGGTTTCCAAGAGCGTTCCGGCAGATGGTCATTGCGGCTGAGGCTGCTGGTGCTGCTGCTGGTCCCGCTGATCTCGTTGGCCGGACTGTGGGCCCTCGCAGCGTTCATGGCCTCTCGCGACGCCATCGGCAAGTACGAGACCTCGACCGCCTACCAGCGGGTCTCCCTGCCGGCCGCCGCCGTGGCGGGGGCGCTGGAGCGGGAGCGCATATCCTCGGCCGTCGCGTTGAGCAACCCGAAGGGGCACGGCGTCGCGACGCTCGCCCGCGACCGCGCCGACGTCGACGCCGCCGTCGCCGCGTTCCGGCGGTCGGCGCTGTCCGCGCCGGCCCGCCGGTCGGTCAGCAAGACGACCAAGGATCGCCTCACCGCCCTGCTCGCCCAGCTCGACTTGCTGCGCAACGTGCGGGCCCAGGTCGACGCCCGCTCCATCGACGCGCTGACCGCCATCGCCGACTACAACACCGTCACCGACAACATCCTGCGGTTGTACGGCAGCATGTCCATCCTCGATGACCGCGACGTGTACCCGCAGCTCGCGGCCGTCGTCGCGGCGGTCTCCGCCCGCGAGATGGTGACCCGCGAGAGTGCCATCATCGCCGCGGCGCTGGCGGTCAGGAAGCACGTGTGGACCGCGCCGGCCGCCGCGATGTTCGCGGAGAACGCCTACAACGAGCAGTACCTGTTCGGCACGGCGCTCACCGACCTGGACACCAAGCTGCGCGCGCCGCTGGACCGCATCGCCGGCTCCGCCGACTTCGTGGCGTTCCGCGACGCCGAGGCCGTCGTGCTCGCCACGACTCCGGGCGACCGGCTGCCGGCCGCGGCGGTGAACTGGCAGGCCACGGTCAACCCCCTGATGACGGCCTGGACGCAGGCGGACGAGGAGTCCGCCGGCCTGCTGAGCGACGAGGCGCGGCCGCTGCAGGCGCGGATCAGCCTGTTCCTGTACCTGGCGACCGGCACCGGGCTGCTCGCGATGGCGCTGTCGGTGGTCGTGTCGGTGCTGTTCGGCCGCAACCTCGCCCGCGAGCTGTCGCGCCTGCAGCGGGTCGCCCTCGATCTCGCCGAGCGGCGCCTCCCGGCGCTCATCAAGCGGCTGCGGGACGGCGAGACGGTCGACGTCGAGGCCGAGGCGGTGCCGGTCGAGGCGGGCCGCAGCAAGGAGGTCGCCGACGTCGCCGAGGCGCTGGACAAGCTGCAGCACACGGCCGTCGAGTCGGCGGTGGGCGAGGCCCGGCTGCGCGCCGGCATCAACCAGACCTTCCTCAGCATGGCCTGGCGCAGTCAGTCGCTGCTGCACCGCCAGCTCGGCATGCTGGAGGAGATGGAGAAGCGGGCCACCGATCCCGACATCCTCGACGACCTGTTCGCGCTCGACCACCTGACCACCCGGATGCGCCGCCACGCCGAGGGCCTGGTGATCCTGGGCGGCTCGCCGCCCGCGCGCGGCTGGCACCACCCCGTCCCCGTCCGCGACATCCTGCGCGCCGCCATCGCCGAGGTGGAGCAGTACACCCGTGTCGTCGTCACGGGCGTCGCGCCCGCCGCCCTCGACGGCAACGTCGTCGCGGACGCCACCCACCTGCTCGCGGAGCTGATCGAGAACGCGACGGTGTTCTCGCCGCCGACCACGCAGGTGCAGGTGCGCGGCGAGATGGTCGCCAACGGCTACGCCGTGGAGGTGGAGGACCGCGGCATCGGCATGGAACCCGCGGAGTTCGCCCAGGCCAACGAGCGCCTGGCGAACCCGCCGGAGTTCGATCTGCTCGACGGCGACCGCCTCGGCCTGTTCATCGTGGCCCGGCTCGCCGCCCGGCACGGCATCCGCGTCGCGCTCGGACCGTCCCCCTACGGCGGCACGCGGGCGGTGGTGCTGATGCCGCTCGCGCTGGTCGCCGGGGACGACTCGGCGGAGCTCACCTTCTCCGACGAGTCCGATGACGTTCCCGCCTGGCGGTCGATGCGGCGGGTGAACCCGCCCGGCCCGATCGCCACGCCGACCGGGACGCCGCGCGAACTCGCGGCGCCCGCCGGTGACCGGATCGCCGGTGGCTGGGCCGACGCCGGCGCCGCCTACCGGGATCCGGAACTTCGGGCCTGGCCCGATGACGACCTGCCCGAGCTGCCCCGCCGCATCCGGCAGGCCAGCCTCGCCCCGCAGCTCCGCCAGAGCACGCCCAACGCGCCCGCCGACCGCGGGTCGCCGTCCGGTCCGGCCTCCGGAGCGCTGCCCGTGGCCGACCCGTCTCCATTCCTGCCGCCACCCGCGGAGGAGCCGACGATCCGGCCGCCGGAGGAGATCCGGTCGCTGATGGCAGCGCTTCAACGGGGCTGGCAGCGCGGCCGCCAGGCCCCGGACGTCGATGAGTGAGGGGGGTCTGAAGGTGAGGGGTGCATGCTCGACAAGACCGGTGAGCTGAACTGGCTGCTGGACGATCTGGTCGGTCGCGTCGCACGGGTGCGGAAGGCGGTGATCCTGACCGGGGACGGCCTGCCCATGGGGATGTCCCGGGGCATGACCGAGCAGGATGCGGAACGGCTCGCCGCCGTGTCGGCCGGCTTCCACGGGCTGGCGCGCAGCGTCAGTGAGCGCGTCAACGGCGGCCGGATCCGGCAGACCGTGGTCGAGCTGGAGAAGGCGTTCCTCTTCGTCGCGGAGGCCGGAGAGGGCACCTGCCTGACCGTGCTGAGCGACAGCGACGCCAACGTGGGGCTGATCGGCTACGAGATGATGCGGCTGGTCAAACGGGTGCGCCGCCACCTCGGCACCGCGCTCAGACCGCAGAGCGGAAGAACGGGCGGAGCGTGACCTCCGGTGACCGCGCCCGGACGCCGCTGGTTCGACGAGGCGGCGGGCCCGATCGTACGGCCGTATGCGGTGAGCCGTGGCCGGACCCGGTCACGCGGCGAGCAGTTCGACCTGATGGCGGTCGTGGTGAGTGGAACCCCGTCGCGGCAGGACCGGTTCTGGCTCGACTCGGAACATCTGCGCGTGCTACGTCTCTGCCGGCGGCCGGTGACCGTGGCGGACCTGACCTCCGACATGGACCTGCCGCTGGGAGTGGTCCGCGTCCTCCTGGAGGATCTCACGGAGAAGGGACTGATCAGCGTGCGCATGCCGGGGACCCGTTCGTACGAACGCGACATGCGGATACTCAGGGCAGTGCTGGATGAGCTACACAGACTCTGAGCCGGTCGGAGCCATCGGCACGGGGCCCACGGCGATCAAGATCCTGATCGCCGGCGGGTTCGGCGCGGGCAAGACCACGCTGGTGGGCACGGTCAGCGAGATCCGCCCGTTCCGCACGGAGGAGGAGCTCACCAGCGTCGGCTACGGCGTCGACGACACGTTCGGCGTCCCCGACAAGCGCACGACCACGGTCGCGATGGACTTCGGCCGTCTCACCCTCCGCGACGACCTGGCGCTGTACATCTTCGGCATGCCCGGCCAGGAGCGGTTCTGGTTCATGTGGGACGAGCTGGCACGCGGCGCGGCAGGCGCGGTCGTCATCGCCGACACGCGGCGGCTGGAAGACTGCTTCGCCGCCGTCGACTACTTCGAGCAGCGCGGCACGCCGTTCGTCGTGGCGGTGAACTGCTTCGACGGCGCCCCGCGCTACCCGCCGGAGCGGGTCAGCGCCGCGCTCGACCTCGACCCGGAGGTGCCGGTGGTCCTGTGCGACGTGCGCCGGCTCGAGTCGGCCAAGCGGGTGCTGGTCGCCGTGGTCGAGCGGGCGCTCGCGGAGGCAGGCCGGCGGTCGGCCATCGGCTGACGCGCCGCGCCGGCCGCGTGCGGGGACCACCGCGATAGCCTGCGGTGCATGAGCGACGGCGAGACGGGGATGCGCGCGGGCGAGCCCGCCACCGGCGGCTCCGGCACCACGGACGGCCGTGCGGACGGCATCGCCGTGGCGGACGCCGCGCCGGTGGGCGACGGCGGGCCGGGCATCGACGAAGAGCGCGTCGCGGCGCTGGCCGGCGAGCGCCTCGACTGGCGGTTCAAGGCGGTGCCTGCGTCGGCGCACGGCCAGACGGTGGCCGGCTTCCTGGCCGGGGCCCCCGTGCTGGACGACCTCGGCACGCCGCTGATGACGCTCGACGCGGGAGCGCTGGAGCACAACCTGCACGCGATGGCCCGGTGGTGTGCCGCTGCGGGCGTCGACCTGGCGCCGCACGGCAAGACGACGATGGCGCCGGCGCTGTGGCAGCGCCAGCTCGCGGCCGGGGCGCGCGGCATCACGCTGGCCAACCTGGCGCAGCTGCGCGTGGCGCGGGCGTTCGGGGTCCGCCGGGTGCACCTGGCGAACGCCGTCCTGGACGCGCACGGCCTGCGCTGGATCGCCACCGAGCTCGACCGCGACCCGGCGTTCTCGCTCACCTGCTGGGTCGACTCGGTGCGCGCGGTGGAGCTGATGGCGCGGGCGCTCGACGGCGTGCCCGGGCGGCCGCTGGACGTGTGCGTGGAGCTGGGCGGCGCCGGCGGGCGCACGGGAGCCCGCACGGTGCACGAGGCGCTGGCCGTCGCGCAGGCAGTACGCGCGACGCCCGTGCTGCGGCTGGTCGGGGCGAGCGGCTATGAGGGCGCGCTGGCGCACGACGCGTCGCCGGAGTCCGTCGCGGTGGTCGAGGCGTACCTGCGGCGCCTGGCGGAGCTGCACGACCGGCTGCGCGACGCGAACCTCCTCGACGCGGCGGACACCACCGGCGACACCGTGGTCACGGCCGGCGGCAGCGCGTTCTTCGATGTGGTCGCGCGGGTGCTGGCACCCGTGACCGGCGCGGGCACCCGGGTGCTGCTGCGGTCTGGCGCGTACCTCATCCACGACGACGGGTTGTACCGCGGCACCTCGCCGTCCGCGCGCGTGCCGGGGGCGCCCCGGCTCCGTGCCGCCATGCACGGCTGGGCGCAGGTGATCTCCCGGCCCGAGCCGGGCCTGGCCTTGCTCGACGGCGGCCGGCGCGACCTGCCTTACGACCAGGATCTGCCGGAGCCCCAGCTCGTGCGCGGACGGGGGGCGCTGGAGGGGGCGCGGGTGAGTGCGCTCAACGACCAGCACGCTTTCCTGCGCGGGGGCGACGTGGCGGTCGGCGACGTCGTGCGGCTGGGGTTGTCCCATCCGTGCACGGCGTTCGACAAGTGGTCGCTGATCCCCGTGATCGATGACGCGAGGGCGGACGCGCCGAGGGTCGTGGACCTGGTGCGGACCTTCTTCTGAGATCATCTATTCGCGTCATCGGTAACGAAGGAAATTGTCTGATCGATTTCCATGGCTGAGCAGGATTCGGTACTGTTCTACCGTTTTAGGACGCGTATACATGATCGTTTAGGCCCCGTCAGCGGCTCGTGAAAGGATGGTGCCGTGGCGCTCGCAGTGCACCCGCATTGCCACGGCGGGCCGTCCCGACATGAGCGCATCCCCGGATGTGGCAAATGTGAACATCTTCCTCCTGCTTCCGCTACTCGCCCTGACCTCCCTCTTCGTCGCCGTCCGGAGGCGCCGTGCCGCCGTGGCACCGCCTGGGCCGGGGGGCTACCCTGAGTCGATGACGGCCGTGCTCGCGCCGGGTGACGAGGAATACCTCGCCTGGCTGGCCGATCACCTTTGGCCGGACGACGATTATCTCGATCTCGAGGAGCGCTGGCGCACGGAGCTCGCGCCGGACGCCTTCGTGGACGAGAGCTGTCCGGTATGCCCTGGCTGTTGGCGCCCCGGCGATGATGTCTGGCCGTGCCCGAATTGCGGATTTCTAGTGCATTCTGCGTGCGGACACGGAATGCGACGGCGAAAGATCGCCAAGCCGTACCGCACGCGCGACATGGGCGCGGAGTCGGTGGTGGCCGAGTGGGTCTGCAGCCGCTGCGGCTCGATCGTCGGCCTCGACGTGGACCGGGGCGACGAAGAGACGGGCCACGGCCTGCACCAGTGACACCGGCGCGGGATGGGCCCCGCCCAGGAGACCGCCGCGGGCTCGGCCCGCCCAGGAGACCGGCGCCCGTCCCGCGCGGGTGCGCCATCATTGACGCGGGGCGGCCTCGCCGCCTACGGTCGTACCGACCAGTCGGTATGCACGCCTCGTCGCCGCCTCCGGCGGTGTCGTGGCCGCGCCGCGTCCGCGAAGGGACGGCCATGGACTTCTCGCTCGACCAGATCACCATCGAGTATCGCGACCGGCTGCTCGACTTCATGGACACGTTCGTCCACCCGGCGGAACCGGTCTACGCCGCCCAGGTCGCCGAGCTCGGCGACGCCTGGGGTACGCCGCCGGTGGTCAAGAAGCTGCAGGCGCAGGCCCGCGAGCGCGGCCTGTGGAACCTGTTCCTGCCCGGCGTCGGCCTGACCAACGTGCAGTACGCGCCGCTCGCGGAGATCACCGGCTGGTCGCCGGCGCTCGCCCCGATCGCGCTGAACTGCGCCGCGCCCGACAGCGGCAACATGGAGATCCTGCACCGGTTCGGCACCGAGGAGCAGAAGCGACGCTGGCTGGAGCCGTTGATGGACGGCGCGATCCGCTCGGCGTTCTGCATGACCGAGCCGGCGGTGGCCTCCTCCGACGCCACCAACATCGGGCTGCGCATCGAGCGGGACGGCGACGAGTACGTGCTGAACGGCCGCAAGTGGTGGTCCAGCGGCGCGCTCAGCCCCGAGTGCGAGATCCTGATCGTCATGGGGGTCACGGACCCCGACGCCCCGGTCTACCGGCGGCAGAGCATGGTGCTGGTGCCCAAGGACACGCCGGGCGTCACCGTCGAACGCGGCCTGACCGTCTTCGGCTACGACCACCGCGCGTCCGGCGGGCACGCCGAGGTCTCCTTCCGCGACGTGCGGGTACCGGTGTCGAACATCCTGCTGGAGGAGGGCGAGGGGTTCCGCATCGCCCAGGAGCGCCTGGGCCCCGGGCGCATCCACCACTGCATGCGGGCGATCGGCATCGCCGAGCGCGCGCTGCGGCTGATGTGCGAGCGGGCCACCTCGCGGGTGGCGTTCGGAGCGCCGATCGCCGACCACGGCGTCGTGCAGGACTGGATCGCCGAGGCCCGGATGCGCATCGAGCAGGCCCGGCTGCTGGTGCTCAAGACCGCCTGGCTCATGGACACGGTCGGGAACAAGGGCGCCCGCGTGGAGATCTCCGCGATCAAAGCGGTGGTACCCGACGTGGTGACCTGGGTGCTCGATCGCGCGATCCAGGCGCACGGCGGCGCCGGCGTCTCCCAGGACACCCCGCTGGCCGCGTTGTGGGCGAGCGCCCGCACCCTGCACCTGGCCGACGGCCCCGACGAGGTGCACCGCCGCACGATCGCCCGGCGCGAGCTCGCGGCGTACCGGCAGCGCTGATGGCCGGCGGACGAGACCGCCCGGTGCCCGCTGAGACGGCGCTACCGCTGCCCGGGCGGCTGGTCGCGGTCGCCACCCGGCTGTTCGCCGAGCGCGGGTACGAGGGCACGTCGGTGCAGGAGATCGTGGCAGCCGCCGGCGTCACCAAGGGCGCCATGTACCACTACTACGCGGCCAAGGACGACCTGCTCTACGCGATCTACCACCGGCTGCTGGCGGTACAGACCGAGCGGCTCGAGCGGATCGCGGACGGCCCCGGGTCCGCCGAGGAGCGGCTGCGCGCCGCGGCCGTCGACGTCATCGAGACCAGCGCCGCGCACCTGAACGAGCTGACCGTGTTCTTCCGCTCGATGCACCTGCTGCCGGAGGAGAAGCGCAAGGCGGTGCGCGCGGAGCGGCGCCGCTACCACGAGCGTTTCCGGGCGCTGGTCGAGGAGGGCCGCCGGGACGGCACGTTCCGCACGGACGTGCCGCCGGACCTCGCGGTCGACTTCTTCTTCGGTGCCGTGCATCACCTCAGCACCTGGTGGCGGCCGGACGGCCCGCTGGACGCCCGGGCGGTCGGGGAGTGCTACGCCGGCCTGTTCCTCGACGGCCTGCGTCGCGGCGGCGCCGACCCGGCAGGAGAACCCGATCCGGCGTGTCGATGAATCATTCCGCGCCACCGCGGTAGATGGAGAGCATGGTGCAGAAACTCTCACTGGATGCGATCGCGCGCGAGCAGGCGGAGCGGGCGGCGGGCGGCTCGCCCGGCCGCAGCGCCACCACCGTCTACGGCGGCCACGAGCACGTCCTCCGGCAGACCGTGGTCGCGCTCGCCGGCGGCGAACTGATGGACGAGCACGTCAACCCGGGGGAGGCCACCCTGCATGTCCTGCGGGGCCGGGTCCGCCTGAAGGCGGGCGCCGACTCCTGGGAGGGCCGGGCCGGCGACCTGATCGTCATCCCGGACGCCCGGCACAGCGTCGAGGCGATGGAGGACTCCGTCTTCCTCCTCACCGTCGCCAAGCTCCCCGGCACCGGCTGAGCCCGGACCAGGCGCATGTCCGTATCGGCGCATCCCCGCGGGCGGCTCCGGGGGATGTGATGCAGGTGACGGTCCCTTGACCGTAACCGGACGCTTACCGCAGCATGGAGGCCGATCGGCGGTAAGGCGGTGCTGACATGACGATCCGTTCCGGCCCGGCCCTCTCCGACATCGACCTGTCCACCCTGGACTTCTGGGCCCGGCCGCGTGCCTGGGCGCCAACCTGGCCCGTCGCGAGATCACCGTGATGCTGCGGGAACTGTTCACCCGCCTGCCGGACATCCGCGCGGCCGGCGAGGGCGACCGGCTGCTGTCCGGCTTCATCAACGGCTACAGGCGGCTGCCGTGCACCTTCACCCGGCCGTAGCCACCGGCGGGGAAAGGGCCGCGTCAGGGCAGGGCCACGAACCGCCGGAGGAAGCTGCGGGCGCGCTGGGTGTCGAGGCGGTAGTCCCAGTTGGTGGATTTGCACGAGTCGTCGTCGCCGCTGATCGAGGTGGCGACGAGCACGTCGGTGTCGGCGAGGAAGTTCGGGCCGCCGGAGTCGCCGTAGCAGGTGCCGCCGTCGCCCGGGTCGACCGTCAGCTTCAGCCAGGACCGGGTCAGGTCGTCGAAGGAGATCGTCGTGCGCTCGCGGGTGTCGGTGTAGACGAACCGCGGCTTGCGCGCCCCGTCGCGTTCGACGCTGGAGCCGTAGCCGACCGGGGTGAACCGCGCGTTCTTCAGCGTGCCGGCCGCCGCCATGCGGTCGAGCAGGCCGGCCGCCGGCAGCCGGGCCGGGGCGATCCCGGGAACCGGCGTGTCGAAGACGACGACGGCGATGTCGTACAGGTCGCCGCTGGACACGTAGCGGGGGTCGGTGTCGTACCGGCCGGTGTAGACGGGGTCGCCCTTCCGGTACCGCGGCGAGAACGTCACGCGCGCCGTCTTCTGCCCTCGCCTGCCGCAGTGCGCGGCGGTGACGAGGACCGTCGGCGAGATCAGCGTCCCGGTGCAGTAGGCGTAGGTGCCGTCCCGGTACGGCCGGTCCGCGATGAGCGCGCCGACCGACGGGTGGCCGTCGCCGTCGGACGTGCCGTTGGTGATCGCCTTGGCGGGGGACAGCGCACCTGCCGAAAAAACCACAACAGCGGTGCAAAGAGGGACAAAACGCATGGCAGCACCATAATGGGCGCACATCCCACGGCAAAAACCTACGAAAAAGATCTACCTTGCCGCTGACCTGCGAGGACATCCCTCCTCTGCCGATCGCGGCGCCTCGCCGGCCGGCCCGCGCGGCCGCGTCGGTCGTCCGCCGGCAGGACCGCGACCGTCCGCCGACGTGCCCGGCGCGCCCTACGGCACGGCCGTGAGCCGCCGTGCCGCGGCGGCTTCGGCGTGACGTCCGGCCATGGCTCCCACGTGCGGCGGTGACCCTGGCGTGGGTGCGGCGCCGCACGGCGGCGGTCCCCGCGGGCCGTGCCGCGGCGGCTTCGGCGGTGCGGCGGCCGGTCCGGCGTCGCGGCATGCCGCCGGGGGCGGGCTCAGGTCAGGCCGATGCGGCGGGCGGCGCGGTCCCAGGCGGCCTCGTCACCGCGCGGCTCGTAGACCGTGAGCCGCTGGGTCCGGCGCACCAGCTCGCGCGGGTCGGCGGCCAGGCCGTGCGCGCGGGCCTGCACCAGGGCGTTGCCGATCGCGGTGGCCTCCACCGGACCCGCGACGACCGGAAGCCCGCAGGCGTCGGCGGTCAGCCGGCACAGCAGCGCGTTGCGCGCGCCGCCGCCCACTACGTGCACGACCTCGACGGCCCGCCCGGACAGCCGCGCGGCCTCCCGGACCGCCGCGCGGTGGCCGAGCGCCAGGCTCTCCAGGACGCACCGGACGGTCTCCGCGCGGCCGGCCGGCGGCCGCTGCCCGGTCCGCTCGCAGTAGGCGGCGATGCGGGCCGGCATGTCGCCCGGCGGGATGAACGCCTGGTCGCCCGGGTCGACCAGGGCGGCGAACGGCGGCGCCTGCTCGGCCGCGGCGAGCAGCTCCGGCAGGTCGTCCTCCGCGCGCCAGGCGCGCAGCGACTCCTGCAGCAGCCACAGCCCCATGACGTTGCGCAGGTACCGGATCGTGCCGCCGACCCCGACCTCGTTGGTGAACCCGGCGGCGCGGCTCTCCTCCGTGAGCACCGGCGCGTCCAGCTCGACGCCGGCCAGCGACCAGGTGCCGCACGAGACGTACCCGAAGCGCTCGTGCTCCGCGGGCACGGCGACGACGGCCGAGGCCGTGTCGTGCGAGCCGACCGCGGTCACCGGCAGCCCCTCCGGCAGGCCGGTCTCGGCGGCCACGTCGGCGCACAGCCCGCCGATCGTCTCGCCGGGATCGCGCAGCGGCGGCAGGATCCGGGCCGGCAGGCCGAGCCGCTCGGCGAGCGGGTACGCCCACGCGCCGGCCCGCACGTCGTACAGGCCCGTGGTCGAGGCGTTGGTCCGCTCGGCGCCGATCTCGCCGGTCAGCCAGTACGCCAGCAGGTCGGGGATCATCAGGAGGGTGTGCGCCCGCTCCGGCGGCGGCGCCGACACGAGCTGGTAGACGGTGTTGAAGGGCAGGAACTGCAGGCCGCTCACGTCGTACAGCTCCTGCGCGCCGATCTCCGCGACGACCTTGGCCATGACCCCGTCGGTGCGCCGGTCGCGGTAGTGCACCGGGTTGCCGATCAGCGCGCCGGAGGGGTCGAGCAGGCCGTAGTCGACGGCCCAGGAGTCGATGCCGACCGAGCTGACGCCCTCGGCGTCGCGCAGGCCGTCGAGCACCTGCCCGTACAGGCCGAGGACGTCCCAGTACAGCGTGCCGGCCGCCCGCACCGGCCTGTTGGGGAAGCGGCGCACCTCCCGGAGCGCCAGCTCGTCCTCGCCGACCCGGGCCACCATCACCCGGCCGCTGGCCGCGCCGAGGTCCACGGCGGCGAACGAACGCGCTCTCATGGGCTCTTCCTCCTCCGTCGGCTGCTTGGCCCGCCGGTCCGTCAGCCGCCCTGCCGGCTGCTCGACTCGCGCACCACCAGCTCCGGCTGGAACATCACCTGCTGGTGCGCGTGGCCCGCCGGGTCGTCGCACTCCTCCAGCAACAGCTCAGTGGCGATCTTGCCGAGCTGGTAGGTCGGCTGCCGGATCGAGCTGAGCGGCACCGCGGCGGCCGAGGAGAACTCGATGTCGTCGTAGCCGATCAGCGCCACGTCTTCGGGCACCCGCACGCCCGCCTGGCTCAGCGCGCGCAGCACGCCCAGGGCGAGCAGGTCGTTCGCGCAGAAGATCGCCTCGGGCAGGTCGCCGGCCAGCAGCCGTTCGACGGCCGGCGCACCGCTGCTCGGGTTCATCTCCGGGACCACGACCTCCACCAGGTCGCCCGCGGGCAGCCCGGCCGCACGCAGCGCCCGCCGTGCACCCTTGCGTCGATCGGCGCACTGCCGGATCGTGAACGGGCCGGTCACGTACGCGATCCGCCGAGCGCCGACGGCCAGCAGGTGGGCGACGGCCAGCTCGCCGCCGGCCACGTCGTCCACCGCGACCGAGCACACGTCGCCGGAGGCGGAGCGGTCGACCAGCACGACGGCCACGCCGCGCTGCCGCAGGCGTTCGAGCCGAGACAGGTCCTCCTCGACCGGCGTGATGAGCACCCCGCGGACCCGCTGCTCGGCCAGGACCCGCAGGTTACGCGCCTCGCGCTCGGGCGACTCCCGGGAGTTGCACAGGATGACCGCATGGTCGCGGTCGCTGACGACGTCCTCGACGCCGCGGGCGACCTCGACGAAGAACGGGTTGCCGACGTCGAGCACGACCAGTCCGACCGCGCGGCTCTGGCCGGCGCGCAGGGTGGCCGCCGAGCCGTTGCGCACGAATCCCAGCTCGCGGATGGCCTCCTCGACCCGCGCCCGCGTCGCCGCGGCGACGCGCTCGGGCCGGTTCAGCACGTTGGACACCGTGCCCGGTGACACACCCGCGCGCTGTGCGACCTCCCTGATGCCCACGGTCCCCATCCCTCGCTCACCGCTTCTCGCTCGCTGTGCGACCGGTTCTCGTCGTGCCGGAGGTGCGCCTGACAGCGCCCTTCCGCCGGCCGCTCCGCTCGCTGCGCCGGGTGTGCTCGGTGCCATGCCTCGCTTACCGCTCTGCTCATGTGATGGCGTTCACTGTGACGGGTGTATTGAAACGTGTCAACGGCTCTGCTGTGATCATTCCAGGCGGCAGTGTCGTGACCGATTCGTTATATCGACGTCGTTCTCGCAGCTCAGTGAGGGAAGACTGGATCTCATGCCGGATCCGGACGGAACTTGCCCTTGACGTTACCGCGCTCGCCGACCTAGCGTCCCGGGCAATCGCGTTAAAACGTTTTTATCGCCACGATCGGCCGGAGGAAGCATGAGCGAGTCGATCATCGGGAGGGCGCACCGACGCGTCGTGCGGGCCGGGCGGATCGTGGCGCCGGCCGGGCCGGTCGGCGCAGGCCGCGGCGAGGTGACCCAACATCGCGTGCATCGGCGGTCTCATGACCACCGACAACGGGACGGTGCACCAGTGCGCGGATCGGAGCGGGGATGACGAGATGACAACGGACAGGGCCCAGGTCAAGGCGGCGCTTCGCGCGCAGCACATCGAGACACCGTCGTGGGCGTACGGCAACTCCGGCACCCGCTTCAAGGTGTTCGCCCAGGAGGGCGTGCCGCGCACGCCGCAGGAGAAGATCGACGATGCCGCGCAGGTGCACCGGTTCACCGGCGTCGCGCCGACCGTGGCGCTGCACATCCCATGGGACCGGGTCGACGACTACGCCGAGCTGGCCGCCTACGCCCGCGACCGGGGTGTGGCGATCGGCGCCATCAACTCCAACGTCTTCCAGGACGACGACTACAAGCTCGGCAGCGTCACCAACCCCGACCCGGCCGTGCGGAAGAAGGCGCTCGCCCACCTGCTGGAGTGCGTCGACATCATGGACGCCACCGGCTCGCGCGACCTGAAGCTGTGGTTCTCCGACGGTACGAACTACCCGGGCCAGGACGACATCCGCGCCCGCCAGGACCGCCTCGCCGAGGCCCTCGCCGCCGTGTACGAGCGGCTCGGCGACCACCAGCGCTTCCTGCTGGAGTACAAGCTCTTCGAGCCGGCGTTCTACAGCACCGACGTGCCGGACTGGGGCACCGCCTACGCCCACTGCGTGAAGCTCGGCCCGAAGGCGCAGGTCGTCGTCGACACCGGGCACCACGCGCCGGGAACCAACATCGAGTTCATCGTCGCGTTCCTGCTGCGGGAGGGCAAGCTCGGCGGATTCGACTTCAACTCCCGGTTCTACGCCGACGACGACCTGATGGTCGGCGCCGCCGACCCGTTCCAGCTCTTCCGCATCATGCACGAGGTCGTGCAGGGCGGCGGGTACGGCGAGCACGTCGCGTTCATGCTCGACCAGTGCCACAACATCGAGCCGAAGATCCCCGGCCAGATCCGCTCGGTGATGAACGTCCAGGAGGCCACCGCCAAGGCGCTCCTCGTCGACGCCGAGGCGCTGCGGGCGGCGCAGTCGGCCGGTGACGTGCTCGGCGCGAACGCCGTGCTGATGGACGCCTACAACACCGACGTGCGGCCGCTGCTGGCCGAACTGCGCGCGGACATGGGCCTGGACCCGAACCCGTTGGCCGCCTACGCCCGGTCCGGCTACTTCGAGAGGATCCGCGAAGAGCGCAAGGACGGCCAGGCGGCCGGATGGGGGGCGTGACGCCCGCATGACGGCCACCCCGGACCGGACATCCCGACCGCGACACCGGCAAGGAGCAGACAGATGACGGGCAACCCGCCCGAGGTCGAGGAGCTGCTGGCGCGCGCACATGCGCTCGGCTCCGATCCGCGCAACACCAACTACGCCGGCGGCAACGCCTCCGCCAAGGGCGTGGCCGCCGATCCGGTGACCGGCGGCGACGTCGAGCTGATGTGGGTCAAGGGCTCCGGCGGCGACCTCGGCACCCTCACGGCCTCCGGCCTGGCCGTGCTGCGGCTCGACCGCCTGCGCACCCTCGTCGGCGTCTACCCCGGCGTCGAGCGCGAGGACGAGATGGTCGCCGCGTTCGACTTCTGCCTGCACGGCAAGGGCGGCGCCGCGCCCTCGATCGACACCGCGATGCACGGCCTGGTCGACGCCAAGCACGTCGACCACCTGCACCCCGACTCCGGCATCGCGATCGCGACCGCGGCCGACGGCGAGGAGCTGACCCGCCGGATCTTCGGCGACCGGGTCGTGTGGGTGCCCTGGCGACGGCCCGGCTTCCAGCTCGGCCTCGACATCGCCGCGATCAAGAGGGACAACCCGCAGGCCATCGGCGTGATCCTCGGCGGGCACGGCATCACCGCGTGGGGCGCGACCAGCGCGGAGTGCCAGGCCAACTCGCTGGAGATCATCCGCACGGCGGAGGCGTACATCGCCGAGCACGGCCGCCCCGACCCGTTCGGGAAGGTGGTGTACGAGACGCTGCCGGAGGCGGAGCGGCGTGCGCGGGCCGCCGCGCTGTTCCCGCTGATCCGCGGCCTGGCCTCCACCGACCGGCCGCAGGTGGGGCACTACACCGACGCCCCGGAGGTGCTGGACTTCGTCTCCCGGGCCGAGCACCCGCGGCTCGCCGCCCTCGGCACATCCTGCCCCGACCACTTCCTGCGCACCAAGGTCCGCCCGATGGTGCTGGACCTGCCGCCGGCCGCCCCGCTGGAGGAGGTGCGCGACCGGCTGCGCGCCCTGCACGAGGAGTACCGGGCGGACTACCGCGCCTACTACGAGCGGTACGCCACCGCGGACTCCCCGCCGATGCGCGGCGCGGACCCGGCGATCGTGCTGGTGCCCGGCGTCGGCATGTTCAGCTTCGGCAAGGACGCCCAGACCGCGCGCGTGGCCGGCGAGTTCTACGTCAACGCCATCAACGTGATGCGCGGCGCGGAGGCGCTGTCGGCGTACGCGCCGATCCCGGAGTCGGAGAAGTTCCGCATCGAGTACTGGGAGCTGGAGGAGGCCAAGCTGCGGCGCATGCCGCCGCCCAAGCCGCTCGCCACCCGGGTGGCGTTCGTGACCGGCGGCGGGTCGGGCATCGGCGCGGCCACCGCACGCCGGCTCGCCGCCGAGGGCGCCTGTGTCGTCGTCGCCGACCGGGACGCCGACGCGGCCGAGAAGGTCGCCGCGAGCATCACCCGTCCGACCGACCCCGGCCGGCCTGCGGGCGGCACGGCGGGCAAGCCGTCCGATGTGGCGATCGCGGTCACCGCCGACGTCACCGACGAGGAGCAGGTCGCCGCCGCGGTGCGGGCCGCCGTGCTCGCCTTCGGCGGCGTGGACCTCGTCGTCAACAACGCCGGCCTGTCGGTGTCCAAACCGCTGCTGGAGACCACGGTCGCCGACTGGGATCTCCAGCACGACGTCATGGCCCGCGGCTCGTTCCTCGTCTCCCGCGAGACCGCCCGCGTCATGATCGACCAGGGGATGGGCGGTGACATCGTCTACATCGCCTCCAAGAACGCCGTGTTCGCCGGCCCGAACAACGTCGCGTACGGCGCGGCAAAGGCCGACCAGGCGCACCAGGTGCGGCTTCTGGCGGCCGAGCTCGGCGAGTACGGCATCCGCGTCAACGGCGTCAACCCCGACGGCGTCGTGCGCGGATCCGGCATCTTCGCCGGCGGCTGGGGCGCGCAGCGCGCCGCCGTCTACGGGGTGCCGGAGGAGAAGCTGGGCGAGTTCTACGCCAAGCGCACCCTGCTCAAGCGCGAGGTGCTGCCCGAGCACGTCGCGAACGCCGTCTTCGCCCTCACCGGCGGGGACCTGACCCACACCACCGGGCTGCACATCCCCGTCGACGCGGGGGTGGCGGCCGCCTTCCTCCGCTGACCGGAGCGGCCACCGGCGGGAGCCAGGAGCACGAGCATGCGGACGGGACCGTGAAGAACCGGGGGGCTCGTCGCCGGCGGCGCGTCCCGGCCGCAGGTCCCGATCCGCTGCCGCGACTGAAGCGGTCGGCCGGCGCGCATGTCCGAGCGCGGGCTCGGCGGTCGACGCGGGCTCCGTCTCCGACGCCCAGGCGCCGGTGCGCGAAGGCGCGGGCGGGCGCCGCCGGTTGTGCCGCGGTGCGCGGGTGGAGGAGACTCGGCCCGTGACGACTCTGGATCTTTCCGACGGGCGGCGGCTCCAGTTCGCGGTCTCCGGCCCCGAGGGCGGCACCCCGCTGATCTTCCACCACGGCACGCCCGGCGCGGTGACACCGTTTCGCGCGCTGGAGCGGGCCGCGCACGAGCGGGGGATGCGGTTCGTGACGTTCTCGCGGCCCGGATACGGCGAGTCCACCCGGCGGCCGGGCCGTGACGTCGCCGCCGTGGCGGCCGACGCCGAGACGCTGCTGGACCACCTCGGCGCGTCCCGATGTGTGACGGCCGGCTGGTCCGGCGGCGGCCCGCACGCGCTGGCGACCGCGGCGGGCCTGCCGGAGCGGGTGGCCGGGGTGCTGGTCATCGCGGGGGTCGCGCCGTACGACGCGGCGGGCCTGGACTTCCTGGCCGGGATGGGCCAGGCCAATATCGAGGAGTTCGGGCTCGCCCTGCGCGGGGAGGACGCGCTCCGCCCGTTCCTTGAGGCCGAGGCGAACGCGCTGCGGTCGGCCACCGTGCCGCAGATCGTCGAGGAGCTGGCGACGCTGCTGCCCGACGCCGACCGGGCGGTGCTCGCCACGGAACTGGGCGACGACCTGGCGGCGAGTTTCGCCCACGGGCTCCGCCGCGGCGCGGACGGCTGGGTCGATGACGACCTGGCCTTCGTTCGCCCGTGGGGCTTCACGCTCGACCAGGTCACGGCACCGACCTTCCTCTGGCAGGGATCGGCGGACCTGATGGTCCCGTTCGCGCACGGCCGGTGGCTCGCCGCCGGCCTTCCCAGGGTGACCCCTCATTTCGAGCAGGGCCACGGCCACCTGTCGATCGCCGTCCGGATGGTCGACGCGATGCTGGACGAACTGGCCGCAACGCTGACGGAGCGCCGGTCGTCGTCCTAAGGTCGCCTGCCATGATGACCTGGACCGAGTTCACCGAAGCCGCCCCGCGCATCGCCGCCGTCTTCACCCGCCGCCACGCCGCCGCCCGCAACCTGTGCATGCTGGCCACGCTGCGCTCGGACGGCTTCCCGCGCATCAGCCCGATGGAGCCGCGGATCTTCGAGGACCGGCTGTGGATCGTCGGTATGCAGGGCACCGCGAAGTTCCGCGACCTGGCCCGCGACCCGCGGTTCTGCCTGCACACCGCCACCGTCGACCCGCAGGTGACCGACGGCGACGCGAAGCTGTGGGGCGTGGTGGAGAACGTCCCGGACAGGACGCTGCAGGAGCGCTTCTTCACCGCGCTGTTCGAGGAGACCGGGTTCGACCTGCGCGGGCAGGAGTTCGAGCAGTTCTACGCGGCCGACATCACCGGAGCCTCGGCCGTCGAGGTCGGCGACGGCCACATGGACGTCATCATCTGGCGGCCGGGCGAGCCCGAGCGCGTCGTGCGCAAGCACTGACCGCACGGCCGCGCCGCCGCCTGTCGCCGCCGCTCGACCGGCGCCGCCTGGAGCCGTACCGGCCCTCATCGGGCCGGCAAGCCGCACGGTCACCGGCGCGCGTCGTCGCGGCCCATCGGATCCGGCGCAGGTTCCACACGGTCAGGCGGCGGGCGGCGGCCCCAGGCGGAGATCATCGGGGCGGTGGCCAGGTCGATGTGCCCGCCCGCGATGGCGGCGAGATGGTCGTCGATCTCTTCGGCGGTGGCGTACCCGTGTGCGATCAGGTCGTCCCGCAGCTGGGTCACGGTCGTCGCCTCCAGCGCGCCGCATTCCGGCGACGTCAGCGGGAAGAACGCGTCGGCCCGCACGCCGGTCAGGCCGGCCTCGCGCAGCAGCCGGGGCAGCCGCCGCCCGTACGCGAGGTCGGCACCGCGTTCGGCGAGCAGCCGGCGGAAGCCGGTACGGATCCGGTTGGCCAGCCGTTCCCGCTCTCCGTGCTCATCGGGGCAGGCCAGCGGCTGGAGCGCCGGATCGGCGTCCTCGATGAGCAGCACGCCGCCGGGCCGCAGCGTCCGCACCATCGAGCGCAGCGCGCGGTCGCGGTCGGTGAGGTGGACGAGCACGAGGCGGGCGTGCACCAGGTCGAACGTCTCGTCCGGCGGCTCGTCGGCCGCGACGTCGTGGCGGCGGACCTCGACCACCGGCCCGGCCGCCGCGCTCGCCCAGGACACGTCGATGTCGGTCGCCAGCACCCGGCCTTCGCCGCCGACCCGGCCGGCCAGCCACCGCGCGACGGACGGCCCGCCCGCGCCGACCTCCCAGCACCGCCAGCCCGGCCGGATTCCCGCCTCGTCGATGTGCCGGAACGTCCAGGCGTCGAACAGCTCGGCCAGCATCGCCAGCCGGTCTCCGGCACCGGCACGCCGGTTGTCCAGCAGGTACCCGTCCGCGTGTGCCATGGCTCCGATGATGCCCGCCGCCCGTTCGCCGGGATCTGGCGGGGCGGGCCGAAGCAGCCGCGCGTGCCGAACCGTCGGCGTGATCGCCGTGCGGGTGCCCGGTGGCGAAGCGGGAGCTGCTCGCCTTCGCCCCGGACGCGTTCTTCACCGAGCCGCACTGCAACGGCTCTCCTCGCGCGCGGGCCCCGGACCGCCGCCGCAGAGGCGGGCGAGGGTCGCCGGCGGCGGCCCGCGGACCCGGTGCCTTCACTCAGCGGCGCCGGACGATGCCCTTGACGAACGCGGCCTGGCCGGCGTGCTGCAGATCGTCGGAGATGACGCTGACGAGCCGGACGGCGAGCGTGACCGGTGGATCCCAGGACCGGTCGACGACCCGAGGAAGGTCGTCGTCGGTCAGGCCGCCCACATAGTCGACGGTCTGCTGGTGCACCGCGTCGTAGTAGCCGGCCAGCAGCTCGGCCGACTCGACGCGGACCGCCGCCACCTGGTCGGGCGTGTGGCCGTACCCGATGTCCGTGGGCGGGAGCGGCAGGCCGAAACGCTCCGCCCAGCCCTTGTCCATCCACACCTGCGGCAGCCCGGCGACGTCCGCGATGTGGTCGTCCTGGACGCGGGTCAGATGCCATATGAGCCAGGCGATGGTGTTGGCCTCGGGATCGACGCGGTAAGCGAGCTCCTCGGGCGTCAGGTCGTCCACGACCTCGTGGACGACCTCGCGGACACGCCCGAAGGCGTCGGTGAGCAGTTGCGCGCTTGTCATCCGATTCACGCTACCCCGAACGCCGCCGTATTCACGGGCGGCTCGCTCGGGAGGGGCATGCCGGTCGCCGCGCTGCTCGATCACCTGACGGGCCTGACGCCGGCGTTCACGTGGGCTGCCCGTAAGGCTGCGCCGGAAGGCGGCGCTTCCGGGCCGGGCCAGGCGCGTGCGGAGAACCTCGCCCCCCGGTGGCGCATCCTGCTGCCGCGCCGGCTCGACGAACTGGTGGCCGCCTGGCGCGATCCGGATACCTGGAAGGGGATGGCCGATGCGGGCGGCGTGCGGATGCCGGCCGAGCAGATGGGCGTCGTCGTCCTCGACGAGCTGGTGATGCACGGCTGGGACCTGGCCCGCGCGATCCGCCGGCCGTTCAGCTGCGACCCGGTCAGCACGGCGGCCGTGCTGGAGTTCACGAGCGCGGCGGCGCGGTCCGGTGCGCCGCGCGAGGGGATCTTCGGCCAGGTCGTCGAGGTGTCCGAGGCCGCGCCGGCGTTCGACCGCGCTCTCGGTTTCGCCGGCCGTGACCCCGCGTGGACGGCGGACGCGCGCTGACCGCGGGAAGCCCCGGCCCGCGGCCGGGCCGGGACCGGGCCCCGTCACGCTGGTGCGCGGTCGGCGTGTCCTCTCCGGCGCCGATGGCGAGCACCAGCCGACCCGGCCGGACTCCGGCGTCGGCCCCGCCGCCCTCGCGGCCGATAATCGGTGGCCGCTGCCAGCCGGTCGCATTAGTGTGCGGGCGGAGGGATGGACGTGAGCATGAACGATGGCAGCGCGATGCTCGCCGGTCGGGTGGCCGTCGTGACCGGGGTGAGCCGTCGGGCGGGCATCGGCTTCGCGGTGGCCCGCGACCTGCTGTCCGCGGGAGCGTCCGTCCTCATCCACTCGTGGGAGCCGCACGACGCCGGCCAGCCGTGGGGGGCCGATCCCGTGGGCACGGACGGCGTGCTTGCCGCGCTCGGCGGCGAAGGTCCCCGGCTGGCGCACATCGCCGCCGACTTCGCCGACCCGGAGGCCCCCGCCCGGGTCGTCGGACACGCCGTGGAGACGTTCGGCGCGGTCGACGTGCTGGTCGCCAACCACGCTCGCAGCTCCCGGCAGAGCCTCGCGGAGGTCACCGCCGAGGAGCTCGACCTGTGCTGGGCGGTGAACGCGCGGGCGAGCGTGCTTCTCGCGCGGGAGTTCGCCGCCGCGCACGACGACGCGCGCCCGGGCGGGCGCGTCGTGCTGTTCACGTCCGGCCAGCACCTGGGGCCGATGAACGACGAGCTGCCGTACGCGGTCAGCAAGGGCGCAATCCACCAGATGACGTTGAGCCTGTCCGACGCGCTGATCGACCGGGGGATCACCGTCAACACGGTCAATCCGGGGCCGGTCGACACCGGCTGGGCCGGGCCCGAGCTGACCCGCCGGGTCGGGCGGGCGCTGCCCGCCGGCCGGTGGGGCCGTCCGGACGACGTCGCCCGGCTCGTTCGCTGGCTGGTCTCCGACGACGGCGCCTGGATCACCGGTCAGGTGATCAATTCCGAGGGCGGCTTCCGTCGCTGGGTGACGTGAGCAGTGCGGAGACGGACGATGGCCGGTCGCCTCCAGCGGCGGTCCGCCGCGTTGCGCGGTGTGACCGCGGCAGGCCGGCGGCGCCCGGTCAGCGAGGACCAGGCGACCGGGAAGTCGAAGTAAGTGTTCGGGTACGGCTCCGGCCGGTATGTGTAGTGCCACCACTCGGTCGGCAGGCTGACGAAGCCGGCCTTGTCCATCGCGGTCTTCAGCAGCAGGCGGTTCGCCCGCTGCACGCCGGTGATCCGCGGGTCGAGCGTGTGCGCGAGCGTGTCGAAGCAGTCGAACCCGGTGCCCATGTCGATCGAGTCATCCGGGAACCGCTGCGCCTTGGGGGCGTAGCACGGCACGAGCGGCCGCCCCGGCCGGTACGGCCTCGTCGGCCTCGCGGGCAGCTTCACGACGGTCAGGTCCATCGTGCTGCCCCGGCTGTGCCCGGACTTGTCGGCGATGTACCCGTCGGCGAACAGCCGTGACTTGTCCACGCGCGGGTAGAACTCCCGCTTCATCGCCTGGGCCTTCGGGTCGTTCGCCCAGGCGACGAAGTCGTTCACCGCGCGCTGCGGCCGGTAGCAGTCGTAGACCTTCAGGGAGTAACCCCGGCGCAGCAGTCCGGCCTGTACGCGGTGCAGCGCCTCGGCCGCCTGCCGCGTGAGGATGCAGATCGGCCGGCGGTACCCGTCGATCGGCCGGCCCACGAAGTTGTGCGCGGTGGGATACCGCATCTCCTGGATGATCGTCCGGTCGACGTCGCTCAGCGCGACGAAGTCCCGCGGGGCCGTCGGGTCGTCCCGCGCGGGCGCCGCAGACGCCACGGCGGGAACGGCGAGCAGGGCCGTGAGCGCGACGATCAGGCCGCCGGACGCGGTGGCGGGTTTCGGCATCATGCCTCTGGCCTATCAGCTCCTGGTGGGCGGCGGGAAGCGGGACCGGCCGTACGGGCCGGAGCCGCCTCCGGGCGGCCGTCCGGGCCGCCGGGCGCGGTGGCCGGTTTCCGGTGGCGCGTCTCCGGCCGGCGAGTTCCCCGCGGGGAGCGGCCCCGGTCGCCTGGAATCCGGCGAACGGGCTGGTCAAAGCGGTGAGAAGCCGGGCATCGGCGGGTATGGGGCTTGGCGTGAGCCCGGCGGGCAGCCGATGAAGACGTTCTTCGCCCTGGCGGCGGCCTGCTTCCTCGGCGCCGGCTTCGTCGCCCAGCAGCACGTGGCGTACCGCGAGCCGCTGGAGGAGATGCTTCGGGTGCGGCTCCTTGCCCGCCTCGTCTGCCAGCCGGTGTGGCTCCTGGGCATCGGCGCGATGATCGTCGGGCAGGTGCTGGGGGCGGCGGCGCTCGACGAGAGCGACCTGGGTCGCGTCGAGCCTCTCCTGGCCACCAACCTGATCTTCGCGTTCGCCATCGCCCACGTCGTCTACAAGGAATGGCTGAGCCACGCGGCCTGGTGGGGCGGGGTGCTGGTCACCGGGGGAGCGGTCCTCTTCCTGGCCCTCGGGCAGCCGCACGGCGGCCGGATCGCCGGGCCGGCATCGCCGCGGTGGCTGGTGGCCGGCGCCGTCGTCACCCTGGCGGCCCTTCTCGTCGTGGCCGCCGGTCCGCGGTCGCTGCGGACGAAGGCGATGCTGTTCGCCGCGGCGGCCGGGATGCTGTTCGGAGTCCAGGACGCGCTGACGCGCAGCTCCCTGCTCCTGGCCGGCAGGAGCTTCGCCGACGCGCTGCGGAGCTGGCAGCCGTACGCGCTCATCGTGATCGCGGTGCTGTCGTTGCTGCTCGCGGAGAGCGCCTTCGACGCCGCCCCGATCGGCATCTCGCTGCCCGCCATCACCGCCGCCGAGCCGATCACCGGGATCGTCCTGGGTATCTGGGTGTTCGCGGAGAACCTGAGGTTGAGCGTCGGCGCGCTCGCCGCGGAGGTCGGGGGGCTCGTGATGATCGTCGCCGGCATCACCCTGCTCGGGCGGTCGCCGTACCCGGGAAAGCCGCGCCCGGACGCGGCCGGCGGACCGGCCGGCGACGGGGACACCGACGGCGATGGCGGCGGA
>JBEHYF010000078.1:0-23918 GCA_048498315.1 Actinomycetota bacterium
ATCGCGACCCTCTCCGGAGACCGCGGTTCCTGGCGTCAGACGCCGGGAACCGCGGGAGGCCTCGGCCGCCCGGGCGTCGTCAGGACGCCTTGGCCGCCGTGGCCTCCTCGTCCGCCTCGCCCTCGGCACCGCCCGGCTCCTCGCCGCGCTCGGCCACGGGCTCGGTCTCCCCGCCGATCGAGGACGACCGGCGCTTGGAGATGATGATCGCACCCACGATGATCGCCACCGCGATGACGGTCACGACGATCCGGATCGCGGCGTTCGCGGCGTACGTCACGACCGCCTGCGCGATCAGCAGCGAGACCAGGTTCATCACCTTGATCAGCGGGTTGATCGCCGGGCCCGCGGTGTCCTTGAACGGGTCGCCGACCGTGTCGCCGATGACCGTGGCCGCGTGCGCCTCGGAGCCCTTGCCGCCGAGGTTGCCCTCCTCGACGAGCTTCTTGGCGTTGTCCCAGGCGCCGCCGGAGTTGGCCAGGAACACCGCCATCAGCGCGCCGGCCGCGATGGCACCGGCCAGGTAGGCGCCGAGCGGCGCGTACCCGAGCGCGAAGCCGACCGCGATCGGCGTCATGATCGCCAGCAGGCCGGGCGTGGCCAGCTCGCGCTGCGCGTCGGCGGTGCAGATGCTCACCACGCGGTCGTAGTCGGGCTTCTCGGTGTAGTCCATGATCCCGGGCTTGGTCCGGAACTGCTCGCGGACCTCCATCACGACCCGGCCCGCGGAGCGGCCGACCGCCATGATCGCCAGCGCCGAGAACAGGAACACGACCGAGGCGCCGATCACCAGGCCGACGAGGACGTTCGGGTTGTCAACGCCCAGGTTGAAGACCTTGAACGGGCCGAGGGCGTCCTTCACCGCCTTGCTCGCCCCGGTGAGCTCGCCGACGACCGTCGTGCGGAAGGAGCCGAACAGCGCGGTGGCGGCGAGCACCGCGGTCGCGATGGCGATGCCCTTGGTGATCGCCTTCGTGGTGTTGCCGACCGCGTCGAGGCTCTCCAGCACGCCCGCGGCCTCGCCCTCGACGTCGCCGGACATCTCGGCGATGCCCTGGGCGTTGTCGGAGACCGGGCCGAAGGTGTCCATCGACACGATCACGCCGACCGTCGTGAGCAGGCCGGTGCCGGCCAGCGCCACGGCGAACAGCGCGAGGGTCGTGTTGCCGAAGCCGAGCAGGAACGCGCCGTACACGGCGGCGGCGATCACCAGGGCGGTGTAGACCGCCGACTCCAGGCCCAGCGAGAAGCCGGCCAGGATGACGGTCGCCGGGCCGGTGCGGGCGCTGTCGGTGGTGTCCTTGACAGGGCGGCGGTTCGTCTCGGTGAAGTAGCCGGTGAGCAGCTGGATCGCGCTGGCCAGCACGATGCCGACGAGCACCGCGCCGAGGGCGACCCACCGCGGGTCGACGTGCGCCAGGTTTCTGTCGCCGGTCAGCTCGCTGCTGACACCGTGCAGCTTCGCGAACGAGTCGGGCAGGTACACGAACGCGGCGATGGCCACGGCGATCGCAGAGATGATCGCGGAGATGAAGAAGCCGCGGTTGATCGCGCTCATGCCGGAGCGGTCGCGGGCGCGCGGGGCGACCGCGAAGATGCCGATCACGGCGGTGATCACGCCGATCATCGGCACGATCAGCGGGAACACCAGGCCCTCGGTGCCGAACGCCGCGCGGCCCAGGATCAGGCTGGCGACCAGCGTCACCGCGTACGACTCGAACAGGTCGGCCGCCATGCCGGCGCAGTCGCCGACGTTGTCGCCCACGTTGTCGGCGATGGTGGCCGCGTTGCGCGGGTCGTCTTCGGGGATGCCCTGCTCCACCTTGCCGACCAGGTCAGCGCCGACGTCGGCGGCCTTGGTGAAGATGCCGCCACCCACACGCATGAACATGGCGAGCAGCGCCGCGCCGAAGCCGAAGCCCTCCAGCACGCCCGGCGCCTGGCCCTTGTAGGCGAGGACGACGACCGCGGCGCCCAGCAGGCCCAGGCCCACGGTGAACATGCCGGCGACGCCACCGGTGCGGAAGGCGATCCGCATCGCGATCTTCTCGCCGCTCTCGCGGGCCGCGGCGGCGACCCGCACGTTGCCCCGGACGGCGAGCCACATGCCGGTGAAGCCCGTGACGCCGGAGAACGCCGCACCGACGACGAAGAAGACCGACCGGCCGATCTTCACCCCCCATGACTCCGCCGGCAACAAGAGCAGCAGGAGCGGGATCACAACGACGAAGACGCCCACCGTGCGGAACTGGCGCTTGAGGTACGCCAGCGCGCCCTCCTGCACCGCCTGCGCGATGTTCTGCATCCTCTCGGTGCCCTGGCCCGCCGCGAGCACCTCGCGTACCAGGACACCTGCAACGGCCAGCGCCAGCAAGGCGATCACGCCGACGACGACCACGATGCTGAGGTCGCCGCCGCCGAGACTCACCTCCGCGCTGGCCAAGGAGGGCGTGGAAAGCCCAGACATGCATCCTCCTCGACAGCCGCGTTCGATCCGGTCACTCGGTGCGACCGGCCATCGCCACGCGTCGGGCGGGGCAATGGTGCCGGGAGTCTACGCACGCATGGCCGGAATTAGAAGCCAGCTCGGTTGCTTAACCGTAATGGGATGGAGATGCGACACCAACTCCACCCAAAAGTAATCGAGATCGGCAAGCGCGTCCATCTCCGCTGGTCAGCCGCTGCTTTCCCGGCCGGGCGCCATTCGATCATGAAGGCCGGCCAAAACCATGTGAGGGGATTAGATCGGTCAAAAGCAGGGAAAGTGTATAGCCGCTAATGCGGGAGGGCCCCGGCGGGCGCACCACGTGGTGTGCCCGCCGGGGCCCTCCCCGTCTGCGCCGCCGGTCAGTCGCGCTTGACCGGCCAGCTCATCGTGATCCGCACACCCTCGGGCGTCGAGGCGATGTCGACGTCGTCGGCGAGACCGGCGATCACGGCGAAGCCCACGTTGAGGTCGCCGTTCAGCTCGGGGAGATTCGCAGACGACGAGCCCCCGCCGGCGCTCGCCGGATCGTCATCGGGGACGCGGTCGGTGACCACGACCTCGAAGCGGTCGGCGCCGTCGCGGAGCTCGACCCTGACCGGCTCCTGCGGGCACTGCCGCTGATGTGCCTCCACCGCGCGGGAGCATGCCTCACCGACCGCCAGGCGTACCTCATCGAGCAGGGCGTCTTCGATGCCGCCCCGGCGTGCGACGGCCGTCGCGATCAACCGGGCGGTGCGCACGTGCGCCGGCAGCGGGCTGAACGTGAGCTCTACGGTGGCCGTCTCGGGCGCCATCCCGGCCCTACTTCTGCTTCTTGCGGTGTTCTCGCGCGTCGTCGACGGAGTCGAAGATCCCGAAGACCTTGGTGAGACCGGTGATCCGGAAGATCTTCAGGATGCGCTCCTGCGTGCAGACGAGCTCCAGGGAGCCGTCGTGCGCCCGAACCCGCTTGAGCCCGCCGACCAGCACGCCGAGCCCCGTGGAGTCGAGGAACTCGACCTTCTCCATGTCGACCAGGAGGTGGTACTTGCCCTTGTTGACCAGGTCAATGAGCTTCTCGCGGAGTTTCGGCGCGGTGTAGACGTCGATCTCTCCCTCCACGTTGATGACGGTGACGTCATCGTCGGTGGTGTAGTCGTTCACCTTCAGGTCCACAGATCCTCCTGCGCCGTGCCGCGTATGGGAGTCGGGGCCGTGAAACCCCGCCGTGATTCAACCACGCTCCGCCATCGTATCGACATGAAATCGGCACACAGAGCGACCTCGCAGCGGTGCCGTTCACCTCGCGCGAGGCGGGGGCAGCACGAATGACGGCGCAACCGTTGTGCCCAGGATGCCAGACTGGAAACCTGCGCACGGCGAACCGCTTTCATCGAAGGGGTGACGCAGGCCATAAGCACGGACTCCAGCCTCTCCGCCGGCGACGGCGGCCGCCCGGCGGGCGGACACTCCGGACGCTCCGGGCGCGCGCCCGCGATCCTGGCCCGCCTCCTCCGCGATCCGCGCGGCCGTACGAAGATCACGCATGTGGAGGACGTCCCCGCGCGCGCGGGCCGCTCGGCCGACTGGCCGGAATGGGTGCCGCGCCTGGTCGTCGACCGGTTCCGCCTGGCGGGTGTCGACCGCCCGTGGGAGCACCAGGCCCGGGCCGCCGAGCTCGCGCACGACGGCCGGTCCGTGATCATCGCCACCGGCACCGCGTCCGGGAAGTCGCTGGCCTATCTCATGCCCGCGCTGGAGGCCGTGTTCGGCGGCGGCTCGGTGCTCTACCTCGCGCCGACCAAGGCCCTGGCCGCCGACCAGCTCCAGACCCTGCGCGGCCTGAAGCTCGCGCAGCTGCGCGCCGCGACCTTCGACGGCGACACGCCCGCCGACGAGCGCACCTGGGTGCGGCAGTACGCCGACTACGTGCTGACCAACCCCGACATGCTGCACCGCACGATCCTGCCCGGGCACGCCCGCTGGGCGCCGTACCTGCGCCGCCTGCGCTACGTCATCGTCGACGAGGCGCACGACTACCGCGGCGTCTTCGGCTCCCACGTCGCGCAGATCCTGCGCCGGCTGCGGCGGGTGTGCGCGCGGCACGGCACCGAGCCCGTCTTCATCCTCGCCTCGGCGACCGCCTCCGACCCGGGCGCGTCCGCCTCCCGGCTCACCGGCCTGCCCGTCGCGGAGGTCGCCGACGACGCCTCGCCGCGCGGCGCGACGGCGTTCGCGCTCTGGGAGCCGCCGCTGACCGAGCTGCGCGGCGAACACGACGCCCCCGTGCGCCGCACCGCCACCGCCGAGGCCGCCGACCTGCTCGCCGACCTCGTCGTCGAGGACCTCCAGACGCTGGCCTTCGTACGGTCGCGGCGCGGCGCCGAGGCCGTCGCGCTCGGCGCCAAGCGCGCCCTCGCCAAGGTCTCGTCCGACCTGCCGGCCCGGGTCGCCGCCTACCGCGCCGGGTACCTGCCGGAGGAGCGGCGCGCGCTGGAGAAGGCGCTGCGGTCGCGGGAACTCGTCGGGCTCGCCTCCACCAACGCGCTGGAGCTGGGTGTCGACGTCTCCGGCCTCGACTCCGTGATCATCTGCGGCTGGCCCGGTACCCGCGCCTCCCTGTGGCAGCAGGCCGGCCGCGCCGGGCGCTCCGGGCAGGACGCGCTCGCGGTGCTGATCGCCCGCGACGACCCGCTCGACACCTACCTCGTCCACCACCCGTCGGCCATCTTCGGCACGCCCGTCGAGGCCACCGTCCTCGACCCCGGCAACCCGTACGTGCTCGCGCCGCACCTGTGCGCGGCCGCCGCCGAGCTGCCGCTCACCGAAAAGGACCTGCCGCTGTTCGGCCCGTCCGCCGAGGAGGTGCTCGCCGACCTCGTGCGCCGGGGCATGCTGCGGCACCGCCCGGCCGGCTGGTACTGGACCAAGCGCGAGCGGGCCACCGACCTCGCCGACATCCGCGGCGCCGGCGGGCCGCCCGTGCAGGTCGTCGAGGCCGCCACCGGGCGCCTGCTCGGCACCGTCGACGAGCCGTCCGCGCACACCACCGTGCACCAGGGGGCCGTCTACCTGCACCAGGGCGAGACGTACGTCGTGCAGACCCTCGACCTGGACGACTCGGTCGCTCTCGTGGAGGCCGCCGACCCCGACTACACGACGACCGCCCGCGACGTCACCGACATCGCCATCGCCGAGACGCTGCGCTCGACCATGTGGGGCGAGGCGACGCTGTGCTTCGGCACGGTCGAGGTGACCCAGCAGGTCGTCTCGTACCAGATGCGGCGGCCGACCAGCGGCGAGGTGCTCGGCGAGCGTCCGCTGGACCTGCCGCCGCGCACGCTGCGCACCCGCGCGGTCTGGTGGACGCTGCCCGACGAGGCGCTGGAGGCGCTCGGCGACGCCGATGTCGGCGGGTCCGCACACGCGGCCGAGCACGCCTCGATCGGCCTTCTGCCGCTCTTCGCGACCTGCGACCGGTGGGACATCGGCGGCGTGTCCACCGCGCTGCACCCCGACACCGGGCGCATGACGGTGTTCGTCTACGACGGGCACGACGGCGGCGCGGGGTTCGCCGAGCGCGGGTACGAGCAGGCCGACCGGTGGCTTCGATCGACCCGCGAGGCCATCGCCGCATGCGAGTGCGAGCGCGGCTGCCCGTCGTGCATCCAGTCGCCCAAGTGCGGCAACGGGAACGAACCGCTCGACAAGCAGGGCGCGCTCGACCTGCTGGACGCCCTGCTGAAACAGGCGAGTTCCCGGTAATTCGATCAGATCACACTTCTCGCGGCGGCCCGCCGGGTCACAGGGTTCCCGGTGCCCTGCCTCCGGCCGGGAGCCGCGCGCGGCCGACCCCGCTGGTGCGCCGGCGGCGCCTGCCGTCGGTCAGCCGCGGCGGCGACGGCCGCGGTACCGGTGCCGCGACGGCGACCTGCGCTCGTCCGCCCGGCTCGGGTCGCCGGAGTTCGCCGTCAGCGCGAGGTCGGCTTGCGGCGGCGCACCCGGATCGGGTGCGACGGTCGCGGACGAAGCAGTCGCGGGCGGGACGCCCGCGTCGAGTGTCGGGGCGACGCCCGCGTCGGTCGTCGGCGAGGCGACCATCTCCGTGATGCCGGCCTCGCCGGGCACCCCGGCGGTGTCGCCCTTCCGGTTCTTCCGCCGCCTCCGGCCAGAGGCCCTGGCGCCCGCGCCGGACGGCCCGGTGGCGCCGCCGCGGGCGCCCTCCGCCGCGAGACGCTGCCGCCGCGACCACATCCCGAAGTGCGCCGAGAGCAGGAGCAGCACGAGCGCGATCGCGATGCTCCGGCCCCAGCTGACGGGGGCCGTCGCGGCGACGTCTCGTGCCTGCGCCTGGGGGCTGGGCGCGGCCGCGACCTCCGGGTCGGGCGTCGGGTACTCGACTCCGGCTCCGTCGGGCGCCACCGACGGCAGGCTGAACGGCGAGCTCTGGTTGAGCGGGCGCAGATTCCCGATGCCGCCCGCGCTGCCGGCACCGCCGCCGCCATTCGGAGTGCTGAGCGGGCTGCCGGTTGTGCTGCCCGCCCCGGTCGGGCTGGGCGAGCGGCTGGGCGTCTTCTGCGAAGGAGCCGCGGCCACCGGGCGTGGCTGCACGGAGAACCCGTCGGTGGCGTAGGTGTGCTTCGTGATGTTGCCGATCACCGCGAGCGTGAAATGGCCGGGCTTGGACACCTGGACGTCGCCACCGACCTTGTCCTGGCCCGGAGCCTGCTCGAACCGTTCATCGATGCCCGGACCGGAGATCTGCAGGTGCGCCGAGATGATCCCACAGAGAGTCGCCTCCACATGCACGGTGGAGCCGGCGACGACCGTCCCGGACTGAGGCGTGATCGTCGCGCGGGGGGTGAGCGGCAGGATCGGGCACTGCCCGGCGGCCTGGGCGGGGGCGCTCAGGGCGATGATGGTGGCCGCGGTCATGGGAGTCAACAGGGCGACCGCGGTGGCCTTGCCAACCTTCCTCACGACGCCGTCCCTTCGTCAAACGCTGCCGTATTGTCGCCGACCGTGCCGCCGGGGCGACGGAGCCGCCGATCGAGCCTCGGCGGTGTCGCGCCGGTCATATGGAGTGACTGTAGAGGTTGCCAGATACGTCAGGGGAATTATCCGCCGCAGCTTATCGGACATTCGCTCTAATAAGATCACGAGTCCATACCGATCGGTCGATCGGCCCGGCGGTTGCGCCGATCGATACCCGCAGGCGGCCCGGATCGAGGCCCGCCCCCGTCGCGACGCGAAGCATCCGCACGTCGGCGACACCATGGACGCCGAAGGCGGGCTCAGGACCGCGGCGTGCCGTCTCCCGGCAGGCGGCTCGGGCCGGCGCGGGCACGGGCTGCCGCGACCAGCGGGCCGAAGGGATGTCGGATCGGCACGACGGAGGTGACGGTCACCTCCGCGATGCGTGCGTGCAGGACGCATCGGCGCAGGTGCGCTCCTGACGCACGCGCGACCCGGGCGGCCAGCGCGCAGGCGTACCGGGGCCCGCCGGAGGCGTTGGCCGCCGCGGCGAGGGCCGCCATGTCCGCCGCGGCGTACGCGCGATGGCGGGCCGCGCGGACAGCGCCGACGGTCATCGCCACGGTCTCCGCCGACCAGATGAGACCGATCAACGCGACCGCCCAGACCGTGCCCGACCCACGATCACGTCTCGTCGTCATTGCGCCGCACCGTCCTTTACATCGCCCTCGCGGCCGGGATCATCGGCTCGACATCACTGCTCCGGCTGCGCACCGTCATCGCCCTCGGTCGCCGCCGCGGCGTGCGCGCTCAGCTCCAGCGGCGGCATCAGCCGGGGGATCGGCGGGCGTACCGTGACGCGGACCGTCACCTGGGTGAGGGCCGGATCGCGAATGATGCCGACCGCCGCCCCGGGCGGTGCCGCGCGCAGGACCGCCGCACGGACCGCCTCGGGCCGTTCGCCCCGCGCCGCCGCACGTGCACCGGCGCGCGCGGCGTCGACGCAGGCGACCTCGGCCGCGGTGGCGCTCACTCCCCAGATCGCCACCGCGAGCACGAGGACGAGAGCCGGCAGGGCGACGGCCGTCTCGACCGTCACCGAGCCCGCGTCGAGACGGCATCGCGCGCCGGCCCGGGTGATGGCCTTCACCCGGCGAGATTCAGCGCGCGATGAATGATCGTTAACAGCATCTGCCGGACCTCGGAGCTGGTCACGATCTTGAACAGCAGGCCGGCGAACGCGGCGGCGGCCACGGTGCCCACCGCATACTCGGCCGTGGACATGCCATCGTCACGGTGACGCGACGACCAGCGCGAACGCAGTAGGGAGGCGATGTGCATGAAGGCTCCTCATGACGAGAGGTGACGACTTCCGATACCCAGGGTGACGCCGGCGTGTCCCCACCACCAGTGACCTCCGCCGTTCTGTGGATTACCGAGTACGCGATCAGGCCCGGGGCGGTGGGCCACCGTCCGGGCGGCGCAGATGCATCGAGAACCCGCCGGTGCGGCCGCACCGCATGGGCGCCGGACCGTTGAAACAGCGCTCGATCACGCCGACGACGGCCCAGACCGGCCCGTGGCCCGGAATCTCCGGGCCGACCGCGGCCCCTCGAAGGCCGTCTGCCGTCACGGTGCCGTGCCGGCAGTTCGGTGCCACAGAAGAGAAGACCTGTCACGGCAGCAGCATGTCCGCGGCGATTCCGGCGACGGCCGGCACGATTCCGAGGAGGACGAAGGCCGGAAGGAAGCACAGCCCGAGCGGGGCGACCGCACGGACGCCCGCGGATCGGGCACGAGCCGAGGCGGCGGTTCTCGCCGCCCGCCGCTGGTCACGGGCGAGGCGCGTGAGGGTCGTGGCCAGCGGAGCGCCTCCGGCCGCGGCCCGTGCGACGGCCCGGCCGAGGGGCGCGAGCGCGGGCTCGCGGCCGAGCGCGAGCCACTCTCCGGCCGGATCGGCACCCAGCCGGATGCGCGCCGCGATCCGGGCGAACTCCTCGCCGAGCGGACCGCCGACGGCCCGTGCGACGGCCTCGACCGACTCGTGCCACGTGTTGCCGCCGCGCAGACAGGCGGCGAGCAGGTCGATGGCGACGGGCGACTCGGCGAGGATCCGCGCACGGCGGGTGCGGGCCGCGCGAGGTTCGAGCCGCGCGAGCGACCGCGCGCAGGCGATCGCCGCGAGCGCGCCGGCCGGCCATCCGTACGGGCTGCCGAGCACGACCACGCAGGCGACGCCGGCCAGGCCGCTCACCGCGAGCCGCAGCCGCCGATCCCGTCGGCCGTCGCGCGTGTCGGGCCCGTTCGCGGCGACGTCGGCGCGCGTGTCGGCTGTGAGCCGGGCCAGTCGCTTACGGGGGAGATCTCCAGGCACCGCCAGGAACGCCGCCACACCGGCGCAGACCACGGCGATCAGCGAAAGCACCATCCGGCCACCTCACCGGCCTGCTCTCCGCGCGCCAGCGGTCACCATGGGTTCTCCGCCGCCGTGGCGATGCGACGTGTCCACCACAGGCCGAGTACGTCGAGGCCCACACCGAGGCACAGGCACGCGCCCCCGGGCAGCGTGCCGAACAGGAAGCGCAACGGGTGGGCGCCCATCGCCATCGCCATCAGCAGGCCGACGACGGGCAGGCCGGCGAGCATACGCGCCGTCGCCCGAGGACCGGCGAGCTGCAGCGCGACGTCGTCGCGGTGCACCTGCTCATCCCGCAGGGCGTCGGCCAGCCCCTCGATGACGTCGGCGAGCAGGCCTCCGCGCTCGACACCGATGCGCCAGCACCCGGCCAGCAGCCGCAGGCTCTCGTAGCCGGGCGTGCGGGACGCGCGGTCCAGAGCCGCGGCGACATCGTCGCCGGCACGCGCCGCTTCCGCGACGGCGACCAGCTCCGGCTGACCGGACGTGCCGGCAAGGACGCCGGTCGCGTGCAGCAGCGCCCCGCCGGGCGGACGCCCGGCGGCCAGCTCCGCCGTGATGCCGTCACACAGCTCCACCACCGACGCGCGCCGTGCGGCGGCCCTCTTCGCGGCACCGCCGGGCGTCCACCGGTCGCGCAGGTGCCGGCAGGCCGAAAGGACACCCAGCACCGTCCGCAGCGACGGCCCGCCGGGCGACTCAGTGCCCACAGGGCCACCGACGACAGCGCCGCCGGCATCAGGACCGCCCACGGCAGGACCGCCGACGGCAGGGCGGCTGCCGGCCGCGGCGCGGCAGCCGGCGTCGGGTCGGAACACGGTGCGCAGCCGGAAAACCGCCGGCGGCGGCAGGAACATCACCCAGACGGCGGCGAACAGGCACCCACCGGCCAGCAGGATCGCCGTCACCGTGGGTCTCCCGGAGCCTCCACGACGCCGCCGGCACCGGCCCGGCTCCGGCGCCCGTCGTTCGGGCGGCCGGGCGTCCCGCGGCCGCACGTATGGTTCGGCGCCGGCCAGGACGTCGGACTCGCCGAGCCGGGCACCGGGCGGCGGGGGCGCCGAAGCTGCGCGGGGGTCATCGCGGGCCCCCCAGCCGGTCGGCGAGCGTCGCGGCGCCGGGACCCTCACGGACGGCGCCGTCTGCCGTGTAGGTGACGGCCGGCACCACCTCGACCAGGCCGTCGTCGCGGCGTTCGAACGCGCACACCTGCGCCACCCGCCGCCGACCGCCCGCGGACTCACGGACCAGGTGCACGACGACGTCGAGCGCCGCGGCGAGCTGGCTGTGCACGGCTTCCCTGGTCAGCCCGGCGGCGCACGCCAGTGCCTCCAGCCGCGCGGGGACGTCGACCGGGGCGTTCGCGTGCAGCGTGCCGCATCCGCCTTCATGGCCGGTGTTGAGCGCGGCGAGAAGGGTGACCACTTCGGCGCCGCGGACCTCGCCGACCACGAGGCGGTCGGGCCGCATGCGCAGTGCCTGGCGGACCAGGTCGTGGAGGGTGACGCCGCCGGCGCCCTCGACGTTGGGCGGTCGCGTCTCAAGGCGGACGACGTGCGGGTGGGACGGCCGCAGCTCGGCGGAGTCTTCGACGAGGATCAGCCGCTCCCCCGGATCGGCCAGCGACAGCAGGGCGGACAGGACCGTGGTCTTGCCGGTTCCGGTCCCGCCGGTGACCAGGAACGCAGCGCGGCCCGCGACGAGCTCGGCGAGCAGCGCCGCGCCCTCCGGCGGCACGGCCCCCGCGGCGACCAACTCGTCGAGGGTGAAGGCGCGGCGGCGCGTCAGCCGCAGCGATATCGTCGTGCCGCCGGGCGCGATCGGCGGCAGGACCGCGTGCAGGCGGATGCCGCCGGGCAGCCGCGCGTCGGCGTACGGGGCGGTGTCGTCGAGCCGCCGACCGGCCGCCGCGGCGAGCCGCTGCGCGAGCCGGCGCACCGAGGGCTCGTCGGGGAAGCGGACCGGCGTCAGCCGCAGCCCGGCGCCGGTGTCGACCCAGACCTCACCGGGCCCGTTGACCAGCACGTCGGTGACGTCGGGGTCGCGCAGCAGCGGCTCCAGCGGCCCGGCGCCGACCAGGTCGGCCCGCACCTCGTCGGCGAGGGAGAGCACCTCGGTGTCGCCGAGCATCCGCTCCTCGGCGCGCAGCGCGGCGGCCACATGCGCGGCCGTGGGCTCGGCGCCCGCTCCGACCAGACGCCCCCGCACCGCCTCGGTCAGATCCGGCATGGCGCCCACCTTCGCGCGGATCCGGCCGGGTACGCGTGGCCTACCGGGTACCTGTGGCGTGCCGGGTGCTGGGCGGCGCGCGGCCGGCCACGCGGGCGCACCGCGTCCAGGACCGGGTGGAGCACGCCGGTGACGGGCGCGGCGAGAGAGCCGGAACGCGGGCCGCCCATGGGGACGAGAGGCGGCACCGGCGCGGCTTTCGGCCGAATCGGGAGATCGTCGCGCGCGCAGGCCGCACAGGCCGGCGGATCGGGCGGCACACGCGCGGATCGGCCGGCGTGCCCGACCGGCACGCCGCCTTCCGCGGCGACGGCCCCGTCAACGGCAGGGGCGCTCGCCCGGTTCCCGCGGGCGCCCGGCGCACCGTCGGACGCGGCGGCGCAGCCGGCCCGTGGACGCGCCGACGCGGCGCCCGAGCCGGCCTGCACACCGGCCAATGCGACCCCCGAACCGGCCCGCACACCGGCCGACGCGACGTCCAAGCCGGCCGGGGCGCGGCCCGGCCGGCCCGGGGGCACGCTGGGCGCGGCGCCGCTCATCGGGCCGGCTCCAGGTCGGGACGGGGGCGCTCGTGGGCGAGTTCTGTGATGAAGCGGGCACAGAAGTCGGCGAGCGTACCGCGCCGGTCTGGCGGGTCGCCGCGCTCGACGGACCGGGCGAGGCGCTGGTCGGTGCGCACGACGCCGGCGAGCGGCAGCCGCAGCGACTCGGCGACGACGGCGGGCGGCAGGCCACCGGGGGCGGGCCCGCGTACGACGACGCGGATGTCGCGGGTGTGCCGGCGAAGGAGGTCGGCGACGAGGCCGGCCGCCACCGTGGCGCGCACCTCGGCCGGCACGATGAGCAGCGTGACGTCGGCGGTGGCGAGGACCTCGGCGGCGGCCGCGTCGGGCTGCCGCGGCAGGTCGGCCACCACGAAGTGGTAACCGCGGATCGCCGCGTCGAGCACCGACCGCATCGTCGCCGCGGAGATCGGCTGGATCGCGCCGCGGTGCCAGGAGATCACCGACAGCCCCTCGCGGGTGGGCAGCGAATCGTGCAGCGCGGCGGTGCTGAGCCGCCCGCGCCGGTCGGCGTAGTCGGACCACCTGGCCCCGGGTGTCCCCTCCGCGCCCAGGACCAGGTCGACGCCGCCGCCGAGCGGGTCACCGTCGACGAGGAGCGTGCGTAAGCCGCGCCGCGCGCCGGATCGGGCGAGGGCCGCCGCCAGCACGCTGGCGCCCGCTCCGCCCCGGCCGCCGACGACCCCGACCGTGACGGCCCGGGTGCCACCGGGCTCGGCCGCGGTGGCCATCTGCTCGACCAGCCAGGTCTCGCCCTCCGGCAGCGTGACCACCCGCTGCGCGCCGATGCCGACCGCGAGGCGGTACACCTCGTCGGTGTCGGGCCCGGCCGCGGCCAGGACGACGCCGGGGCGTGGTGGCGGCGCCGACCGGGCCAGCTCGGCGGCCAGGTCGGCGCCGGCGACGACCAGCGCGGCGTCGCGCCAGCCGGCGCGGGCGCGTGTGACGTCGCCCGCCACCCGGGCGGAGACGTCGGCCGCGGCGGCGAGCCGCAGCACATCGTCGACGAGGTCGGCGTCGGCGGAGATGATGAGCACGACGGTTGACATGGCGGTGGCACCCCCTCGGTCGCGGCAGGTCAACGATGCCGGTGCCGCCGCGCCCGGCATAAGGCCGCGACGCGAGGTTGTGGACAACGCCCGAACCGCCGGTCACCGGCGGCGACCGCACACCAGGCCCCTACCGACCCCGTGCCGGCTCCGCACCCCACCACGTCCGGGGCCCCCTACCGGCCCGGTGCTCGACCATGCCCGGGGACCCATGCCAGCCCCCGCCGGCGTTCGTCCCGGCGGCGACGGACGGCCGTACGTGGTCGCCGCCTCGATGCGCGTGGTGGCCTGCGAACCGGCCGGAACCCGACCGTACGGCATGGCCAGGGCATCGCCCGGGACGGAGACCATGCGGACCGTAGGGGTCCCCGGTGCCCCGCGTGAGGTCTGGGAATGGCCTGGGTCCAGGCGTGGCGGGCACGAGCCGGGCACGGGCCGAGCATGAGCCGGGCACGAAGACGCGGATGGCGGTGCGGTCCGGTTTCGTCCGCGGCCGGCGACCCGGCGGCCGGCCAGGTGCCCGCCGCGGACCGTGAAGAGCATCCCGGCGCCCCGAGACGAGGCGACCCCCGCCGGGGGGGAGAGCGGGGGTCGCCGAACGGTCCGGCTCCGGGGGGTCGAGCCGGTCCCGTTTCCCGGAAGGTCTCGAGGTCACATCTGGGCCGGGTGTTCGTCAGCAGAAGGTAAACCCGAGTCCCTCAGTGTAGGCAGATTCATCATGCGTCGCCGATTGCACGGAGTTGCGTCGAACGGCGGCCCTTTCACGGCCGTCGCAGGGCGAACACCAGGTCGGCGGCGTTCGGAATGCGTGCGCCGGGGGACGCGCGAGAACACCTGCTGGCAAGTGACTGAAGCGTAGCGGACAAAGCCTAGATCGTTCTCGGACGGACACGGTTGATTGCCACGAGTCGGATCACACTGGGTGATCGATTTCCGGAAACCCAAGGTTTGCGAAGCTATTACCTTTTGTTGCATTTGCAACATTCATTGCTCGAACGCACCCCTGTCGTGGCCGGCGTAACCGCCGCGCGAGAAGCGGTACCGAGATCCCGGCCCAGGGCTTGCCAACTGGGCCGATCCGGCGTAGACAGGGGACACGGACATACAGTCCGAGCACGGCAGCCGGGCACCCACGCGCGACCAGCCGCGGGAGGCGCGTCGAGACGGGCTTGACCCGATCCGACGAATAGAGGTGCACGCTTGGTAACCCGGTGTGACGTGCCGGCAGCGGCGTTCCTACGGGAGCGCCGCTCGCTTTGTCACTGGAGCCGACCGTCCGTCAAGGGCGGGCCGTGACGGTCCGTTCGCCGGAAGCAGTCCGCATCACGGCGGTTCACATCACAACCCCCGAGGACAAGCCGGCTTCGAGAAATCCATACAATCCGGGCAATTAGGATGACCGGCCTCGACCGTCTCCGCGCCGCCGCGCCCGGCGCGGGTACGGCCAACCGGTTCCGGCTCGGCCACCTAGGCTCCGTCGTCTCCGCTCAACGGCTCGTCTCCGCTCAACGACATCGTCCTGGTGCGACATCGCCGAGACCGCGTCATCCCGCGGCCGTCTCATCCAGGCGGCCGGATCGGCCATGCCACGTCGGCCGCCGCCCCGGCCATAAAGCCGCCCCGGCCGTGCCGGTTCGGCCATTCCGCCTCGACCGGCGTGAACGACTCGTCGCCCCCACCGCGCACGGCCGGGCGGCGGACGGGCGCGCACGCCCGGGACCGTTCGTCAGCCGGCGAGTGACATGTACAGCCGGGTGCCGCGCGGCCGGTAGCCGACGCGTTCGTAGACGCGCCGCGAGCCGTCGCCGGAGTACTCCAGCCACACCGACTGCGCTCCCCGGTCGAACATGGCCTCGGTCAGCGCGGCCGTGACCGCGGCGGCGATGCCGTGGCCGCGGAACGCCGGGCGGGTACCGATGCCCGACAGTTCGGCGGTCCCCACGGCCGGCGGGGAGCAGGACCCGCCGCCGGCGCAGCCGCCGCCGGGCGCACGGACGAACCGTACGGCCCCGCCGCTCTCCTGGGTGCGGCGCAGACGGGCCGCTCCCTCCGGCGAGGCCGTGAACTCGCCGGTGAACGCCTCCGACAGGGCGGCGTCGATCGCCGCGTAGTCCTCCTCGGAGGACGGCACCTGCACGAGGTGCGGCTCGAAGGCGCCGGCCGGTGCGTACGCGGCATCCGGCCCCGGCTCCGCTCCAGCCCTCGCCCCCGGCCTCCTCAACGCGGCCGGGACGCAGACGAGGTACTCGTGCACCTCATCGGTGATGAAGCCGGCCGCGCGCAGCGCGGGCGCGACGGCGGGCGCGGCGGCGGGTGCGAACTCCAGCCGCGGTTTCAGACCTCGCTCGCGGAACGCCGCGACCAGTGCCGCGACGTCCCGCCCGGTCGGCTGGGCGCCTGGCAGCGGGGTTGCGTAGTTGATGTACGGGCTGCTGGTACCGGGATCGAACCCGGCGACGAAGCCCCCGGTCTCGACGACGGCCGGGCGGCGGCGAAGGTTGGCGACGGCGAAGCTCTGGACGTCGATGGCCACCTGTGACCTCACGTGAATGACACTGGGACGCGCCGCCGTGCCATGGCGGGCCGGCGAACGCACGCGTACTTGTGGACCCGGCCGTGGGGCCGGGCCGTCCCGTCGGGAAGAGCCCGACGGGGAGGCGGTGCGTCGCGCACCGCACGGTGAGGCCGCCGCCGTCAGGAGGCGTGAGACCGGGCCGGAGGGTGGACCGGTTTCAGTGCCGACGGCGGCCGCCGAGGGACGCCGAGGTCATAGGCTTCGTTCCTTCGCCATCTGCGCCCGCGTGCGCGGGGCGTCGTCACCGTCCCACGAGACCCGCGAACGCGCAACTCAGTGAGCCGGCCCGATGCCGTGTCCCGCACCCGGCCCGATCCCGATGTTCGCCGAGGCGCGACATTCCGCCGGGGGAGGGTGTTCGGCGGGTCCGGCGCCGGCGCGAGTCGCCGCCACGCGGACGGCGGGTCCCGTCCGAACACCGTCCCGCCCGAACACCGTCCCGCCCGAACACCGTCCCGCCCGAACACCGTCCCGGCGGAACGTCTCTCCGCCGCGCTCAGCCGCGCAGCAGCGCCTCGCAGACGGCGAGGGCGTCACGCGCGGCCAGCTCGATCGCATCCGCGCAGTGGGCGACCCATCCGGCCACGCCCTCCGCGGTCCCGGACGCGAACCCGCGCAGGCCCGCGACGTAGCCGTCGCGCAGCTCGGCGTGGCCGATCTCGGGCGCGATCAGCGACTTGGGGTCCAGGCCACGGTCGACGAGGGTGAGCCGCGCGGCCGCCCGGGCCACGATGCCGTCGCCCCAGCCGAACGGCCGCAGCGCCAGCAGCTCGCCGTGCACGATCGCGGCGACGACCAGGGCCGGGGCGGCGGTCGGCGCGGTCAGCAGGTCGCTCAGCGCGTCGAGCCGCGCCATGACGTCCGAGGGCGACGGCGGCGGTCCGAGCTCCAGCGGGTCGTGTACGTCGCCGCCGGCCCGCGGCCGCCCGAGGTCGCCGGCGGGCGCGCGGTCGGCGGCGGCGAGGACGTGCAGCCGGGCGAGCGCCTGGCGCGGCGCACTCCGCCACGTCGCCGTCAGCGATCCCAGCTCGGCGGAGACCCGCAGCGCGCCCTGGACGACGGGGTCGCCGGCCTCTCCTCCGCGCACCCGCTCCAACGGGACCGCGACGCCCTCCAGCGCCGCCGAGGCGCGAGCGCCGCGCAGCGCCGACTCCGCCGACACCTCGGCGCTGCGGCGCCGCAGGATCCGGTGGCGGAGCAGCCGGTCGACGGCCGCGCGGACGCGCGCGACGGATTCGGGCACGTCAGGCAGGCCCGCGACGGCGGCGAGGGGATCTTTCACGCGCCCGACCCTATGCGCCGTACGCCGCCCGCGGCGCGGCGGGGGCGTGGAAACCCCGGCACGCGGCCGCAAGCACCATGCGTGACCACTTGTCACTGCCGCCGCCAACTGCTGGAGTTGTCGTGACGGCCGTCCGAACTTCGAGCGATGAAGGAGCGCGACGTGGCGCAGGAAGAACGACACGAGACCCTTTCCAACCTTCTGCAGGAGAATCGACGGTTCGCTCCCCCCGCAGACCTGGCAGAGGCGGCTAACGTCACCTCGGCGGCCTATGAGGAGGCGGCGGCCGATCGGCTCGCTTTCTGGGAGAAGCAGGCCGAGCGGCTGGATTGGGCCACCAAGTGGAACACCGTCCTCGACTGGTCCAACCCCCCGTTCGCCAAATGGTTCGTCGGTGGCACGCTGAACGCGGCGTACAACTGCGTCGACCGCCACGTCGAGGCCGGCCGCGGCGACCGCGTCGCGTACTACTGGGAGGGCGAGCCGGGCGACACCCGCACCATCACCTACGCCGACCTGAAGCGGGAGGTGTGCAAGGCCGCGAACGCCCTCCTGGAGCTAGGCGTGCGCAAGGGCGACCGCGTCGCCATCTACATGCCGATGATCCCCGAGACGGTGATCGCGATGCTGGCCTGCGCCCGCATCGGCGCCCCGCACACGGTGGTCTTCGGCGGCTTCTCCGCCGACGCGCTGCGCGGCCGCATCGAGGACTGCGACGCACACGTCGTGATCACGGCGGACGGCGGCTACCGCCGCGGCGCGCCGAGCGCGCTCAAGCCGAACGTCGACGAGGCCATCTCCGGCATCGACCACGTGCGCGCGGTGCTGGTCGTCCGCCGCACCGGCCAGGACATCGCGTGGACCGAGGGCCGCGATCACTGGTGGCACGACGTCGTCGACCGGCAGAGCGATCAGCACGAGGCCGAGCCGCACGACGCCGAGCACCCGCTCTACGTCATGTACACCTCCGGCACGACGGCCAAGCCGAAGGGCATCCTGCACACCACGGGCGGCTACCTCACCCAGGTCGCCTGGACGCACTGGGCGGTGTTCGACCTCAAGCCGGAGACCGACATCTTCTGGACGGCGGCCGACATCGGCTGGGTCACCGGGCACTCCTACATCGTGTACGGCCCGCTGGCCAACGGCGCGACCAGCGTCATGTACGAAGGCACGCCCGACACCCCGCACAAGGGCCGCTGGTGGGAGATCGTGAACAAGTACAAGGTCTCGATCCTGTACTGCGCGCCCACGGCGATCCGGACCTTCATGAAGTGGGGCGACGAGTTCCCGGCGCAGTACGACCTGTCCTCGCTGCGGCTGATCGGCTCGGTCGGCGAGCCGATCAACCCGGAGGCCTACGTCTGGTACCGCCAGACGATCGGCGGCGGCCGCGCCCCGGTCGTCGACACCTGGTGGCAGACCGAGACCGGCGCCATCATGATCAGCCCGCTGCCGGGCGTCACGCACGGCAAGCCGGGCGCGGCGATGCGGCCGCTGCCCGGCATCGAGGCCGACATCGTCGACGACCAGGGCAAGCCGGTGCCGAACGGCGGCGGCGGCTTCCTGGTCGTCAAGGAGCCGTGGCCGTCGATGCTGCGCACGATCTGGGGCAACGACGAGCGCTACATCAAGACCTACTGGTCGCGGTTCGAAGGGCTGTACTTCGCCGGCGACGGCGCCAAGAAGGACGACGACGGCGACTTCTGGCTGCTCGGCCGGGTCGACGACGTCATGCTGGTGTCGGGCCACAACATCTCCACCACCGAGGTCGAGTCGGCGCTCGTGTCGAACCCGAAGGTCGCCGAGGCGGCGGTCGTCGGCTCCACCGATCCGCTGACCGGCCAGGCGATCGTGGCGTTCGTCATCCTGCGCGGCAGCGCGGGCGAGGGCGGCGACGAGCTGGTCGCGGAGCTGCGCGACCATGTCGCCAAGCACCTCGGGCCGATCGCCAAGCCGCGCCAGATCATGATCGTCCCGGAGCTGCCGAAGACCCGCTCCGGCAAGATCATGCGGCGGCTGCTCCGCGACGTGGCGGAGAACCGTTCGCTCGGCGACGTCACCACGCTGACCGACAGCACGGTGATGGACCTGATCAGGGAGAAGATGCCGGCCTCGTCCAGCGACGAGTAAGCCCATGCCGAGGGCGCGGTCCGGCCCGGGCCGCGCCCTCGGCCTTGCAGCCACCCGGATGTCACCGCATCACCAGCGGTAACCTCTGACACACGCGTTCCGAGAAGCCGTTCTTACGGAGACATCGCCGGTTCACTCCTCATCGGCGGTTCGGCCTGTTCGGATCCTGCGTTGTTCGAGAAAGTGACGACCGGCACCGAGAGGAGCAGTTCGACAATGACGGAGGAACGGCCCGGCGGACGACTTGAGGACAAGTCACTCGGTGAGCTGGTCGCCATCGCGACGAGCAGCGTCTCCAACCTCGTCAAGGCGGAGATCGAGCTCGCCAAGCTGGAGCTGAAGGGCGATGTCAAGAAGGCCGCCCTCGGCGGCACGCTGTTCGCCGTCGCCGGCCTGATCGCGGGCATCGTCCTGATCCTGCTGTCGATCGCCGCCGCGTACGCGCTGGTCGCCGCGGGCGTGTGGCACTGGCTCGCCTTCGTGATCGTGGCCGGGTTCTACGTACTGCTCGCCGCCGTGCTCGTCGGCATCGGGATGTGGCGGATGAAGAAGATGAGCGGCGCCCGCCGCACCCGCGAGACCGTACGCGCCGACCTGGCGCTGCTGCGGCGCGGCGGCTCGGACGACCGGCCTGCCCTGGCCGAGTGACGCCCGCCCGGGGCACGGCCTGGCGGCCCCGCGCCCGCCCGGCGATGAAGGGACCAGGAAGGGAACCGGCATGACGGACGAGTCCGTCGCCTGGATCGACGGGCCGTGGCGGCACCGTATGGTCAGCGCCGGCGGCACCCGCTTCCACGTCGTGGAGGCCGGTGATGGGCCGCTCGTGCTGCTGCTGCACGGCTTCCCGGAATTCTGGTGGTGCTGGCATCACCAGCTCGTGTCCCTCGCTGAGGCCGGGTTCCGGGCGGCCGCCGTCGACCTGCGCGGGTACGGCGGCAGCGACAAGCCTCCCCGCGGATACGACCTGATCACCCTCGCCGGCGACGCCGCCGGGCTCGTCCGCGCGCTCGGCGAGGCGAACGCCACCGTGGTCGGGCACGACTGGGGCGGCCTGCTCGCCTGGACCATGGGCGTCTACCACCCCAAGACGGTGCAGCGGCTCGCCGCCGTCTCCGCGCCGCACCCGCTGCGCCTGCGCGCCTCCCTGCTGACCGACGTGCGCGGCCAGGGCTGGGCGACCCGGCACGTCTTCGCCTTCCAGGTGCCGATCCACCCCGAGCACCGGCTCGTACGCGACGACGCCGCGGCGGTCGGGCAGACGCTGCGCGACTGGTCCGCGCCCGGCTGGCCGGACGCGCGCAGCGAGGAACTGTACCGCGCGGCGTTCCAGATCCCCGGCGTGGCGCACTGCGCGCTGGAGTACCACCGCTGGGCGGTGCGCTCGGTGCTGCGTCCCGACGGGCTGCGGTACGCCCGCCGGATGCGCGCGCCGATCCACGTGCCGACCCTGCAACTGCACGGCTCGCTCGACCGATGCGTGTTCCCGCACAGCGCACAGGGCTCGGGCCGGTACGTCGAGGCGCCGTACCGCTGGAAGCTGATCGAAGGGGCCGGGCACTTCCCGCACGAGGAGCGTCCGGACGTCTTCGACACCGAGCTGATCGGCTGGCTGGACGACCCCGAGCCCGACCGCCGCCCGCTCCGCCGCCGCTGAGCCCGCCCCGGCGCTTCGGCCGGAGGCACGCCGCCGGCCGCCTGCATGGGGAACGTACGCGGCTCGGTCCGCCGCGGTCGGCCGTGTGCGGAGAAGCCGTGTGCGGAGAATGGGAGCATGCGGGATCGGGAGACAGGGCGCTCCACGTACGAGGCGGGGCGCTCCGCGGGCGAGGCAGGGCGGCCCGCGGACGAGCCGGAGCGGCTCGCGAACGAGGTGCGGGACCGGGACACGGCCGGGCGGGCGCGCAACGCGCGGCCACGGGACGCGTACGGGCGTCCGCTGCCGCGCGACGCTGCGGGCGAGGAACGGGTCCCGGACGACTACACGGCCGAGCCGGACGAGGCGCTGGCGGAGGCCCAGCGGTTCCTGGACGCCGACCGTCCCTTCCACGCGCACGAGGTGCTGGAGGCGGCGTGGAAGGCCGCCCCGGAGGCCGAACGCGCCCTCTGGCAGGGGCTGGCCCAGCTCGCCGTCGGGTTCACGCACGTGCGGCGCGGCAACGCGCGAGGGGCAAGGGCGCTGCTGCGGCGCGGGGCCGGCCGCATCGCGCCGTACGGCGACGCGGAGCGGGGCCCGGCCCCGCACGGGATCCGGGCCGGCGAGCTGGCCCGGCAGGCCCTCGGGCTGGCCGAGCGCATCGAGCGGAACGGCCTCGGCGAGGTGACGGACGCCGACCTGGCACCCCGCCTGCGCGGCTGACCGGCACCCTGCGGCACCGCGGACCGCAGCGCCCCGCACCCCCTGCCGACAGGCAGACCGGCAACCAGCCGCAGTTCCGGCTGGACCCCGGACCAGCCGCCACCGACACCGGGCAGCGCGGCGGGACGCGCCTCCACCCGTGCGCCTTCCGACCCGGGAGGCCCGCACCCACGCTCCCCGCCGGCACGGCGGAAGCGCCCCTGCCGACACGGCGCTCACCCGCACTTCCGGCCGCGCGCGGACCAGCAGTCGCGCGGACCGGGCGGCGGTGGAGCGGTGCCGGTCCGTGCGCCGCGGCCGCGTCCTTTTCGGGTGCTTTCCGGCGAGTGGCAGGCGCCGAACGGCATGATCCACTACGCATCCCGAATGCCGAAAAGGCCGGAGATCGGGGGTAACGCTGGCCATTGCAGCGTCATTCATGCCTGTTTCTCGGCCCCGAGCGGCCGATTCACTGGATTTTCACGGAAACGGCGGCACCCTGCGCCCGCGCGGCGTCCCCGTACGACGTGGCCGCCCTGGCCGCAGTGATCAGTCCGAGCAGGCCTGGGTGGAGACCTCGTTGGTCGCCTGGACGCCGGCGTTCGCGTCCTGCTCGACCTCGTGGGCGGTCAGCGCGTACCCGGTGTCCTTGTTGTCGAGGGCGGCGGCGAACACCACGCCGTACACCTTGCCGTTGGGGGCCAGCAACGGGCCGCCGGAGTTGCCCTGTTCGACCAATGCGCGGATGGTGTAGATCTCGCGGGTGACCTGGCCGGAGTGGTAGATGTCCGGGCCGCGCGCCTTCTGCTTGGCGCGGATGCGGGCCGGCCGCGCGGTGAATGGGTGGTTCTTCGGGAAGCCGGCGACGACGGCGTTATCGCGGGGCTGGGCGTTGCCGTCGAACTTCAGCGAGGGCAGATGGATGCCCGGCACGTCCAGGATGGCGATGTCGGTCTTGTAGTCGTACAGCACGACCTTGGCGCGGTACGCGCCGCCGCCCATGGTGTAGACGGTCGGGCCGGTGTCGACGCCGGCGACGACGTGCGCGTTCGTCATGACCCGGTTGGGCGCGTAGACGAAGCCGGTGCCCTCGATCTTGCGCTGGCAACTGCGGGCGGTGCCGATGATCTTCACGATGCTGCGGCGGGCCGCACGCATCTGCGGGGTGGTCAGCACGCGCGGGTCCGGCGGCGGCACGTCGACGATCGACTCGCCGCCGAGGCCGCCGAAGACCTGCGGGAACTCGGTCTTGGAGACGAAGCCACGGAATGAGGAGAACCAGGTGTCGGCCTGCTCGGGCATGAACGCGTCCACGCCGTGCAGCACCCGCGAGTCCTTGACCTGGGTGCGCAGCCAGGTGATCGGGGAGGTGACCAGTGCGCTGCCGATGAACCAGGCGACCACGAGCAGCGCGACCGAGCTGACGCAGGCGCCGCCGATGGCGTCGAGGCTGCGCGCGGACTCCCACGTCACCCTGCTGCGGATGGCCGAGCCGATCGCCGAGGCCATGAGCTGGCCGAGCGTCGCGGTGAGGAACGCGATGATCACGGCGAGCAGCGCCTGCTGACCCGGGCCGTCGACGACGACCTTGACCAGCGGAGGGGCGAGCAGCATCCCGACGACCACGCCACCGACGAAGCCGATGAAGCTGAGTACGCCCACGATGAAGCCCTGCCGGTACCCCGAGATCGCGAACAGCACGACGAGGACCAGCAGGATGAGATCAAGGATGTGATCGCCCATCACTGGACAACCGTATAGGGGATTCGCGCGTCGGGGCGTCGTCTCCTCGGACCAGATCATTACCGATCGCGTACGAATGGGGGACTATTCGCGGGTTGCGAGGTCGATGACCTCGGCCGGGAGGTCCTCCACGCGGCCCCGGTTCCACGGCC
>JBEHYF010000079.1:0-23426 GCA_048498315.1 Actinomycetota bacterium
CAGGCACTGCAGAAGTGCATTTCGGAAATTGGGTAGCGGGAGCGTAGCGTGGGCTAAGCGAAGCGCAGCGCAGCCCACGCTGTTTAGCTGTGAATTTTGTCGGCGTGGGATCGGGGGCTTCTCCCCCCACCCCCCCCCCCCCCCCCCCCGGTGCCGTGACACGCGCGCCACTGATTGTATGTGTGCGATCGCGCAAAGCGATCCACCATGCGGCTGTGACCTTCGGAACCCCCGGCCGGTCGCCACACCCCGGCGGCTTCGACATCGCCCGCGACACCACCGCCGGTCTGCCCCTCGCGCTCGTCGCCGAGCGATCAACCGTTCGTCTTGCGCACCTCGCCGGTGCCCTGCCGTGCGGGCCGGCCCACTATGAAGCCGGCCCGGGCGGGCGGCGGAAGATCGTGATCGAGTGGCCGACCTGGTCGATCGGCCGGCTGGTCCGGATCAACGCCTTCAACCGTCCGTCGGCCTTGTCGATCCAGTCATCCGACACGACGAGCAGGCCGGTGACCTGATCCGGCGGCACCGTGCGCGGGTCGGCGGCGTGGATGCCGTAGTACGACGGCACGCCGCTGCCCTGGTAGACGAGCCAGACCCGCTCGCCCGGGTACCGCTGCCGCAGGCGGTCGGCGAGTCGCCCGAGGTCCTGGCCCCAGTCGACGTTCGAGTCGTGCAGGCGCAGGTACGTCTTCGCCGGGCCGCCGAACGCCTCGTTGGAGTACGGCAGGTAGTACGGGAACGTCCGTAGCGAGCTGACGGCGACGAACAGCATGAGCGCCAGGGCGCCCGCGAGCGCCCAACCCCGGTGGAAGGCGACCACTCCCGCCGCGGCGACGGCCAGGAACATCGGCACGAAGATGGCGTACCGCACGCCCAGGTCGCGCGAGCCGGTCATCGCCGCGGCCAGCAGCACCGCCGCCGGCACCAGCACGTACGGCGCGGCGGGCCGCAGCCGGGGCACGGCCGCCATCGCGACGGCGCCGGCGAGCCACAGCGCGAGCATGCCGAGCGGCGTCTTCACCAGCAGCGCGGCCGGCAGGTAGTACCACAGCGCGCCGACGTAGTGCCGGCCGAACAGGAAGCCGCCCCACCGCGCGTTCTCGAGATGGAACTGGATGCGCATGCCGTCGAGGTAGGGCCGCGGGAACGGCAGCAGCCCGGTGACCAGCCCGCGTACGCCGTGCACCGCCGGCACGTTCGCGGGCGCCCAGCGCAGCCGCGGGTCGACGGCGAGGTAGATCGCCCACACCACGCCGACCGCGACCACGGCCACCCCGGCCGCCGCCGCCACGCCCAGCGCGAGCGGCCGAGCCGCGCCGCGCACCGTGCCCGGCCCCGCCTCCGTGCCCAGCCCGCGGGCGCCGGTCCCGGTGTCCGTCCCGGTCGTTTCATGGTCGGCGCTACCCGCCCGGGCGCCACGTACGTCGGCGCCGTGGGCGCCCGCGCCGGCCGTGCCCGCGCCGGTCGCGGCCGGGGCGGAGGCGGCCGTGCGGGGTGCGCGGGACGCGGTCCAGACGGAGAGGACGGCGAGCGCCAGCAGGACCGGGATCGCCGGCAGCGTGTTCATCTTGGTGGCCAGGGCTGCGCCGAGCGCGACCGCGCCGAGTGGGAGGTACCGGAGGGGGCGGCGCCGCGCCCGCCACAGCAGCCAGGCCGAGGTCAGCGCGAAGCCGGCGGCGAGCACGTCGAGCGTGGCCAGCGAGCCGTTCGCGATCAGGTCGGGGGAGAAGGCGTACAGGGCGAGAGCCACCAGCCCGCCGGCGGGCCCGGCGAGGTCGGTGGCGAACGCGAAGACGACCAGCCCGAACAGCAGCGTCGCCACGATCACCGGCAGCCGTCCCCAGAACATGAGCCGCCACGGGTCGTTGCCCGACTCGTACAGCAGGTGCCGCCCGATCGCACCCTCGGTGCCGGTGAACGACGGGTCGAAGCGGACGTGCGTGAACGCCAGGCCGGCTCCGATGATCAGCTTGCCGAGCGGCGGGTGCTCGGGGTTGTCGCCCAGGTCGTGCTTTCGCAGGTAGACCTCTGCCGCGCCGACGTACACCGGCTCGTCGACGGTCGGCGTCTGCGCGACCGAGGTCGTGACCATCGCGGCCGCCATCTCCGCGAGCAGTGCCACGACGAGCGCGAACAGCCACCTCCGACGCCGCCGCAGCGCGGCGAACCGGCCCGGTGCCGGCGTGGCGTCCGCCGGGGCCGGCCGCTGCGGAGTGGCGGGCGGCGAGGTCATGATGCCACCCTGCCACCGCCGGCCCCGGCCGTGCTCCCGGAACGGCCGATCTTCCCGCGACCCGGCACGGTGGTGTTTCATGGCCGAGATCGACCAGGAAAGGCGGAACGGTGCGCATCGGACTCCTCGGTACAGGCCCGTGGGCGACGCTCGCGTACGGCCCGGCGCTGCACGCCCATCCCGAGGTCGACTTCACCGGGATCTGGGGCCGGCGGCCCGAGGCGGCGGCCGCGCTCGCCGCCCGCTTCGGCACCCGCCCGTACGCCGGTGTCGACGAACTGATCGCCGACAGCGACGCGATCGCGATCGCCCTGCCGCCGGCCGTCCAGGCGCCCCTGGCCGTGCGGGCCGCGCGGGCCGGCCGCCACCTGCTTCTGGACAAGCCCCTGGCCATCGACGTGGCGGACGCGCGCGCGGTCGCCGACGCGGTGAAGGAGGCGGGTGTCGCCTCGACGGTCTTCTTCACCTCGCGGTTCACCGAGGGACCGCGCGGCTGGATCGCCGAGCAGGCCCGGCGCGGCGGCTGGTTCACCGCGCACGCCGCGTGGATGGGCGCGCTCGCGGCCGGCCCGTTCGCGAACTCGCCCTGGCGGCACGAGAAGGGCGCGCTGTGGGACGTCGGCCCGCACCCGCTGTCGGTGCTGCTCCCTGTGCTCGGTGACGTGCGGGCGGTGACCGCCGCCGCGGCCGGCCCGCAGGACACGGTGCACCTGGTCCTCCGGCACGACTCGGGGGCGTCCAGCACGGTGACGCTCAGCCTGACGGCACCTGCCCCGGCCGCGGGCTCGGCGGTCGAGTTGCGCGGCGCGCACGGGGTCTCGGTCATGCCGTCGAGCACGGACACGGCGGTGGCGGCGCTGCACCGGGTGATCGACACCGTGATCGATTCCGCCCGCACGGGCCGATCGCACGACTGCGACGCGGCGTTCGGCGTGCGGGTCGTCGAGATCCTGGACGAGGCCGCCCGCCTCCTGGCGCCCGCCGCCGGCTGACCGCGAGCGAGGGCCCGATCCGGGTCCAGCACGCACACCCGCGGTTGCACCTGGCCGCGCTGCTCACCGGCCTGCGGCGGTTCGACGAGGCGGAGTCGGCTCGGGCGCGCACCGGGACGCGGCGCGCGTCCGTTCCCGGCTGCGCGAGCTCGGGGTGCGGCGCCGCCACTGGACGCAGGCGGATCGCCCGGTCTCGGGCTGGGCCGGCCTCACCGAGACCGAACGCGACGTCGCCACTCTGGTCGCGCGGGGCCTGACGAACCGTCAGGTGGCGACCCGCATGTTCATCTCGCCGCACACGGTGAAGTTCCATCTCCGGCAGGTGTTCCGGACTCGACATCGTCTCCCGCGTGGAGCCGGCCCGGCCCGCGCGTAACCCCGCCCGCTCCCGCCGCCCGTCCTGCCGCCTCCCGCCACGGTGCCGGTTCGCGGTCGCCGAGGCACCGCTGGGCTGACAGGGTGGCTGACGCGTGCTGACACGGCGTCCGGTACCGTCCTACGCTGAACGCGGTTCGGAACCACGGCGCACGGCATGAGAGGCGGTTGGCGATGACGGTCGAGCTGGACGACGTCCACCTGGCGGATCTCGGCTTCTGGGAGCGCCCGCCCGCCGAGCGCGACGAGGTGTTCGCCCGGCTGCGCGCCACGACCGAGCCGGTGTACGTGCCCGAGAACCGCGGCGCCGACGGCGCCGTGCTGCCCGGTTTCTACGCGCTGACCCGGCACGACCAGGTCACCGAGGCGAGCCGGACCCCGGCGGTCTTCAGCTCCGAGCCCAGCGCGACCAGCCTGGACGACCCGCCGCCGCAGGTACGCGAGTTCCTCGGATCGATGATCAGCATGGACGACCCGCGGCACGCGCGGATGCGCCGGATCGTCTCCCGCGCCTTCACCCCACGGATGATCAAGCGGTTCCAGGACGACGTCGCCGGCATCGCCGCGAGTATCGTCGACGACCTGATCGAGCGCGGGCCGTGCGACTTCGTCACCGACGTCGCCATGCCGCTGCCGCTGAAGGTCATCTGCTCGATGATGGGCGTGCCCGACTCGGCGTTCGACGCCGTCATCGACGCCACGAACGTCATCCAGGCGATCGGCGACCCCGACTACGGCGCGGCGGACGGCCGCGACCGCGCCACGCTGATGATCGAGAAGATGTCGATGCTGCACGGCCTGATGCACGAGCTGGCGGCGGAGCGCCGGGCCCGGCCGGCCGACGACCTGGTCACCGCGCTGGTCAGCGCCGACATCGACGGTGAGTCGCTGACCGACAAGGAGCTCGGCAAGTTCTTCGGCCTGCTCGTCATCGCCGGCAACGAGACCACCCGCAACGCCATCGCGCACGCCCTCGCGCTGTTCACCGCCCACCCCGCGCAGCGGGCGCTGCTGATGGACGACCTGGAGGGCCGGCTGCCGGGCGCGGTCGAGGAGGTCGTGCGGTACGCCACCCCGGTGACCTGGATGCGCCGCACGCTCACCCGCGACCACGACCTGCTGGGCCACACCTACCGGGCCGGCGACCGCGTCATCCTCTACTACAACTCCGCGAACCGGGACGCGTCGGTGTTCGCCGACCCGCACGTCTTCGACATCACCCGCTCGCCCAACCCGCACGTCGGCTTCGGCGGTCCCGGCCCGCACTTCTGCCTCGGCGCGCACCTGGCCCGCCGGGAGATCACCGTCATGCTGCGCGAGCTGTTCACCCGCGTCCCCGGCATCCACGCGACCGCCGAGCCGGTCCGCGCGCGGACGAGCTTCGTGAACGGCATCACGAGCCTTCCCTGCGCGTTCTGACCACCGATCACGTCGGCCGCGGCCGGGCGGGCACCCGCCGGTCCCTCGCGTCGCGTACCGGCGGGACGGTCAGCGGCACGGTGGGTGGTAGGGACGGCCGGGGACGTAGCTGAACAGCTCCACGAACTGGTCCACGACGAGGAGCACGCGCCGCCCGCCCTCCGCACACGCCCCCAAGCGCCGCCCGTACCACGGCGCCGGCCGCCGCGGAGTCCCGCAGCTCGCGGTGCAGGGTCTCCGCCGGGCGTCCCGCCGGCCCGGCGAGCCGCCCGGCCGGCCCTCGCAGCGGCCGCTCGCCCGGGGTGAGGATCACGCAGGTCCACTCGCCGGGCAGCGGGGAGCCGTCGCCGCCCAGCGCCGGGATCGGCCCGGCCCGCAGCAGCGACGACTTCCCCGACCCGGAGGGGCCGACGACGGTGAACGGGCGGCCGCGCTCGCGGCTGCGCGCGGCCAGGTCCAGCAGTTCGGCCGTCAGCGCCTCGCGGCCGTGGAAGAGCTCCGCGTGCTCCGGCTCGTCGGCGGCCAGCCCGCGGAACGGCGCCGGGCTCACGCGCTCGTCGCGGTCTCTACGGCCGCCTCCTCGACGAGATCGGGCTCCCGCTCCCGGCCGCGCAGCGCGGCGAGCGCCAGCAGGCACGAGATCAGTGCCGCGACGCCGCAGACGACGAAACCGAGGGAGTAGCCGTCCCCGAGCGCGTCGAAGGCGATGGAGGCGGCGTGGCCGGGCGGCGAGGAGGGCGGGACGGAGTTCACCGCGAGGGGGCCGCCCTGGGCAGCGACCTGACCCGCGGCGGCCTTGACCTGCGGGCTCAGCGACGAGGCGGCCAGCCCGGCGCTGAACCGAGAGGCGGCGCGGCTCAGCGCGACCGCGCCGATCACGGCCGGCCCCAGGGTGAAGCCGAAGTCGCGCAGCAGGCTGGTCGCGGCGCTGGCCATCCCGGCGTAGTGGATCGGCACCGTGTTCACCGCCGTCGCGGTGATCGAGGAGACGGTGAACGCGAAGCCGACGCCGACCAGGCCCAGCGGCAGGATCAGCGAGGTCAGCGCCCGGTCGGCATTCGGCAGCGCCGCGGCGACGAAGTCGCCGGCGGCCATCAGCGCCAGCCCGATGGTGAGGATCCAGCGCCCGGCCAGCCGGTCGAGCAGCCGGGAGGTCACCGGCAGCAGCACCAGCGCCAGGCCGTTCAGCAGCAGGAACGCGACCGAGGAGCGCAGCGGGCTCTGGTGTTGGATCGGCCCGAGCCGGATGCTGGTCGCGTACGCCGTGCCGAGGAAGCTGAACATGCCCACCACGGCGACGAACGCGGCGATCGCGAAGGCACGGTTGGTGAACAGGTCCATGCGCAGCAGCGGGGAGCGCGTCCGCCGCTCGGCGAAGACGAACAGCGCGACGAACACCGCCGCGATCACGAACGCCACGACCACGGAGGCGGAGCCCCAGCCGTCGGTCGGGCCCTGGATCACCGCGTACAGCAGCGCGAACAGGCCGATGCCCACGGTGATCTGCCCGCCCAGGTCGAGCGAGCGGCCCTCGGGCGCGCTGGAGTCCTCCGCCAGCACCAGGCTGACGATCGTGCTGACGACGGCGATGCACGTCACGACGATGAACGACCACCGCCACGACCCGTAGTCGCCGGTGATGCCGCCGAGCACCGGGGCGATGAACCCGCCGGTGGACAGCAGGGCGGCCCACGTCGCGATGGCGCGCGAGCGCGCCTGGTGGGTGCGGGTGGCGGCGGCGACCATGGCAAGGGATGTGGGGAACAGCGCCGCCGCGCCCAGCCCGGTGATCGCCTGCCCGGCCCAGAGCATGTGCACGCCGGGGCTGGCGGCCGCGACGATCTCGCCAACGACGATCAATACCGCGCCGCCGACCAGCAGCCGCTTGCGGCCGAACAGGTCGCCCAGCACGCCGAAGGTCAGTTCGAGCACGCTGACCGGCAGCAGGAACGCATCGGAGATCCAGGTGAGCTGGGACCCGATCGGGTGCAGGTCCTCCTGGAACAGGCCGTTGAGGGTGGCGGGGATCGCCAGCGCGATCTGGGCGAGGCAGACGGCGAGACAGCCGGCGACGAGCGTGCCGCGCGAGAGCCTGCGCGGCCCGGGGTCGGCGTGTCCGGTGATCGACATGGGAACTCCCGAGGGACGGATGGGCTGGGATCAGGAGTCCCGGCTGCCGGTGAGGCGGCCGGGCCGGTAGGGGAAGGCGGCGCCGCCGCGGACCGGCGACGGCGCCGCGCGCTGCAGGCCGCCGGGCTCGGCGACGACGCCGTCCCGGCAGCCGGTCGCGGCCCGGTGGTCGATCGTGGGCACGCCTCCGACCACCCCGGCGGTGGTGAAACAGCGGTGACCCTGGCGCGCGACGTGCGCCCGCCGGAGCGGCGCGCCGCCGCCCGCCCGGCGGACCCGCGCGGCGGGCCCGCGCGACGAACGCGTTCTCCCGCGGGAGCGAGACGAGCCGGCCGGAGGTGGTGCGTACGTCCAGCAGGGGCGCGGCGAGATGCCGCCCGGCGGTCGCGGTCGTCTCCGGGCTCCGCCGCGCCGCCGGGCCGGCGTGCGCGCCGTTCCAGCGGGCGGACAGGGCGGCGACCCCGGTGCCGCCGTCGGGGAGGCCGCCGGTGAGACGGGCGCGGCGGCCGTCGCCGCGGTGGTCGCGGTCGCGGCCGAGGTGCCGGTGAGGGCGGCGGTGCCGAGGCCGAGCGCGGCGCCAGCGGCGGACGGGCGGGGGAGACGGAGGGAGCGGTGGCGGGAGCGGTGGCGTCGAGGCACGGAGGGCGCTCCGTTCCGTTCTCGTGTGACGTGTGTCCTGGGACACACGGGGGGACGACACCGAATTTATGGCTGTTTTTTTGCGACGGTCAAGACTGTGCCTAATATCGTGAGGTGGGGACCCATGCAGAGGACGGATCGACGGCGGCGTCGAGCACGGACGGCCGACACCGGCCCCGCCCTTCGGCCCGCCCTCCGGAGCGGCGTCCCGTCCGGCGCCCGGCGAGGCCCGCGTGCGCCCCGTGTGCGCCCCACGCGCGGGCGGCGCGCAGGCGGCGCAGCGCCTACCCTGTCCGCGTGACCCGCACCCATCAGGCCGATCCCGGCGTCTCCGCCGCCGATCCCGGCCCCACCCGGCCCGGCGACCCGCATGCGCCGCTGCCCGGCGGTCCCGCGTCGTCGCCTCCGGCCGCACCCGGTTCACCGCGGTCCGGCGAGCCGCCCGCCGGCGACGCGGCGGAGGGCGCGCGGCGGCCCCAGTCGCTCATGCTCAGCTTCTTCGGCATCCACGTGCTGGGGCGGCGGATCGCGCTGTCGTCCGCGAGCGTCATCGAGGTGCTGGCGTGCGCCGGAGTCGGGGAGGACGCCGTGCGTTCCACGCTCACCCGCATGGTCCGCCGTGACCTCCTCGAACGCCACCGGCGCGGCCGCAAGATGTACTTCGGCCTGACGCCCCGCGCCGTCGAGGTGCTGCGCGACGGGCAGCGGCGAGTGTGGCAGACCGGTGCCGTCAACCGCGCGTGGGACGGCACGTGGACCGTCGCCGGCTTCTCGCTGCCCGACTCCTGGCGTCGCGAGCGGCACGACCTGCGCTCGCGCCTGCTGTGGGCCGGGTTCGGCCCGGTGCAGAGCGGCATGTGGGCCGCGCCCGGCCGGGTCGACGTCGCCGCGGTGGTCGACGGGCTCGGCCTCGACGAGCACATCCGGGCGTTCCAGGGTGTCGCCGTCGCGCCGACCGATGCCGCCCGGCTGATCGGCACGGCCTTCGACGTGCCCGGCATCGCCCGCCGCTACGAGGCGTTCCTGGCCCGTTGGGACCGCGCGGAGCCCGCCGCCGACACCGACGTCCTGGCGCGCCAGCTGCTGCTGCACACCGACTGGCTCGACCTCGTGCGCCGCGACCCGCACCTGCCGGCCGAGCACCTGCCCGGTGACTGGCCCGCCGTCCGGGCCGAGAAGGTCTTCCACACGCTGGCCCATCGCTACGAGGAGCCGGCCCGAGCCCGCGCCGCGGAGATCCTCGACTCCATCCCGGTCGAGCCGGCCGGCGGCTGACGGCGCCGGCCGGCTCGGCGGCCCGGCCGACAGGGGGCGGGTGGCCGGGCCTGCGGGTCGAGGGACGGCAGCTCATCCGCGACGCGCTCCCGGGCGAGTGGACCGGCCACCGGACGGCGGCGAACGAACGGCGGATCGGAACGCGGATCGGAACGCGGCGAACGGGCGGCGGATCAGACGGCGCCTTCGGGGCGGCCCCTTCCGCGACGGCGAGGCCGGCGATGCCGGTGGTGCCGCGCGCCCGCTCCTGCTCCACATGGCCGTCGACCTCCGGGAGGCTGAACGTGGCGGCCCGGCGGCCCGGGCCGCGGTGCCGGGCTCCGGTGACGCGAATCCGCGCCGGGTGACCGATGAGTCTTCGGCGGCGCGGCGGTCTGACCCTGCGAGCAGACCGGCCCGTTCCCGGACGGGGCAACGCGAAAGGACGCACGATGCCGAAGATCACGCCCTTCCTTTGGTTCGACACCCAGGCCGAGGAGGCCGCGAGGTTCTACACCACCGTCTTCCCCAACTCCCGGATCCGCGACGTCGTCCGGTACGGCCCCGCCGGGCCCGGGCCGGAGGGCATGGTCATGACGGTCCGGTTCGAGCTCGACGGCCAGGAGGTCGTCGCGCTGAACGGCGGGCCGCAGTTCACGTTCTCCGAGGCCGTCTCGTTCGTGGTGAACTGCCGCGACCAGGACGAGGTCGACCACTACTGGAACAGCCTCACCGAGGGCGGCGAGGAAGGCTCGTGCGGCTGGCTCAAGGATCGCTTCGGGTTCTCCTGGCAGATCGTGCCGGACGCCCTGGCCGAGCTGCTGAGCGACCCGGAGCGTGCGGAGCGCGTGATGAAGGCCGTCTTCGGCATGAAGAAGCTCGACATCGACGCCATGCGGCGCGCCGCCGACGGCTCCTAGGCCGTGACCGCGGCGGCCGGACGTGCCGGAAACGGCGTCGGCCACCGAAGCCGGGCACGTCCCGCGCGCCGACCCGTAGGGAGCCTCGGCACAGTGCGGACATATGGCGCGTCGTCCGTTCGCACGTGGCAGGAGGCGCCGGAGGAAGCGGGCGGGGCCGCGGCACCCGGTGGACCGCGTCCGGCTGCTTCTTCCCCATCGCGGCCGGAGCGCGGCCGGTCCTTCCCCGCCCCGGCGGCCGTACGCGAACGCGTCCGGCCCGCCGGTGCGGCGGCCGGTCGAGGCGGGCGGCGAGGGACCCGCGTTCGACCGCGTTCGCGCACCGCGTGACGGCCCGCACCCGCCGGGCGGCGCGTATCGGACCGCGTTCGGCGTCCGGGCAGGGAGGGCGACCGGCGTCACGGCCGGCGGGTACGCGGCCGGCGCGTCCGTGGCACCGCCGTGGCCGGGCGGCCGCCGGGCGCGTTCGCCGGCGTGTCGGCGAGGGCGTCGACCGCCCGGATCAGCTCGTGCAGCGCCGGAAGCGCGCCCGCCAGGGCCCGGCGGTGCGGGGCGGGCAGCGTCGCCAGGGCGGTCTGGATGATCGCGGCGTTGGTGTCCTTCCAGCCGTCGACGGCCGCGCGGCCCGCGTCGGTGAGGGTGAGGTTCACCGCGCGCGCGTCCGGGCCACCGCTGGATCGGGTGATCAGGCCGCGGGCGTGCAGGCCGTTGACCAGCGTGGTCACCGAGTTCGGTGCCAGCCGGAGGCACCGGGCCAGCTCGCCTGGGCGTACGCCCGGCTCGTCGGCGACCGCGGACAGCAGCTCGAGCTGGGCGACCGCCAGCGGGTTGGCCGGATCGGCGGCGCGGGCGGCGCGGCGCATCGCGCGGCGCAGCCGGGCGACCGTGTCGGCCAGGTGCGGTCCGGCCGCCGTGGAGCCGCCCGGGGTGGAGCCGGCCGGCGTCGGTGCGACGGTGGGGGAGTAGCCGCCCGGCGAGGCGTTGTGGGCCTCGATGTGGTTCATGTCCGCCATTGTCGCCTTGATCGGTGGGATTGGTGCGGCTTCCAGGTGACAGACCCGTCACCCGCACCGGACGGACCGAGCCCGCCCGCACTCGCCCGGTCCTCCGGGTTCGCTCCGCCGCCCGAGCCGTCCGTGCCGGCCGCCTGGTCTCCGTGGCCCGGGCCGGCCGCGCGGTCCGCGCCGCCGAGGCAGCCGCGCGCGGCAGCGGCCGTGCCGGTCCGGCCCGGGCGGCCGCCGGCCGCGTCGCTCCGGCCGGCGAGCGCGATCGCTGCGGACACGGTCGCCGCCACGGCGGCCGCGGTGAGGATCAGGACGGCGGTGCGCCCGCCGCCGGCGCCGTGCCCGGCCAGGTGCAGGGCGAGCGTCACGAACGCGATGCCGAGTGCGGTGCCCACGCCGCGGGTCATGTTGACCATGCCGCCCGCCGTGGCCGACAGCCGGACCGGGATCGCGCCCATGATCCCGGTGTTGTTCGCCGGGATGAAAACGCCGAGCCCGGCGCCGAGCAACGCCAGGAGCACGATCGCCGGCCCGGTGGCGTCGGGTGCCGGCACGAGCAGCGCCAGGGCGGCGACTCCGGCCGCGGCGCCCGCGATCCCGCGCGTCCGGTCCGGCCAGCGGCGGGGGAGTACGCGGTCGACGGCCAGCGCGGCCGCGGCGAAGCCGGCGGGCAGGGCGGTGAGCACCAGCCCGGCGTGCGCGGCACCGCCGTGCAGGATCTGCGGCATCAGTGCCAGCGGCCCGAACAGTACGAGGTACCCGCACAGGGCGCCGGCCAGCCCGACCGCGACGCCGGGGGTGCGGACCAGACTCGGGTGTATCAGCGGGGACGCCGCGCGGCGCTCCCGCAGCCAGAACGCGACCGCCGCGACGGCCGACAGGGCGAGCAGCGCCACGACCGCGCTGTCCGGCAGGCCCAGGCCGGATGCGCCGGACAGCGCGACGAGCACGCCCGTGGACGCGATGGCGAGCAGCAGCAGGCCCGGCCAGTCGAAGCCGCCGGCCGGGGTGCGCTCGCGGGTGCGCGGTAGCAGGTACCGGCCGGCGACGATCGCCGCGCAGCCGACCGGCACGTTGATCCAGAACACCCAGCGCCAGCCCGCCGAGGCCACGAGCAGGCCGCCCGCGGTCGGGCCGAGGGCCAGGCCCAGCGCCTGGCCGGCGGCCTGCAGGCCGAGGCCCTGCCGCAGCCGTTCGCGCGGCACGCTCGCGGTGACCAGGGCGACGCTGTTGGCCTGCAGCATGGCCGCCCCGGCCGCCTGCACGATACGGAAGACCACCAGGAGCGGGAGCGAGGGCGCGAGCCCGCACGCCGCCGACGCCGCGGTGAACACGATGAACCCGTACAGGTAGACGAGCTTGCGGCCGGCCGCGTCGGCCAGCCGGCCGGCCGCGGCGAGCAGCCCGACGAGCACCAGAAGGTAGCCGAGCGAGATCCACTGCACGGCGGCGAGCGGCGCGCCGAACTCCTTCTCCACGGCCGGGTAGGCGAGCGTGACGATGCTGGCGTCGAGCTGGCCCATGAAGGCGCCCACGCACACGGAGGAGACCGCCAGCCACGGCGCCCACGGATGTTCCCGGATGACCCTGGGGCGGGGATGCTCGCTCAGCAGCGCCATGCCGGCCGCCCTTCCGGTCTGGCGTCCTTCGCTTCGTTCGCCGGTTTGTGTCCCATTACTACCCAAGTTGTTTCTGTTCCAGAACGATCTGGGTCCCAGTGTAGTTCTGTCCAAGAACAAACCTGAATTCAGGGTGATGCGGCGTTCGTGCGGGAATGCGGAGGTACTTGAGGCCGTGGAGGCCGAGACGTCCCCGGCCGGCGGGCCGGGCGTCAGCCGGCGGCCAAGGCGTCTTCGGCGACGCTCAACGCCATCGCCATCACGCTGAGCTGGGGGTTGACCTCGGGGCAGGTCGGCAGCACCGACGCGTCGGCGACGTACACGCCCGCCACGCCGCGCAGCCGGCCCTCCGGGGTGACCGGCGCCCGCTCGGCGTCGCCTCCCATGCGCGCCGTGCCGGTCGGGTGGAACCCGGCGAGGTGCACCTCCGCCATCGGCACCTCGGCCACGACCCGGGCGAGTTCTCGCTCGTCGCGGACGACCGGATGCCGGGCCAGCCCGGTGAGCACCTCCGTCGCCCCGGCCGCGAACAGCACCCGGCCCATCGCGACCATGGCCCGGCGCAGCCTCCCGGCGTCCGCCCGCGTCAGGCCGTAGCGCAGCACCGGGGAGCGGCGCCCGTACACCCGGCCAGCCGGAGCGTCGGCGACCATGCCGCCGATCACGGCGAGGCGGTCGGCACCGTCGAGTTGCCCGCGCAGCGCGCGGCCCACGCCTGGCAGCACGAACGAGCTCATGCCGGGCGGGCTCGCGGTCGCCTCGATGAGCACCCCCTCGTCGTGCAGCTCCTCGACGCCCACGCTCTGCAGCACGCCCTGCCACGACACGACCGGCTCGTCGAAGCGGCCGGCGAGGCTGGTCGCCGGATGCACGGCGAGGTTGCGGCCCAGGTGCGGATGGCCGCCCAGCCCCGACCGCCGCAGCAACGGCGGGGTCTGCGCCGCGCCCGCGGCGACGACGACGAGCGGGGCGAGGATCTCCAGCGCCGAGCCGTCCGGCCGCAGCGCCCGTACGCCCGCAGCGCGGCCCCGCTCGGTCAGCACGCGCTCCGCACGGGCGTGCGTGACGATCCGCGCCCCGGCCGCGCACGCCTGCGGCAGCGCGTTGAGGTGGACGCCGTTCTTGACGTTGTGCGGGCAGCCGACGATGCACTGGCAGCAGCCGTCGCAGCCGGGCGCGTTGCGCCGCAGCGGCGCCGCCTTCCAGCCCAGCCGCCGGGCGCCCTCCAGCACCAGCGTGCCGTTGCGGCCGATCGCCGCCATCGGCTGGCGCGCCACCCGCAGCGTCCGCTCCACCTCGTCGAGGAACCCGCCGAACCGCTCCACGTCCACCCCGAGCGCCGCCCAGCGCCGCAGCACGCGGTCCGGCGTGCGGTACGAGGTGCCGCAGTTGACCAGCGTCGTCCCGCCGACGCCGCGGCCCATGGGCAGCAGCACGGGCGGGCGGCCCAGCGCGAACGTCGCGCCGCCGTCGCGGTACAGCTCCAGGAAGCGATCCAGCGGGCGGCGCTCCCGGAACTCCGCCGCGGTGTGCCGCCGTCCCTCCTCCAAGATCACAACCGACAGCCCGGCGCGGGACAGCGTGCGGGCGGCCATCGCCCCGCCGGCCCCGGACCCGATCACCACCGCGTCCGCCGTCGTGCAGGCCGGCCACTCCGGCGACGGCACGCAGTCCAGCTCCGGATCGGGCCGCCCGGGCGGCGCCGTGCGCGCGGCGCCCTCCTCCAGCCGCTCGGTTCCGGCCGCCAGCAGCGCCGGGAACTTCAGCGTGTCGACGAGCCGGGCGCCGAGCGGCCGCGACGCGACGATCGCGCACACCGCGTCGCGGCGCGCGACGTCGAGGCCACCGAGCGGGGCGCCGGTGAGCAGCCGGGCGGCCAGGTCGAGCGCGCCGGCGCCGGCCCGCAGGCCGATGCGCGCGGGCAGCGGGAACGCGCCGGTGATGTCGCCGAGCCGGGCGCGCAGGCGCCGCAGCTCCTCCGCGTCGTCCACGCCGAGCAGTGCGGCCGTCACGCCGGCCGCCGCGCTGCTGGGCATGCTCTCGTGCCGGCTCATCGGGCACCCGCCCGCGCCGGCGGGCCGATCCGGGACCCGGCGGCGAAGACGGGTACGCCGGCCGCTTCGTCGTACCGGCTCCTCGTACGCGTCATCGCAGGCCCACCTCCGCGTGGGCGAGGCCGTCCAGACTCCAGCGGCGTTCGATCCGCCGGCCGGAACCGTCCCGGCGCAGCAGCGTGATCCTGGCGTCGGCGAGTTCGCTGTTGTGGCACACCGCGGCCCGGCCGTCCGGGTCGGCGTAGTCGACGGCGACGGTCCCGCCGGGCGGCAGGGTGACCTCGATCTCGACGGCCCGGTCGCCCGAACGGGCGCGGACGCTCCAGGACGGCAGGCCGATCTCGGCCCGTGCCCGCAGCGCCGTGCGGAGCGGATCGCCGCCCGGCCAGTCGGCTCCGTCCACCCGCAGCCGCACGAACGGCAGCGGGCGCAGCCGATTCAGCATCGGTCGCGTCGACACGGCGGCGACCACCTCACAGACGTCACCGCCGCCGAGGTCGGCGTGCAGCCAGGCCCAGCGCTCGGCGTTGCCGTGGCCGTAGATCCGGGCCGAACCGCCCGGCGCGGCGCGCAGCTCCAGCACGCGGTCGCCGCGGCGGACCGTGCCGTCGTAGGCCGCCGTCGGTGCGGGCACGATCTGCGCCGCCGGGAGCAGCTCGCGGTACCAGGCCCAGCGCGGGAACGTGTACAGCGGTGACCCGCCGCCCGAGGCCGTCAGGTCCCATTCGAGCGGTCCGGCGGCGCCCCGCAGGCGGTACGCGGTCGCCTCCACCCCCGCGCACGAGAATCCCTCGCCGCCCGCGGGGCCGCCCGGGAACGGCCACCGTTCCGGGCCGAACCGGGCGAACGCCGGCGGCTCGCCGGGCGGGAACAGCGCCGCCCAGCCGTACCCGCGAGCCGGTCCGCCGTCCGCGGGCGCCACCAGCTCGTGGTGCAGCCACAGCCCGGTGCCGGTCGCCGGGTCGGTCAACGTCGTGTACCAGACCTCCAGCCGCCCGGGCTGCCCGCGCCACCGGCTCCGGAACAGCTCGCCGACCTCGCGGGTCGTGTCCTGGGGCGGGCGGGACGGCGGCCGGAGGAATGCCGGAGCGCGGACGTGCGGAACCGTACGCGGCAGGAACGGCATCGCACGAGCCGCACGGGAGTGCGCGGCCCATCCTGGGCGGCCGTCCGCGCCCGGCGGCGCGCCCGCGCGGCCTTCCCCCGCCGGATCGGCGACCGGGCCGTCCCCGCTCGGGTGATCGACATCCGGGCCGTCTCCGCTCCGGTTGCCGGCGTCCGGGAAGTGCCGGACCCGCGGGCCGTCCCGGACCGGGGGATCGGTCTCGCCGGTGCGGCCGATGCCACCGCCCGGGCCACGGGAACCATCGGATCCGCCGCCGGAACGACCGCCGTTTCCGCCGGAGCCTCCGGTCTCGTCGGCACCTCCGGTCCCGCGAACGCCGGCGCGCGGCAGGCGGAAGCCGGCGAGGAACCGGAGGAGGTCGCGGCGCACGTCGAAGCGCAACCGCGCCTCCGCGACCACGGCGCCGCCGGCGTCCGTGATGGTCGCCGGCAGGTGCGTCATCGAGTGCAGCGGGCGGCGTGGGCTCACCGACTTCCACCCGTCGAGGAGCAGCACCCGGCCGTCGGCGGCGCGGAACTCCATCCGGTAGCGGATCCGCCGGGCGGCGATCGGCGCCACCCGCAGCGTGCCGGTGGCGTGCGGGTCGTCGGCCCATCCGGGCACGTACACCCGCCCGGTCAGGACGCCCTCCGTGTCCCCCCAGGGACGCAGCAGCTCCGGAAGGTCGACGCGGAGTTCCAGCCGCATCGGCCGCTCCTCGCCGTCGATGCCCACGGTACCCGCCATGACCTCGTCGAACACGGTGTGCCGGCCGCCCGGGCGCGCCCGCGGAACGCGTCCGGCCGGCGCGCCTGCCCGCGCGGCTCCGCCCCGTGCCGTCTCACCCATGGCACTGCCTTCCCTTCTCATCGGGCGCTCCCGGGGCGCGCCGGAACCGCTCGTCCGGTCAGGACCGGAGTGAGACGGCGTTTCATGACGGCTCCTCCCGCGGTGCGCGGCCGGACGCCGGAGCGAGCATGAGCTCCCGGGTCCGGTCGAAGTAGTCACGTGCGGCGGCCCGCGCGGCGCCGGGATCGCCCGCGCGGATCTGGGCGACCAGCGGCTCGATGCGCGCCGCGGACGCCGCCGGATCGGCGAACGCGTGCTGGAACGCCTCGCGCACCTCCATGTAGGCGTTGAGCAGCGCGTTGACCATCAGCCGGTACACGCGGTTGCGGGACGCCGCGGCGATGACCCGGTGCATCTCGCACTCGATCTGCTGGGCGGAGGCGGCGTCCGGCGCGGTGCGCAGCTCCTCCAGGAGCGCGTCAAGCCGCTCGCGGTGCTCGTCACCGGCGTTCGCCGCCGCGCTGCCGGTGATCAGCGCGCCGACCTCCCGCCGTGCCTCGAAGATCTCGGCCATCCACTCCGCGCCCGCCACGCCGACGAGCATCGGCAGCAGTTCCGGGCCACCGAGGCGCTCGTAGTCGCGTACCTGCGTACCGACCCCGTGCTTGGTCTCCAGCAGCCCGGCTTGGACCAGCCGGACCAGGGCGTGCTTGAGCGAGGTGCGGGTGACCTGGTAGCCGCCGGCCAGCTCGCGCTCGGGCGGCAGGTACGAGCCCGGCGGGTACCGGCCGCTCAGCACGTCGCGGCGCAGCCGGTCGACCAGCGCGTCGACGACGGTGTCACGGGGGATGGCGGTGGGCATCGGCGGCTCCTCGGCACGGCGCGGCATGGTCGTTTACGGCGGAGGCGGGTAATGGTCCAGTGGCTGAGCCACTAATCCTCAGCTCGCCGAGCCTCGCAGCCGCACCGCGGCCCCGTCAAGGCATCGCGGACGTGGCGGGCGACACGGCGGTCGGTCCGGCCTCTGCCCGGCCGGGGGCGGGCCACCCGCCGCAGGGGCGAGCGAGGGGCCGGGCGTGCGCGCGGGTTCCCGGCACCGCGTTGCGACGGCCCTGCGACGCGAGGTCGCTCCCGGATGGATCGGCGGCCCCGGTACTGCCGTGCGGACGCGGCACGGCGGCGGCCGGTCCGCCCGGCCCGGTCCGTCCGGCATTGGCGCTGGATAGCATGGTCTGCCCGGCATGGCGCCGGACGGGCGCGGCCGCTGACGACGGCCGCGACCGTCGGGCGCGCGGCGGGTGCGGCCGGCCGAGGCGGACGGTCGCCGGCACCCGTGTCAGGCGCCCTGGGGGACGGGAACCAGGCGGATGACGTGCCAGGAGATCGGCGGCAGCACGGCGCGCAGCGTGCCGTCCTCGACCGCCGCGTCTCCGGGGCGCGGGCGGACGCGGTCGGGCTCCTCGGCCGAGTTGACCGCCAGCCGGTCGCCGTCGGCGAGGACGAGGTGCTTCAGTACCCGGTGGTCGCCGAGCGCCCGCACGTCCGCAGCCAGCTCCAGCGGGCGGCCGGCGTCGCGGTTGACCGCGAACAGCGTGACGGTGCCGTCGTCACCGCGCACGGCGACCGCGTGCAGGGCGGGCACCCGTCCGGGGCCGTCCGTGCCGACGAGCGGGGCGACGGGCTCCACCCGCAGCACCTCGCCGCGCCCGTAGCGGGCCGTCTGTGCGAACGGGTGGAAGATCGTCTGCCGCCAGGCCGGCCCCATCGGCTCGGTCACGATCGGCGCGATGACGTTGACGAGCTGTGCCTGGCAGGCGACGGTGACCCGGTCGCAGTGCCGCAGCAGCGCGATGAGCAGGCTGCCGACGACGACCGCGTCGGTGACGTTGTAGCGGTCCTCCAGCAGGCGCGGTGCGTGCTCCCACTCCGTCGGGGGGTCGGCCTGGAACCGCGACTGGTACCAGACGTTCCACTCGTCGAACGACAGCTCCATCCGGCGGGTCGCGCGGTTCTTCGCCCGCACGTGGTCGCAGGTCGCGACGACGCTCTCGATGAACGACTCCATCTCCGCGCCGGAGGCGAGGAAGGCCGGCAGGTCGTCCTTCTCCTCGTAGTAGGCGTGCAGCGAGATGTGGTCGACCAGGTCGTAGGCCTCCTCCAGGACGGTCGCCTCCCACGCCCCGAACGTCGGCATCCCCATGTGCGAGCTGCCGCAGGCCACGAGCCGGACGCCGGGGTCGATCGCGCGCATCGCCCGCGCGGTCTCGGCCGCAAGCCGTCCGTACTCGCGGGCCGTCTTGTGCCCGATCTGCCAGGGCCCGTCCAACTCGTTGCCGAGGCACCAGAGCCGGATGTCGTACGGCTTGGTGTCGCCGTGCGCGATCCGCAGGTCCGACCAGCGGGTTCCGCCGGGATGGTTGGCGTACTCGAGCAGGTCGCACGCCTCCTGCACGCCGCGGGTGCCGAGGTTGAGCGTCATCATCGGCTCGATGCCGGCCAGCCGCGTCCAGGCAATGAACTCGCCGAGCCCGAAGGTGTTGGGCTCGATCGAGTGCCACGCCGGGTCGAGGCGCACGGGCCGGTCGGGACCGACGCCGTCCTCCCAGCGGTAGGCGGAGACGAAGTTGCCGCCGGGGTAGCGGACCACCGTGACGCCGAGCTCGCGGACCAGGTCCAGCACGTCGCGGCGGAACCCGGCCTCGTCCGCCGACGGATGCCCGGGCTCGAACACCCCGGTGTAGACGCACCGGCCCAGGTGCTCGACGAACGAGCCGAACAGGTGCGGATCGGCGGCGCCCACGGAGAACGCCGGGTCGATGGTCAGGCGGGCGCGGTCCACTACGGATCCCTTTCTGCCGTCGCGGTCGGGCGCTGGGGTACCGGTACGGGGAGCGCGGCGGTCGCGGTCACATGAACGCGGCGCCGCATCTTCGCCATGACGGAGCCGTCGCCGCCGGTGAACGGGTTCCGGAACGGACGCGGGTGCCGGCCGAGGCGATCGCCCCGCACCCGCTCGCGCCCAGGCCGGTCGCCGCTCTGAGCGCGCCGAGGACGAGGGCGCCGCTCAGCAGTCTTCGCCGGGACACAGGTTCGGTCATGCGGGAGTCCCTGATCTTCCCAGTATTCGAAATATCGAACAAAGTTCGATGTTTTGCCGCGACGTTAACGGCACGTTCGATGGCGGGTCAACCCCTTCGCGGGAGAGCGGACACGCCGCAGCGGAGCGTCCGGCCGATGGAGACGGCCGTGGCGGGAGATGACCGTGGGGGCACCGGTCGGTGGGCGGCGTCGGGTGGGGGCGTCCGGTGGGCGGTGGCGGCGGGTGGTCGGCGGGCGGCCAGCCGGTGGTACGCGACAGCCGGTGGTACGCGACAGCCGGTGGTACGCGACAGCCGGTGGGGCGCGGTCAGCGGGTGGCGGAGGTCGGGTCGGGGCCGCGGGTCGACTCGGGGTTCTCCGGCTCCTCCGGGCCCTCCGGCGCGGCGGCGTGGCCTCCGATGGCCAGGCCGAGCGCGGCGGCGGCGAGGCAGACGATCGCCGTGGCCGCGAAGACGTCGCTGTACTCGGCGTGCAGGGCGGCCTTGACCGCGGCCAGGTAGGCGGCCATCCGGTGGGCGAACTCGGTGCGGGTGACGCCGATCGGCAGCGGGGTGGCCAGGTGCCGGGTGAGCGCGTGAAACCGGTGGAAACCCCACGCGCCGAGCGCGGCCACGCCGACCAGCATGCCCATCATGCGGGCCACGACGACGACCGCCGAGATCAGGCCGTGCCGCGCGGCGGGCACCGACCGCAGCGCGACCGACGACAGCGGCGCGATCACCAGCCCGAGGCCCAGGCCGGCGACGAGGAGGTCGGCGTCCACCCGCGGCACGGTGAACAGCCCCAGGTCGTACCGCAGCGCGCGGGCGTGCACCGGCCACGCGGCGATCCGCGCGTACCCGCCGGCGGCCAGCAGCATGCCGGCGGGGACGATCCAGCGCTCGGCGAACCGGCGGGCCAGCAGGCCGCCGCCGAGCGCCGCCGCGGCGAGCGGCACGAGAAACCGGGCGAGCAGGTAGGCGCCCCCGGTGGAGTTGAGCCCGAACAGCGTCTGCGCCGCGAGCTGCACGTCGACGAGCGTGGTCATCAGGGCGGTGCCCGACAGCAGGCTGACCAGGAGCACCGCGATGAGGCGGCCGCGCCGGGTGCCGCGCAGGTCGAGCAGCCGGGTACGGGCGCGGGCCTCCCAGGCGGCGAAGCAGGCGAGCACCGCGACGCCCGCCGCCACGCACGGCACGCCCCAGGACGGCAGCGCCGACCGCTGCGGATCGGGGTTGTACAGCCCGGCGACGAGCAGGCCCAGACCGGCGGCGAGCAGGAGGCCGCCGACGACGTCGACGCGGGGCGCCGCGGCCGGCCGCCCGCGCGGCACCGCCCACCACACCGCGGCCATGGCGAGCAGCGCCACCGGAACGTTGATCCAGAAGATGCCGCGCCAGCCGGCCAGCGCGGCGATCGCCGCGCCGTACAGCGGGCCGAGCACGCTGCCCAGCTCCTGCACGGCGCCGACCCCGCCGAGCACGGACGAGCGCCTCCGCTCGTCCCACAGGTCGCCGGCGAGGGCCATCGTGATCGGCAGCAGCGCGCCGCCGGCCAGGCCTTGCAGGGCGCGCCCGGCGATCAGCACGTCGAGCGAGCCGGCCAGCGCGGTGACGGCCGAGCCGGCCGTGAACCCGGCGAGGCAGCACTCGAGCATGGCCCGGCGGCCGAACCGGTCGGACAGCAGGCCGAGCAGCGGCATGCCCGCGACGTAGCCGAGCAGGAAGGCGGTGACGACGAGGCTGGCCCGCTCGATGTGGTTCACCGGCACGCCGAGGTCGCCGACCATCGTGACGAGCACGGTGACGACGACGTAGGCGTCGATCGCGGCGAGCAGCACGACGACGCCGCCGACGCTCACCGCGACGTTCCTGGAGCCGCGCGGCGCGGGCGCGGGCCGTGCGCCCTCGCCGGCCGCCGCGACGGGCCGCCCGGTCGTCACGGGTCGCTCACCTGGCCGGGGCGCTGATCGGGAACGGCGTGTCGAAGTCGGAGAAGGTGATGGTCGCCGTGCCGGGCTTGCCGTTGCCGCTCGGCGGCGGGATCTTCAGCTCGGCCTTGGGTACCCGATGGTCGGTGGTGGTGATCCAGATGTCGGCGGGCGTGTCGGTGGTTATGCCCGGCACGAGCCCGCCGACGGCCGCCCGGTCGAGCGTCGCGTGCACCCGGTAGCAGTCTTTGCCGCCGACCTTGTCGCGGCCCTGCGTGCCGGCGTTCTTGGCGGTCGTCAGCAGCTTGACGAGCCCGCGGTCCGGGTCGAGGACGGCCGACGGGTCGTAGATGCCGGCGACCTTCGACAGCGGCTCGTGCTGCCAGCCGCCGGTCAGGCCCTTGAGGTAGACGGTCTTGCCGAGCACCGTGAAGTCGAGCTGGAGCGGCATGCCGAGCTCGGTGACCTGGGCGGAGCCCTGGGCATTGCCGTTGCGGAGCAGCTTGGCGTCGACGCTCTTGACCTTGACCTGGGGCGCGTCGGAGGCGCGCAGGGAGAACGCGAGACTCGTGGTGCCGCGGAGGGTGTTCGCCGCCTGCTGGAGCAAGGGGCCGGCCGGCGGTTCCTTCGCCTTGCCGCCGCCCCCGCAGCCGGCGGCGAGCGCGAGTGCGAGCGCGCAGACGGAGGCGGGTATCGCCCGGGATGTCGACATAAAGGCACGATAGCGATTCCGGACCGTGAGCAGTATCCGACGCAAGGGTGATCGCCGTCGCGTCGCGGTCCCACGATCGGGTGACGGGCGATCGGAGCCTCGCCGTGGCGGTCCGCGGTCGTCCGCCGAGCCGCGTGACGGGCGATCCACGGTGAGTAGTCGAATTCGTAAGCATTCAGTAATTTATCGCTCGCCCTCGGACGAATAACCCGTTTTCACCACGAGTTTCGCGATTGAACGATCACCGATAGCAGCGCCCCGGGCAATTGGCCACCTCTACGAATCGCCCTAAACCGGCCATCTGTCGCTTACCGCGTCCTTACACTCCCGACCGTGGAGAGCGACGCCGAAGTCCTCGTCGTTGACGACGATCCGATGGTGGCCGAGGTGGTCACCGCCTACCTGACCCGCGCCGGGCTGCGGGTCCGCCGGGCGTCCGACGGGCCGTCGGCCGTCGCCTGCGCCGAGGCCCACCTTCCCGACCTGGTGGTCCTCGACCTCATGCTGCCCGGCCTCGACGGCTTCGAGGTGTACCGGCGGATCAGCGAGCTGGGGCCGGTCCCGGTGATCATGCTGACCGCCCGCGGCGCCGAGGGCGACCGTGTCCGCGGCCTGGAGCTCGGCGCGGACGACTACGTGACCAAGCCGTTCAGCCCCCGCGAACTGGTGCTGCGCGCCCGGTCGGTGCTGCGGCGCTCCCGCCCGGTGGCGGCCGACACCGCCGAGACGCCGGCGCCGCGGATCCGGAAGGCGGGCGACCTGACCCTCGACGCGGCCGGGCACCGCGCCACCAAGGCCGGGCGGCCGCTGTCGCTCACCAGCCGCGAGTTCGACCTGCTCGCCTTCTTCGCCGACAACCCCGGCCAGGTGTTCACCCGCACCGAGCTCATGCGCCAGGTGTGGGGTTGGGAGTACGGCGACGAGTCGACGGTCACCGTGCACGTCCGGCGGCTTCGGGAGAAGATCGAGGACGACCCGCACCAGCCCAAGATGATCGTGACCATCTGGGGCGTCGGCTACCGGTTCGACCCGGAGGGGCCGGACGGCGACGCCGCCGCCGAGCCGCCTGCCGGTGGCCGGGAGGCCGGATCGTGAACGACGATGCCTGGATCGTCCTCATCGGCGGCGGGTCCGCCGCCGGCGTGGGCGTGATCGGCATCGCCGTGATGCGGG
>JBEHYF010000080.1:0-23414 GCA_048498315.1 Actinomycetota bacterium
CCGACGGCTGGCTGCAGAGTCTGGCGGAGAACCTCGGGCCGCGCGCCCCGCCACCGTCCCCGCCGAGGCTCGCACGGCCGCCGTGGAGCCGGCGCGCACCGCGGGTGCCGCCGGCCCTCCGCACGCACCGTCCGGCGGCGACGGGGCGCCCGGCGACGAGCCCTGGACCACCACGCGGCGCCGCACCCGGCCGCCCGCCGTTCCCGTCAAGGCGGTGGGGATCGCCGCCGTGGCCATCGTCGTCCTCGGCGCGGGCGGGTACGCCCTGTTCGGCGCGGGTGACGGCGGCGCGCACCGCCCCGCCGCGACGGGTGCCGTCGCCGCCGGCCGGATGTTCGCCCCCGACCCGGCGGCCAAGACCAGCGGCCGCCCGCATCCGCTCACCAGTGTGGCCGCCTCGGGCGGCACCGTGGTCGTGGCCGGCTCCGAGCAGGGCGGAGAGTACGCGCGGGCCCAGTTCCTGACCTCCGCCGACGGCGGCCGCACCTGGCACGTCGCGGACGTCAGGGCCACCGGCGGCGATCCACCGCCGGGGGAGTACCCCCAGTACGTCGCGGGCGGCGGCGGGGCCTGGGCCGCGCTCGGCGGCACACCCGGCGGCATGGTGGCCTGGACCAGCCGTGACGCGCGCACCTGGACGCGCCAGGCGACCGGCGGTGCGTTCGTGCCCGGCGACCGCGTGGCGGGTCTGGCCCGCACCGGCTCCGGGTTCGTCGCCGTGGGCACGGCCGCGCCGAAGGGCGGCGGCACCCAGGCGATCGTGTGGGTCTCCGGCGACGGCCGGTCGTGGACCAGGCTCGGCCCCGACCGGATCGGCTCCGGCTCCGGCGGCGCCCCCGTCCGCATGACCGGGGTCGCCGCGCACGGCGACACGGTGGTCGCGCGCGGCGTCGTGCAAGTCACCGAGACGGTGACGAAGAAGGTGAAGAGGAGAAAGAAGAAGATCCGAAGCACCGTGCAGCACGAGGCGTTCTGGCGGTCCGCCGACGGCGGTCGCACGTGGGCGGCCGCGATCATCCCGCAGGCGCGGGGCTCGGCGGGCGGCGTCGTCGCGATGACGTCGAGCCCGGCGGGGTTCTTCGCCGCCCGCGAGGCGTCGCGGCGTACCGGGTCGAAGAAGCACCGCAGGACCGTGCACTACGGGGTGATCTTCAGCTCTCCCGACGGGCAGCGGTGGGCGGCCGCCGGGCAGGTGACCGCCGACGGCTACGCCGGGATCGCCGGGCTGCGCGGCGGTGACGGCGGCCTCGCCTGTCTGGTCGGCCTGCCGAAAGGCTCGACCGCGGTGCTCACCAGCGCCGACGGCATAACGTGGCGGCGCGTCGGCACGGTCCCGGCCGGGCCGACCATCGGCGACATGGGGCCCGCCGCGGCCGGGCCCGTGGTCGCGGGCCGGTTTGCGAGCGGCGACCCGTACCTCACCGTCGCCGGCGTCGGCGACGTCAACGTGGCGGCCGTTCCCGGCGCCGTCCATCCCGAACGCGCCGTCACCGGCGTCGTCGCCGACGCCGGCCGCGTCGTCGCGGTGGGCAGCTCGAACGGCTCCGCCGCGGTGTGGACCTCCCCGAACGGCTCGGCGTGGAGCCGCGCGACGCTTCCGGCGCCCGGCGGTCCGCAGCCGCGGCGTCTCGCCGGTGTCGTGCACGGCGCCCAGGGCTGGCTGGCGGTCGGACGCGCCGGTGACCGTGCGCTGGTGCTGGCGTCCTCCGCTGGCGGCGTGTGGCAGGCGGTGACTGGCGCGAAAGTCTTCGGCGGCGCCGGGCTCGCGCCCGCCGCAGCGGCGGCGAACGGCGCGGGCTACGTGGTCGTCGGCGCGCAGGGCGGCACCACCGCGGCGGCGTGGTACTCCCCGGACCTGAAGACATGGTCGCGGGCCGACGCCGCCGGCAAGGCCGACCTCGACGGCACCGCCGCCGCGCCGAAGTGGATGAGCGATGTCGCGGCCGGTCCGGCCGGATTCGTCGCGGTCGGCGGGCAGACCGCCGGGAAGGCGGCGCGGCCCGCCGTGTGGACGTCGGCGGACGGCAAGAAGTGGGCGCTGTCGGCCGCGCCGCCCGCGCTCCCGCAGGGTGCCGCCGCGGGCGCGCTGACGACCGTCGTGGCACGGGGCGGCGTGCTGGTGGCCGCGGGGATCACCGGCGCCGCCGGCGTGACCGGCGCACCGGCCGCCGGCGCTCCGGGCTCGGCCGCCTTCGCCGCGGTCTCGGCGGATGGCGGCCGCACCTGGCAGCCGGTCGCGCTGCCCGAAGCCGCGCCGGGCAGCGCCCCGACCGCGGCGGTCGCCACCGCTCACGGCTTCGTGCTGGCGGGTACGGCCGGCTCCGACGTACTGCTGTGGACGTCGGCCGACGGCCGCACGTGGCGGGCGTCCCGGCCGCACGGGTTCGGGCTGGACGGGTCCGGCGTGCAGCGGCTGGACGGTGTCACGGTAATGGGCCGCGACATTCTGGCCGTGGGTTTCACCGGCGATTCCGGCAACGAGACGCCTACGCTCTGGCGCGTCCCCGCTCCCTGAGCCCGCGAACGCCTGGCGGAGCCGTCTCGGTTCGGTATCGGCCGCACGGAAACCGCATTGCGGCCGCCCTTGGGGGAGGGACGGCCGCAATGGCGGGGGAATGAAGCGTCAGCCGAGGTGGAAGTCCACCCCGATGATGACGAGCACCCAGAGGACGATGGCGTCGAACAGCGCGCTCACGAACCGCTTGATCAGGCCGGCCGCGATGTCGTGGCCCATGCGGCGAAGATGCAGACATATGAATCAGGCCGACCAAGCTGATTCCGCCCCCTATTCGCATTGGAGCCTCCTGGCTCCGGCCTGACGCCCGCCGGATGCTCTATTGGCGGTTATTGAGACTTTCGTTGGTTGGGGGCTGGCGGAATGGTGTCCTGTAGCGAATCGGTCACCGGCGACGATGAACCAGTGAGTCACCGCAGGAGGTGACCGGCGTCCCCGTCCGGGACAACTCATCATGGCGAGATCCGCCACTCCCGTTTCTGGGTCGGGGAGTGCGGGTCCTGGAGCGGCCGGCGGCCGGGCAGCGCCCGCCGGCCGCCCTGATCTCGCCTATTGACCGGATCTCGCCGGGCGGTGCCGGTCGAGCCCGCGGGACCCGGCCAGACGGGAATCTAGTCGAAGACGACCACCTGGCGGATCGCGTCGCCGCGCCGCAGCTTGGCGACCGCGTCGTTGAGCTCGTCGAACCGGATGCGCCGCGTGATGAGGCTTTCGATGTCGAGCTTGCTCGCGCGCCACAGGTCCACGAACAGCGGCATGTCCCGCTTCAGGTCGCTGCCGCCGTATAGCGACGCTTTGATCGACTTGCCCTCGAACAGCAGCGAGAAGGCGCTCACCTGGAACACGTCGTCGCCCGCTCCCGCGCCGACCACGATGATCTCGCCACCGCGCCGGGCGGTCTGCCAGGCCGTCTGGATCGCGGCGGACTTGCCGACGACCTCGAAGACATAGTCGAAGCCCTGGCCGCCGGTGAGGGCACCGTTGACGTCGGCGAGGTCGTCCAGGGTGGCCGTGTGCGTGGCGCCGAACCGCTTGGCGAGCGGGTGCTTGGCCTCGTTCGGATCGATCGCCAGGATCGTCGCCGCGCCGGCGATCCGCGCGCCCTGGATGACCGACAGGCCCACGCCGCCGGCGCCGACGACCGCGACTTTGGAGCCGGGCCTGACCTGCGCGGTGTTGAAGACGGCGCCGACGCCGGTCGGGATGCCGCAGCCGAGCAGCGCCGCGTACTCGAACGGCACGTCATCGGGGACCTTGATGACGCCCTGCCAGGGCACGACGATCTCCTCCGCCCAGGTGCCGCAGCCGGCCATACCGTAGCCGGGTGCGTCGCCGGCGAGGCGGAAGCGGGGGTCGCCGAACGACTGGACGACGAAGGTCGTGCACAGGTACGGCTCGCCGCGCAGGCACTCGGCGCAGGTGCGGCAGTCGGGCGTCCAGTTGATGACGACGTGGTCGCCGGGCCGGACGTTGGTCACGTGGTCGCCGGCCTCGACGACCTCGCCGGCGCCCTCGTGGCCGATCACGCAGGGCAGCGGCATCGGCAGCACGCCCGTCATGACGGACAGGTCCGAGTGGCAGACCCCGGTGGCTCTGATCCGGACCTTCACCTGGTCGGGGCCGGTCTCGGTGGTTGTGGCGTCGTCGAGCAGGTCGAGTTCCTCGTCGCCGACCTGGCGCAGGACTGCGGCTCGCACCGTGCACACCTCCATGGCAGGGACCGGCGCGACGCCGGTCCGGTGAACGGCGCCCGGACTCCGGGCGCGGGGGTTACTCCGGGCGCGGGCGTTACTCTTCGAGCGTCAGCGCGGCCTTGGGGCACGAGCGCACGGCCTGCCGGACGCGGTCGAGCAGTTCGGCCGGGGGGTTCGGCTGGACGATGTGCAGCACGTCCTCGTCGTCGAGGACGAACACCTCCGGGACCAGGCCGACGCACACGCCGTTCGCCTCACACACCAGCGGGTCGACTCGGACTTCCATGCCTTCTCCCCTTATCGCTCAGCCGAGCTTGCGATGGTCCCAGGAGACGACACCGGTCGGTTCGACGATGTGGGCGTGCCGTTTGGCAGCGGTCTGCTCGACCACCTGCCGGACCGCGTCGTCGTCGTCCAGGTCCATCATCGTGCGGATAACTCGGCCCCCAACATACCGAACGTCGTTCGGCTCCGTCAGGATCCGGACCGTGCCGTACATCATCAGGCCGCGCAGCTCGAAATAGTCCTCGCCGGTCTCGATGAGGCAGGTCACGCGGGGGTCGCGGCGCAGGTTGTGCGCCTTGCGCGACGTCCGGTACGTCCAGAACGCGATCTTGCCGTCGACGAGGCCGTAGAACATAGTGACCAGGTGCGGGCTGCCATCCCGGTTGATCGTGGCGAGCTGGAGCTTCTTGTTGTCCTTCAGGAACGTGACGATCTCGTCATCCGTCATCGCGATGCGGGAGCGCTGACTCACGGAAGAAGTAGAACACGTTTCAGTCTGGGGCGGCAAGGTGCCGGCGACGGCGCGCGCGATGCGCGCGCACCGCCCGCGGGCGGGCCGAGCCGTGCCGTGCTGTGCCGGTAGGGTGCCGGCCGTGACCAGCGAGACGTCGCCGCACATTCCCGCCGGCCTGCTCCAGGCGGCGCGGGCGGCCAAGGGTTTCATGCCGGACCCGGAGGGCATGGCGCTGTACGAGACGGCACTGGAGTACGGCGGACGTGGCCCGATCCTGGAGGTCGGCACGTACTGCGGCAAGTCCGCGATCTATCTCGGCGCGGCGGCCCGTGCGACCGGCACGGTGGTGGTGACGGTCGACCACCACCGTGGCTCGGAGGAGAACCAGGCCGGCTGGGAGTACCACGACCCGGCGGTCGTCGATCCGTCCACCGGCCGCATGGACACCCTTCCGGTGTTCCGGCGGACGATCGCCTCCGCCGGCCTGGAGGACGTCGTGATCGCGGTCGTCGGCGAGTCGAGCGTCGTCGCGGGGCTGTGGGCGCGGCCGCTGGCCATGGTGTTCATCGACGGCGGCCACGCCGAGGACCTCGCCCAGGCCGACTACGACGGCTGGTCGCCGCACGTCATGCAGGGCGGCGCGCTGGTCTTCCACGACATCTTCCCGAACCCGGCCGACGGCGGGCAGGCACCGTACCGCGTCTATCGCCGCGCCCTGGAGACGGGCCGGTGGCGCGAGCGCCGCGTGGAGGGCTCCCTGCGGGTCCTCGAACGGGTCGGCACCTGAGCCGGTCCCGCGGACGGCGCGCTCGGTCCTCCGGCGGTGGTCGTCCGGTCGTCCGGCGGTGGGCCTCCGGTCCTACGGCGGCAGCCGCCGGGTCCTCCGGGGCGCTACGCGGACGCCCGCTGCGCGAGGGCGTGCCGGACGTCCATGAGCGCGAAGCCGAGCAGGTTCAGCCCGCGCCACTGCGAGGGCCGCCCGGCCTCCGGCTGGGACGCCGACAGCCCGATCCCCCACACCGTGTCGTACGGGCTGGCCTCCACCAGCACCCGGTCGCCGGTGGCCAGCAGGAAGTTCCGCAGCGGCGGGTGCTGCCCGAACTTGGCGGTGTTCGAGGCGACGACGAGCTCGTAGCGGCGCGCGGCCCAGGTCTCCTCGTCGAAGCCGTGCACCCTGCGCCCGGCGCCCTTGGCCCGGCCCGGATCGTCGCTCGCGAACACCAGGCGCTCGGCGTCGGCGTCGCCGAACATCCGCGCCTTGGCGGCCATCATGTAGTGCTCGGCGGTCGGGTAGCGGACGCCGTCGACGGTGAACGGCGCGGGGTACCACTGGCTCAGGCAGCCCTTGCCCACCCCGCCGCCCTTCGGCGGCCGGTGGCCCCAGAACAGCAGCATCTCCGGCAGCTCGCCGCGTCGCTCGAGCCGGACCAGATCCTCCACACGCACGTCGCCGATCTTCGTGCGCGATGCCGCCCCCTGCAACCGCTTTGCGGCGGGCACGGGCCCGGCGGCGTCAACGGCGGCGCGTGGCCGACGGCGCAGGGGCGGCGGGCCGGCCGGGGATCAGTGGCGGATGCGCATCGGGTCGGCGAGGACCTCCGCGCCGGCCTCGGTCTCGCAGCCGCAGGCGACCGGGTCGGCGGGTTCGGACGGTCCCAGCGGCCGTCCGTCGATCTCCTTGAAGAGCCGGGCGGTGGGGGAGGCGCCGCTGAGGGCGTCGGCGGCCAGGATGACGGCGGCGGCTGTATAGGTCGAGCGGTCGCCGGGGAAGTGACGGCGGTCGGCGAACTGCCAGCCGGTCCAGTAGGAGCCGTCGTCGTGCCGCAGGTGCTGCATCGTCGCGAATAGCTCGCGGGCCCGCGCCGTCTCGCCCACGGCGTCGAGGGCGAGGACCAGCTCGCAGGTCTCCGCCCCGGTCACCCACGGCTGGTCGGCGACGCACCGGCAGCCGAGCCCGTCGACCACGTACGTCTTCCAGCCCTCCTCCAGGCGGCGCAGTGCCGCCGGGCCGCGGACCGGTCCGGCGAGCACGGGGTAGTACCAGTCCATCGAGAACCGGCTCTTGTCGGCGAACGCCTCCGGGTGCCGGGCGACGACGTGCCCGAGCTGGTCGGCGGCCAGCTCCCAGTCCGGCTGCGGCTCGCCGAGGCGTTCGGCCAGGGCGACCGCGCAGCGCAGCGACTGGTAGATCGAGGAGCAGCCGGTGAGCAGCGCGTGGTCGGCGGCCGAGCCGTCCGGGTCCCGTATCCACAGGATCTCGCCGCGGGCGGTCTGCAGGCCGAGCACGAAGTCGACGGCGCGGCGGACCGCCGGCCACATCCGTTCGGCGAACGCGATGTCACCGGTGAGGAGCAGCTCGTGCCAGACACCGACGGCGAGGTAGGCGGCGTGGTTGGACTCCCCGCCCGCCTCGGTGACCTCGCCGAGCACCCACTTGGCCGGCCAGGAGCCGTCCTCGCGCTGGGCGGAGCGCAGCCACTCGTACGCGCGCCGGGCCGGCTCGCGCAGCCCGGCCACCGACAGCGCCATCGCCGCCTCGACGTGGTTCCACGCGTCGACGTGGCCGGGCACGCCGCCGGTCGGCGCGAACCAGGGGATGGCCCCGGACTCCTCCTGTTGGGCGGCGATGCTGCGGGCGGTGGCGGTGATGTCGGCGGCGGTCAGGATCCCGGGTACGGCGTCAGGCCGCCGCATGCGCCCGCTCCTCGGCCGCGGCGACGGATGGCTTGGTGAAGTACACGACGACGCTCTTGCCGATCACCGGGTTGAGCAAGCGCTCGGCGAGCCGGGTCGCCAGGGGGCGTTTCGTGATGTCCCAGACGAGCATCTGGTGGTACGCCCGGGCGAGCGGGTGGTCGTCGTTGTTGACGCCGACCGCGCACTTGAGCCACCAGTACGGCGCGTGCAGGCCGTGCGCGTGGTGGTGCTCGCCGACCTCGAAGCCGGTCGCCTTGAGCTTGGCCTCCAGCTCCGCGCGGGTGTAGATGCGCACGTGCCCGCCCGGCGCGGTGTGGTAGTCCTCCGACAGCGCCCAGCAGATGCGCTCGGGCAGCCACGACGGCACGGTGACGGCGAGCCGCCCGCCGGGCCGCAGCACCCGCAGCAGCTCGGCCATGGCGGTCATGTCATCGGGGATGTGCTCCAGCACCTCCGCCGCGATGATCTTGTCGAAGGAGCCGTCGGGGAACGGCAGGCTCAGTGCGTCGCCGGTCACCGTACGGGCCGAGGCGCCCTCGGGCGCCTCGCCCTCCAGCTCCATGGCCGCGAACATCTTCGCGACCTCGCCGAGCTCCTCCTCGTCGCGGTCGAACGCGACCACGCGGGCCCCGCGCCGGTACAGCTCGAACGCGTGCCGTCCGGCGCCGCAGCCCATGTCGAGCACGCGCTCCCCGGGGGAGACGCGGAACCGGGTGAAGTCCACGGTCAGCAGGGTCGGGCTCCTTCCGGGCGGCACCCGCGGCGGCGGGCGATGACGGCCTCGTAGTGGCGTACGGTCGCCCGTGCGACGGCGGACCAGGTGAACCGCTCCTGCACACGGGCGTAGCCGGCCGCGCCGACGCGCTCCCGCTCGCCGGGCGAGTCGTGCAGGCGCCTGAGCACGGCCGCCAGCTCCTCGGCGTCGCCGGGCTCGACGAGGATCGCGGCGTCGCCGACGACCTCCGGCAGCGCGCCCGTGCGGCTGGCCACCAGCGGCGTGCCGGAGGCCATGTGCTCGACGGCCGGCAGCGAGAAGCCCTCGTACAGCGACGGCACGACGGCGGTCTCCGCGCTGGCCAGGAGCTCGGCGAGCTTTTCGTCGGAGATGCCGGACACGAAGCGGACGCGGTCGCCGAGGGACAGCTCGCCGGCGAGTCTGTCGGTCGGGCCGCCGGGGGTCGGCCGGCCGACGACGATCACGTGCACGTCGCGTTCGGTGGCGAGCTTGGCGACTGCGCGCAGCAGCGTCGCGACGCCCTTCAGGGGGGAGTCGGCGCTGGCGACGGCGACGATGCGGCCGGGCACCCGTGCGCCGCGCGGGTGGAAGTACCGCGTGTCGACGCCGAGCGGCAGGATGTGGACGTGTTCGGGAAGCACGCCGAAGTCGCGGATGATGTCTCGCTTGGAAGACTCCGAGACGGTGAGGATCGGGCCGACACGCCGGGCGACCCGCGCCTGCATCGCGACGAAGCCGTACCAGCGGCGCTTGCCGAACTTCTCCTTGAACCCCTTGGCGGCCTCGATCTCGATGCGCCGGTCGACGCTGATCGGGTGGTGGATGCTGGTGACCAGGGGGAGGCCGAGCCGGGGGATTCCGAGGTTGCCGTACCCGAGTACCTGGTTGTCGTGGACGACGTCGATCTGGTGGCGGAAACGGCGCAGCTCGCGCAGCACGCGCAGGCTGAAGGTCAGCGGCTCGGGGAAGCCGCCGGTCTTCATGTGCGCGAACTCCAGTACGTCGATCCAGTCGCGGTACTCCGACAGCGCCGGCGTGCGGAACGGGTCCTCGTCGCGGTACAGGTCCAGGCTGGGCACCTTGCGGAGCAGGATGTCGTCGCGGTCGAGTTCCGGGTACGGCTGCCCGGAGAAGATCACGACTCGGTGCCCGAGCGCGGCGAGCTCCCGCGACAGGTGCCGAAGGTACACGCCCTGGCCGCCGCAGTGGGGTTTGCTCCGATACGAGAGCAGGGCCACGCGCAACGGTTCGCCGACCTCACCCACGCGCCGACCCTCCCGCAAGTGTTTCTGCTGGTGAAGTTAGACCATAGCTTGCCTGACGTTACTGATGAGTCGCTATTAGGTGAGTAGTCCAAAAAGGTGGCGAAGACCACTTTGTCGTGGGCGTTACGGGAGGCGGGGCGGGGTCGCGAACAGGCCGCCTCGTGAGGGATACCGGATGGTGCCCGCCGATCATCGGGTGCCCGGGGGAGCACCCGGCGGCCGCGTGAGGGATACCGGATGGTGCCCGCCGGTCATCGGGTGCCCGGGGGAGCACCCGGCGTTCAGTGGTCGCTCGCCGTCGGTGCGGCGGCACCCCGGTGCGGACGGCGTGCTCAGCCGCCGCACGCCAGGCGGATCCGCGCCCAGGAGTTGTTGGCGTACCCCTTCGGGTTCCACAGGTGCTCCGGGCGCTCGGGTTGCAGCGCACCGGTGCAGTCCCAGGCCCGCGCCAGGACCTCGACCTCGCCCTCGGGCGGCTCGATCGTCGCCCGCCAGTGTCGCCAGGCCCACGGGCTCTTCTGCTCGTCCAGCCGGGCCGGCACCCAGGACCGCCCGCCGTCGGGGGAGACGTCCACCCGGGCGACCGAACGGCCGTCGCCGGCGAACGCGTAGCCGCAGACCTCCACCGGCCCCGCCGGCACCCGCGCGCCATCCTCGGGGGCCGTGAAGTCGCAGTTGACGGGGATCGGGCCGAGGGAGATGCCCTCGCCCGGACCCGCCGCCGACGGATCGGCGTCCGGCGGCAGAAGCCGGTAGGCGGTCGCCTGGAAGTAGTTGCCGGACGGCGCGGCCAGCGCGCTGACCTGCCGCAGCCACTTGACACTGCGCGCCCCGATCCAGCCGGGGACGACGACCCGCAGCGGGGCGCCGTGCACCGCGGGCAGCGGCCGGCCGTTCATCGCCCAGGCCAGGAGCACCTCCTCGGACGTGGCCTTGGCGACCGGGATCGACCCGCCGTACGCCTGCGGCGGGTCGGCCAGCGGCGAGACGTCCGGCGCGGCGAACCCGACGTGCGCCGCCTCCGGGCGCAGCCCGGCCTCGGCCAGCACGTCCGCAAGGGAGACGCCCGTCCAGCGTGCCGTCGCGGTCGCTCCCGGACCCCAGGGGTCCTCGCCGGATATGTCGCGTACCGCCTTGAGGCCGGCCCGCCGGTTGCCCGCGCACTGCAGCGTCGCCACGACCTCCCGCCGGGCGAAGCGCTCGCGCAGGTCGTCCAGGGACAGCTCCAGCTCCCGCTCGACCAGGCCGTCCACGGTGAGCCGCCAGGCCGCGGCGTCGATCCGCGGTACCGGTCCGTGGCAGCGCACGTAGCAGCTGTCCACCGGCGTGAGCGGGGCGGCCAGCGCCTCCCGCGGCGGCTCGGCGTTCAGCGGCTCCTGCCTGTGGACGAGCATGTCGTCGCGCTTTCCTGCTACCCCCATGGTGAGCCGCTACCCCGGCATCGCCGCAGTGAAGCGTGCCGCCCGACGGCGCCGCCACCGGTGCCGCCGTCCAGGGGCGTACCGGATTGCGCAGCAGGTCCCATGTGACCGGCCACGGCCGCTCCGGGCCGCCTAGCGCCAGCGGCGTCCGCGCGTCCTCGGCGGCACCGTGCCCGCCCAGGTCGTGAACGAGGTCCCGATGTCGAGGCCGGTCAGGTGGTCGTCGCGGCCGGGCGAGTCGAGCCCGCAGGCCGCGCCGCCGTGCCGTCGCGAGGTGGCACTCGACGTCCCGGCTCGGGTCGGACACCAGCGCGTCGCCGGGGCTCGCCGGGCGGGTGCGGCTCAGAAGCGGACCGGCATGCGCTTGATGCCGTTGATGAAGTTCGACCGGAGCCGGTGCGCTTCACCGGCCGGCGCGATGCCCGGTAGTCGGTCGGCGATCGTCTCGAACGGCAGCCGCAGCTCCAGGCGGGCTCCAGGTACGAGGCCAGGCAGAAGTGCGGCCCGCCGCCGCCGAAGCCGAGGTGCGGGTTGGGGTCGCGGCCGATGTCGAAGACGTACGGGTCGTCGAAGACGTCCTCGTCGCGGTTGGCCGAGGGGCAGAAGACGACGACCTTGTCGCCCGCCTTGATCGGCTGCACGCGCAGCTCGGTGTCCCGGGTAGAGCGGTGCGCCGGAACAGGTTGACGGAGCTGACCCAGCGCACGATCTCGTCGGCGGCGGTCCGCAGCAGGGGGCGGTCCGCGATGAGGCGCTGCCACTGGTCCGGGTGCTCGAAGAAGGCGAGCATGCCGCCGGAGGCGCCGTTCCGGGTCGTCTCATTGCCCGCCATGATCAGCAGCAGGCTGGACATCGCGAACTCGTCCGCACCGAGCACCTTGCCGTCGGCGTCGGGCAGGAGCGGCTTCGTCGCGATGTGGTCGCCGGGGTGCTCCCGCCGGTGGGCCGCCGGCTCGTGCGCGTACTGGAGGATCTGGGCCGAGACGTCGCAGGCGTGGCTCGGCGTCGGTGGCGTAGTCGGGGTCGTCGAACGTGCCGCGGTGCGCTCGGCCGCCGCGAACTGGTCGGGCATGTCGAAGGACCAATCGTCCGGCCGTGCCGACGCCGGCAGCACGTTGCTGCCGAGCGGCACGCGGCTCATCGCCTCGACGCCGCAGCCGATCGCGGCCTCGACGACGGCCGCGTGAACGAGGGCGGCTGCGAGGTCGACGGCCTGCTGGCTGGAGCCGCACTGCGCGTCGACCGTCGTGACGCCCGTTTCGTACGGCAGCCCGGCGTACAGCCAGGCGTACCGGCCGACATGCCCGCCCTGCTCGCCCGACCGGGTGACGCACCCGGCGAAGACCTGGCCGATGTCGGCGGCCGGGACACGGCCGCGTTCCACGACGGCGCGCTGGATGTGGGCGAGCAGGGCCTGTGGCTTGAGGCCGGCGAGCAATCCCGGCGCTTTCCGATCGGCGTGCGTACGGCGTCGACGATGACGGGCGAGCTCATGCGACCTCCCGGGGACGATGGCCCTCGGGTCGAACTATAACCCGTTCTATCAAAGGTGCTGCAAGGGGCTTCTTACTTCGGAGAATGGTTCGAACAGGTTCTAGTGGAGTTCGCGGTCAGGGGTCGGCCTGCAAAGACCGGGGATGGCCGGGGGAGGGATCAGGCGATCAGGCTGTCGAAGTCGCCGGCCTTGGCGCCGAGGATCAACGCTCGGATCTCCGCTTTCGTGTACACGAGAGCGGGCCCGGCCGGATGCCGGGAGTTTCTGACGGCAATGCTGCCGTCGGGAAGTTGCGCCAGCTCGACGCAGTTGCCCTGGGAATTGCTCCGGTGGCTCTTCTGCCACCGCACGTCACGCAGGTCGGTGGCGGGGATGCCGTTGTAGGCCCGGTACTGCATTCATGTCTCCTGGAGAATCCTGCTGAGGATCTCGGCGGTGTTGTCCGGGGGCGCGCTCACCACACAGAGGCGCTCCATGGCCTCCATGTAGGCGTCCACGTCGTCGCGTCTGTCCAGGTACAGGGCGCTGGTCAGTTGCTCGACGTAGACGACGTCCGGCAAGTCCGACTCGGGAAAACGCAGGATGGTGAACGCCCCGGCCTCGGCGGTATGCCCGCCGACCCGGAACGGCAGCACCTGAAGGATGACACCGGGCAGCTTGCTCACCTCGATGAGGCGCTCGATCTGGCCGCGCATCACTTCTCGTCCCCCGATCGGGCGTCGCAACGCCGCCTCGTCCACGACCGCCCACAGGCGGGGACCGTCCCCGCGCGTGAGCAGCTTCTGACGAGTTATCCGCAGGCTGACCCGTTGCTCGATCTCTTCGGGAGGCGCGGCCGAGTTGCCCAGGGAGATGACGGCACGGGCGTACTCCTCGGTCTGCAGCAGACCGGGGATGAACTGGACCTCGTAGGTGCGGATCAGCGCGGCCGCCTCTTCCAGCCCCACGTAGGTCTCGAACCAGCCCGGCAGAACGTCGCCGTACCTGTGCCACCAGCCAGGAGTGTTGGCGTCCCTGGCGAGCTCGAGGAGGCTCTCGCGCTCGCGTTCGTCGGTGACGCCGTACAGCGTGAGCAGATCGGCGACGTCGCGCTCCTTGAAACCGACCCGGCCCAGTTCGAGCCGGCTCATCTTGGAGCCGGAGGCGCGGATCGCATACCCCGCCTCCTCGCGCGTGATGCCCTGACGCTCGCGCAGGCGTCGCAGCTGAGCGCCGAGAAGCCGGCGAAGAACGGTCGGTCCTCCGGCGGGCTGCGAAGCGTCCACTCCTACCTCCATGAGCGTTGGTCAGCGCACAGTGTGCCACTCCCTTCCGTTTCTGTCAGAGTGTGCACGATCGCCTGCACGTGCATCAGGCCTTGCATCTGCAAGACATGTCGAGCAGGATAGCGCGCGGGCACGCCGATCACTGTTCCCGGGGAATCGTGGATGACAGCACACGGAGCGCGCTGGATGACCGGTGAAAGAGTCGACGATGCCCAGCAATGGCTGCTGTCGGCGATCGCGCAGGGAGAACGCTGGGCAGGCCCGATCGACCCGGTGCCGGGCGGCGCCGACTCGAAGACCCTGGCGCTCGAACCCACGCCGGAGTCGGTCCGGCAGGCCCGCGAGTTCACGCGGGACGGCCTCGTCGCCTGGGGCCTGGCGGCGATGTTCGACGACGTCGGCCTCGTCGTCTCCGAACTCGTCACGAACGCACTGCGACACGCCTTCACCGACGACACGCGCGGGAAGCCGGACGCCCTGATCACCCTCGGGCTGCTGCGCGCCGAAGGGCGGCTGACCTGCGCCGTCTCGGATCCCGGTGCGGGCACGCCGGTCCAGGGCGATGTCGGCTCCGCTGCCCAGGGCGGCCGCGGGCTCCACCTCGTCGACGCGTTCAGCGACTCGTGGAACTGGGCGCCGCTCTACGATCACGGCAAGATCGTCTGGGCCTGTTTCTCCCTGCCTCGCGCCCGCTGACAACCGAGCCTACGCTCAGCGCGGCACGCTCGCGCCCGCCACGATGACGCACGCCAGCGTCACGAACGCCGCCTGAAACCGGGACAGCGCCGGCGGCTCGCCGGCTCTCCGCAGATGCCGCCGTCGCGTCAGGGCGATCACGCTGAACGCCACCGGGCCGGCCAGCGCCGCGGCACCGTACGGAAATTGGATCTTGGTGACGAGAAACGCCACGGCCCAGCACGACAGCGTGGTGCGACGCCACGCCAGCTCGGTGCGCTCGGCCTGCAGCCCCGCGCTCACCGGACCACGCCGCCCAGCAACGTGACGGTGAACAGGACCGCCACGCCGACGCTGAGCACCGCCGGCAGCGGGTCGCGCGGCAGGCAGACGCCGAGCCGCATGGCGAGCTGGGTCCGCCGCCACCTGCGGTAGGCGACCGGCGCGATCACCACGCTGAGCCCTATCGCGGCGAGGCCGATCTCCCGGTGCCATCCGGGGAGGATGATGCCGCGGATGCCGCCGGCCATCGGAACCCCCAGCGCGACGAGCCCGAACGTCGTCCGCACCCAGGCGAGGAACGTTCGCTCGTTGGCGAGGGAGAACCGGTAGTCCGGCTCGTGGCCTGGTTCGTCGCCGGTCATGTCACCCCTGTCGTCTCGCCGGTGCGCTTGTGCCCCTCATGGTGCAGCGTTAACACCTCGCCGGCGTGGCGATCTGACCAAGCTTGCCGCGCCCACTACCGGGACCAGGGAAAAGCTCGGTGCGGAAGTTCTTTCGCGGCTTGTGGGGTGCTTGCCCGTGCAGCACCGTTGATTGGCGTACAGCGGAGAACGATGTTCCGGCGCAAAGCGGGGGATGGTCGGCATGGCCGCGGAGAGAAGAGCCACGAAGAAACGGTCCACAGCGGCGCGGACCCGGACAACGGCCTCCGGGCGAGGTTCCCGGACGTCCCCTGCCCGCCGCACGACCGGCGGGCAGGGGACGACCGTCGCGATCCCCGTCGTCACGCCCAAGGTGAAGGTCATGAAGATGCACGTGCCGGCGCGGGGGATGGGGATGTCCTATGTCGGTGACGCCGGACGGCTGGCCGCCTCCTACCTGCCGTCGGCGGACCGGATGGCGTTCTACGGCGGCCTGGGTCTGGCGGCGATCGTCGGCATTCTCGACTGGCCCGTGGCCGCCGCGATCGGCCTTGGCACCATGATCGCGCGCCGCACTTTCCGGCGCGAGCCCCGCCGGCCCTCCGCGCTCCGCGCTGCCGCCGCGGCCAGGGCGGAAGGCACGACGGTGTCCGAGCGGATGGCCGAAGCGGCGGCGGCCGGCGCCGGCGGAACCTCGCGGTCGAAGCGGACCTCCCGTGCCACCCGTACGCGCAGTACCCGGACCGGCGGCGCCTCCCGTACGGGCGGCACGTCGCGCACGAGCACCTCGCGGACCAGCACGTCCCGCACGAGCGCGGCGCGTACGGGCGGCGGGACCCGGTCGAGCGGGACCCGCACGGCCGGGTCGACCGGACGGGCCCAGGCCACGACGAGCGCCTGAAACGCCGCCATCCGAATCGGAACCGTACGGCGGTCCCGGCCGTGGCCGTCCGCCCGCATCCGCGGCGGCCCGCCGCGCGCCGCCGGCCAGGAAGTGACCCATGCTTGTGCGACGCCTGCGCGATGCCGCGGCCGGCCTGCTCGACACCGCGGTCGCCGCCCCCGGTACGGCCGCCCGTGCGTCCGGGGTGGCGGCTCGTGCGTCCGGGGTGGCGGCTCGTGCGTCCGGGAGGGCCGCTCGGACGGCCGCGTCCAAGACCCGCGCGTCCATCTCCTCCGCACGCACGTCGGCCCTCGCCGCGGCAGGGCTCGTGTCCGGGGCGGTGGTTCGCGGCTCCGCGTCCGCCGTCCGAGGGCCCGCCTCCGCCGTCCGTACCTCGGCCGCGGTCGCGGCGGGACTGACGTCCGTGTCGGCCGGGCCGATGTCCGGCCGGGCCGGATCGGCCCCGCGGACGGCGGTACGCGGATCGGCCGCACCGATTCGCGGCGTCGCGGCCCGCGCTTCCGGTTCGGCCGGCCACGTCGCCGCGGCGACCACCGCGGCGGCGGTCGGCGCGGCCACGGCGGCCGGCGGAGCGGCGGTGCGCGTGGCAGCCGGTGGCGCAGGAGCCGCGGCGCGCATGGCAGCGGGGACCGCCGGAGCGGCGGTCCGGACGGCCGGTGCCGCCGCGCGCGCACCGGGTGCCGTTGTGCGCGTGACCGGCGACGAGGCGCGCGCCGTCGTCGGCGCGCTGGACCGGCGCAGGGTGCACCGCGCCGACGGCCGGACGAGCTTCCGCGTCCGTGGCATCCACCGGCCCGGCAGCGAGGACATGTGCGCCGACCTGGCCAGGGAACTGCTCGACGTCGCGGGCGTGGCGCGCGCCGAGGTCAACGCGGTCCTCGGCCTGGTGATGGTGGTCCACGGCGACGACGTGCCCGTCGACGCCCTGATGGACCTGGTCGAGAAGTTCGAGGATCGGCACGGCATCGCCGGTGAACCGTTCGCCCGGCACGCCGATCCGATCCACCGCCCGGCCGTGGCCCGGGAGATCGCGCTCGCCGCCGCGTATCTCGTCGGCGGGGGCGCCGCGATCGCCGGGACGCTCGTGCGCCGCAGGGCGGCGCCGCCCGCCGTCGGCACGGTCATGGCGATGATCGACGCGACGCCCCAGATCCGTGATCTGCTTAGCCAGCGCATCGGCCCGACCGCGACGGACCTGCTGCTCGGCGGCGGGAACGCGAGCCTGCAGGCGCTCGCCCAGCAGCCGACCGGGCTGCTGATCGGCTCCCTGCACCGCTTCATACGCCTCGGCGAGATGCGCGGCCACCACGACGCCTGGCGGCGGCGTGCTGCTCACCTGGTCGAACGGGACGGTTCCTTCCACGCGCCGGCGCTTGACGTGCCGGCCCGGCCGGTGCCTCTCCCGTACGGGCCGGTCGAGCGCGCCGCCTGGACGGTCCCGGCGGCGCTCACAGCGGCGGCCGGCACGTACCTGGGCACGCGGAACGCGCAGCGGGCACAGGGCGTGCTCGCCGCCGGCGTTCCGCGGGCGGCGCGCCTGGGGCGCGAGGCGTTCACGATCCAGCTCGGCCGCCTGGCCGCGCGCCGCGACGCGGTCGTCCTCGATCCCGAGCGGCTGCGCCGGTTGGACCGTGTCGACCAGGTCATCGTCGACGTGTCGGCGCTGCGCACCGGCGAGCTGGTGATCGAGGAGGTCGTGACCGTCTCGGCGGCGGTCACGGTCGAGGAGGCGTACGAGCGCGCGCACGCACTGGTCGACCTGGCGCAGCCCGGCACACGGCGCACGGGCGACGGGGGATGGGCGGTGGCACCGTTCCGCCGGTCGCGGGCGGGCGCGGACCGGCGGCTGCCGGCCGAGGCGCGGGCTCGCGCGGCCGAGCTGCACGACCGGGGGGCCACCGTGCTGCTGCTGACCCGAGGCGGCGAACCGGCCGCCCTCGTCTCCGTCGTCCCCGAGCTCGACCCGCTGGCCGAGGAGCTGATCGTGGTCGCGCGGCGGGCCGGCTCGGTCCTGGTCGCGGGCGCGGCCGCGGTGGCCCGGCGGCTGTCGGCGGACGGCGCGGTCGCGGGGGGCGGCCGGCTGCTCGAATCGGTGCGCCGCTGCCAGGAGGAAGGCCACGTCGTCGCGCTCGTCAGCGCGCACGGCGGGGCGTCGCTGGCCGCCGCGGATGTGGGCATCGGGCTCCTCCACGCCGGCCACCGGCCGCCGTGGGGTGCCCACGTGCTGTGCGGCCCGGGACTGGCGGAGGCGTGCCAGTTGCTTGGCGCCGTAGGGCCGGCCCGCGCGGTCAGCGTCCGCGCGGCGCAGATCGCTGCGGTGGGCTCGGTGTCCGGCCTCCTGCTGGCCGCGGCCGGACCGGCGGCTGGCGCGGCGCGGCGGGCACAACTGGCGGTGGATGCCGCGGCGCTTTCGGCGTTCGCAGCCGGGACGTGGTCGGGGCTGACGCTCGCGCGGCGGCCCGGGCCGGTGCCGACCGACCGTACGCCGTGGCACGCGTGGCCGGTACGTGCGGTGCTCGATCGGCTCGGCTCCTCGGCCGCGGGGATCGATGCGGCCGAGGCCGCGCGGCGACGGGCGGTCCGGGGAGACGAACCGCGGCCGCCCGGCCTGGCCGAGGTCACGGTGCAGGAACTGGGCAACCCGCTCACGCCGGCGCTGGCGGCCGGCGCGGGCGTCTCGGCGGTCGTCGGCTCGATCATAGACGCGACGCTCATCGCGACGGTGCTCGGGGTGAACGCCTTGATGGTGGCGGCGCAGCGGGTCCGTGCGGACCGCGCGCTGCACCGGCTCGTCGACCTGAGCGCGATCCGGGTCCGGCTCCGCCGCCCCGCAGCGGAAGGGCAGGAACCGGGCGAGGATCGGGCCACCGCCGATGAACTCGCCCCCGGCGACGTCGTCATGCTCACCGCGGGCGACGCGGTGCCGGCCGATCTGCGGCTGCTGTCGGCGAAGGGACTGGAGGTCGACGAGTCGAGCCTGACGGGGGAGTCGCAGCTCGTCGCCAAGAGTCCGCGACCGAGCGCGGCCGAGTTCGTGGCGGACCGGCACTCGATGCTGTACGAGGGCACCGTGGTCGCGGCGGGCGAGGCGGTCGGGGTCGTCGTGGCGACCGGCGCGCAGACCGAGGTCGGCCGCACCACGCGGGTGGCCGGGGAGGAACGGCCGGAAGGCGGCGTGGAGAAACGGTTGCGCGCGCTGACCGAGGTGACGCTGCCGATCGCCCTGGGTGCCGGCGTGCTGCTGTTCGTCTCGGACCTGCTGCGGGGGCAGCCGATGGCGCGTGCGCTCGGCCCGGCGATCAGTCTCGCCGTCGCCGCCGTGCCGGAGGGGCTGCCGTTCGTGGCGACGGCGGCGGAGCTGGCGACCGCGCGCCGGATGTCGCGCCGCGGCACGCTGGTGCGCAACCCGATGACGATCGAGGCGCTGGGCCGGATCGACGTTCTCTGCTTCGACAAGACCGGGACGCTTACGGAGGGACGGCTGCGGCTGCGGGAGGTCTCGGACGGCGTCTCGTCCTTCCCGATCGGGGACCTGCCCGCCGCCGGCCGGGAGATCGTTGCGGCGGCGATCCGCGCGACGCCGGACCGCGGCGGGCGCCGGCTGCCGCACCCGACCGACCGGGCGATCATGCGGGCGGCGCGGAAGCTCGGCATGGACGCCTCGGAGGGCCTGGGCTCCTGGGAGCGTGTGGACGAACTGCCGTTCGAGCCGGGCCGCGGGTACCACGCCGTACTGGGCAGGTCGGGCGGCCGCCAGCGCCTGAGCGTGAAGGGCGCCCCCGAGATCGTGCTGGACCGCTGCCGCGAGTGGCGGACGGGCGAGGGATTGGTCCGGTTCGACGCGGCGGCCCGCGAGCGGGTCGACCGGGAGGTGGACCGGTTGGCCCGGCGCGGCTACCGGGTGCTGGCGGTCGCCGAGCGCACGGCGTCCGGGCGGCGGGACCTGACCGAGTCGCGGATCGACCGGCTGTGCCTGCTCGGTCTGGCGTGCATCGCCGATCCCGTCCGGCCCACCGCCGCGGAGGCGGTGCGGCGGCTGCGTCGCGCCGGCGTCGACGTCGTCATGATCACCGGTGACCACCCGACCACGGCCGAGGCGATCGCCGCCGAGTTGCGGCTGCTGAACGGGCGGATCATGACCGGCGCCGATCTGGACGCCCTGCAGGACGCCGACCTGGCCGGGGCGATCGCGGGCGTGTCGGTCTTCGCCCGGGTCAGCCCGGTGCAGAAGGCGCGGGTGGTCAAGGCGCTACGCGACGCCGGCCGGGTGGTCGCCGTCACCGGCGACGGCGCCAACGACGCGCCGGCGATCCGGCTGGCCGACGTCGGCATCGCGCTGGGGGAGCGCGCCACGCCGGCCGCGCGCGAGACCGCGGACGTCGTCGTCACCGACGACCGGATCGAGACCATCACCGATGCGATCGCGGACTGCCGGGCGATGTGGCGGTCGACGCGCGACGCGCTGGCGGTGCTGCTCGGCGGCAACCTGGGGGAGATCGCGTTCACCCTCGGCACGGGGTTGATCAGCGGCCGCAGCCCGCTGGGGGTCCGCCAGCTGCTGCTGGTGAACCTGCTCACCGACATGCTGCCGGCCATCGCCCTGGCGGCCCGGCCGCCGTCGGGGATCACCCACGAGGAACTGCTGGCGGAGGGCCCGGACCGGTCTCTCGGCGGGGCGCTGACCCGGGACGTCACCGCCCGGGCCGGGACCACGGCCGCCGCCGCCCTGGTGGCCTGGCTGCTCGCGCGCGCGAGCGGGACCCGCGGCCAGGCGGACACCACGGGCCTGGTTGCCCTGGTGGCCACCCAGCTCGCGCAGACGATCGCAGCCGGCGGCCGCGACCTGGTGGTGCTGGGATCCGGGGCGGCGTCGCTGGCGGCGCTCGGGATCATCGTGCAGACCCCCGGGGTCAGCCATTTCTTCGGGTGTCGGCCGCTTCTACCGCACTGCTGGATCGTGGCGCTGGGCTCGGCCGGGGCGTTCGCGCTGGCCGCGGTCGTGCTGACCCGTGTGGCCGCTGGCCGCCGCGAGATAGCGTCGGCGGATAACGTGACTTGGGCGGATGTTCACCCGGATGTCACCTCGGATGGCGCCGAACAACCGGACGAACAGGCATAATTCACATGCAAGTAGGTCTCATCCCGTCCATGACTTAGGTGTCCCCCTATGCCCGACATCGTGTCGACCGTCCTCGCCAAGGCGCTCGTGATGCTCATCGAGGCGCTGCTCAGGCGGCTGGCCGTCCACCTCATCCGTGCGGGGCTGTACCGGCAGCTCTGGCCCGCCTGACCGGGGTGCCGCCGCGCCGCGCGCGGTGACCGGCGACTTCCCCCCACGGCCGCGCGTCTCTGTGTAGCAGTGTCTCGCGCCCGGTGGTCTGCCCCGACATCGCCCGCCCTGCACCGACCTGCCGGGCCTGGTGGACCTTGCCCGGCCTGGCCTGTTCGCGTCCCGGCCCGGCCTGCCGGCCAGATGCCTCTCGCCACCCGCGCGCGGCCGGCGAGGCACCGCTCACGGAGGCGTCGTTCACAGGTCCGCGAGCAGGCGGGCAGCGGCGATCTCCAGCCGCGCCTGGATGTCGTCGTTCGTCGTGTGCCCCCGCAGAATCTCGATCATCTCCATCACCCACACGCTGCTCAGCGACCGCAGCAGGACCCATCGTTCCGGATCGTCGGTGCCGCCTACGGTGACCTTGGCCAGCAGGCTGGTCATGCGCTCGCCGAAGTCGGTCTTGACGTCGGACAGCAGCAGCGACCGGATCAGCGCGTCGGCCAGCTCAGGCTCGCGCATCAGGCCTCGGGTCGCACGCATGAGCACGTCGACCGCCCGGTCGGCCACCGTGCCGGAGCGGGGCGGACGGCGGTCGAGGCTGCCTTCGAGGGTGTCCATCTCCTCGCTGACCACGGCCACGACCAGGTCCATCTTCGAGGGGAAGTGGCGGTACAGCGTGCCGAGGGCCACGCCCGCGCGCTCGGCGACGGTGCGCATCTGCATCGCCTCCACGCCGCCGCGTGAGGCCAGCGCGGCGGCGGCCTGAATGATGCGCCTCCGGCGCTGGTGCTGGCTGCGGGAGCGGACCCCCGGCGGCCCGGCCATGGTCGGCTCTGCGGTCACCTTGACTCCTCGGTTCGGCGTGGCGCGCGGCGGCGACGTCGCACGTCTACGATCGACAGCGTACCGCTACATGAGAACACGTTACGTATCGCCGGAGCGCCGTGCTTCCGGCGCCGCTTTTACGTTGTGAGCGCAAGTAAGGAGGCGGTGCACCCGGCATGCTCCGATCGCGGGTGGTGGACTCTTAATAGAGTCTGTTCTAGCTTTCTTCCGGGGTGATCCGGGAGGTGATGCAGTGTCCGGGACGGGCGGCGGAACGGCCGACCCGCGGCGGCAGGGCTGGCCGGGCAGGCACCGCGAACGGCATCGCCGCCGCCGTGCACGCGGACGGAGCCGCGGCAGGAGAGGCGGCAGGAGAGAACAACGTCCGGACCGTCCTGTTCGCGCTCGCCGACGAGCTCGTCGCCCTCGGCGAGACACCGGCGTCGCCGTGTCCAGATCCCGTCAACGCCGCGGTGATCCGCAACTGGACGCAGGCGCTGGGCGAACCGTACGCACGGTGGGAGACGGTCGCGCCGCCGGCGGTGATCCAGGTCTGGTCGATGCCCGGGCTGGCGCGGGAGAAGGGCGACTCGGTCGCCGACAGGCCGCTGGAGCTGCTGAACGGGGCGGGTTACACGGGCGTCGTGGCGACCAACTGCGAGCAGAACTACGACCGCTACCTGCGGCACGGCGAGCACCTGCGCTCCACCATGCGCTTCGGCGGGGTCGCCGGCCCGAAACGGACGGCGCTCGGCGAGGGTTACTTTTGCGTCAACACCTGCGCGCCATACACCTCGGCCAGGTGCACGGCGATCTCCCCGGGCGTGCGTCCCTTCGCAGACAAGGACAGCACCATCTCCTCCACCCCGCTCAGGCGCCGCTGCCGCTTGCGCACGATCTGCGGCTCGAAGGTGCCCGGCGGTGTCACGGGGAGACCTTCACCTCCACCGGCCCGACGTCGGTCAGCACGGTCTTGGCCCTGGCGCCGTTGCGGTTGTTGCCGCTGTCCTTCCCGGCCGGGTGCGCTTGGAGCAGCCGAGGTGCCCGGTGATCTCCCCCTCCAGCGCCGCCTCGATCACCCGCTTGGTCAGCTGCTGCAGCAACCCGCCCTCCCCGGTCAGCCGAAAGCCCTCGCTGCGGGCGCGCTCCACCAGCATCGCGATCAACTGCTCGTCGCTCACCGCGCTCGGCAGCCGGCCTGCGGTCTGCTCCACCGACTCGGGCTCAACGGCGGTCTTGGTCATCTGGCGCCTCTCTCTTGATCACC